>JAFGLP010000059.1 GCA_016927965.1 Dehalococcoidia bacterium
GGCGCACGTTTATATATAATAGACGCCAGGAAATTGAGGTAACCTGGTGTTAATTGAAGAACAACTAATACAGAGAGCGATAAATGGCGATCAAGCAGCGTTTACGCATATATATGATCTGCATTTCGATAAAATATACAGGTATATTTACGTCAAGGTGCATAGCCAGACTGAAGCTGAGGATTTAACTCAAGACGTGTTTATAAAAGCTTACGAAGGTATTGGCAATTATAAATGGCGGGACCTCCCGTTCACAGCCTGGTTATTTAAAATTGCTCACAACCGGGTTATCGACTACATCAGAAAAAGCTCCAAGGAAAAAAGGGCCAGCCTTGACGAAGCCGGCGGAATTGCCTCCGATGATCCAGCCTATATAACCGAACATAATTATGAGATATATCAGCTTAAGATAGCTCTGCAGCAGTTACCCGAAGCCCAGCGCGAGGTCGCTGCACTAAGGTTTATTTCCGAGCTTTCCATCGCCGAAGTTGCCAAGACACTCGGTAAAAGCGAAGGAACTATTAAAGCCCTGCAATTCAACGCAGTTGCATCTTTGAGAAAATTATTATACGGCAAGTTTGATGTCTAGAAAGATAGAAAATGCTTTTAACGATTGCTTCGAGCGGTTGCTTTCCGGCGAAAGCCTGGATAGCTGCCTGAGCAGCTACCCTGAATACGCTGGTGAACTGGATTCAATGCTGCGCACGATGTTTGATATTAAAAGAACGGCGTATCCCATCCAACCCAGGCCAGAATTTAAATACTGGGCACGCGTCAGGATGCAGGGTATTCAGCAGACTAATGTTCCTAAGGGGACTTCCGATAAAGTCAGCTCTTTCAATATCCGCCGCAATCTGGCAATCAGCCTGGCTGCTCTACTCGTATTTGTGATGGCATCAACCGGCACCGTGGCAGCTTCCTCCAACGCCATGCCGGATCAACCCCTATACAATGTCAAGCTGGCAGTTGAACAGGTTCAGCTGACTTTTACAGCGTCCGATATTGCCAAAGCAGAGCTACACGCCAATCTGGCAGAAAAACGTGCAAATGAGATCGCCGTCATGGCCAAGCAGGGCAATACTGAGAAGGTAATTTCCACCAAGACCAAAATGTACTACCAGCTTGACCAGGCTGAACAGCTTATAGCCGGCATTGATGCGTCCATCAAAGAATCAAATGAGGGGGCTTTAAGCTTGCCAGCCAGCACAGTTATCACGAAACCCGTTACCCCCACCAATACTGCCAACACAACTGCGCCTGCAGCTTCAAGCACAGCATCTACCAACAATACAAGTGAACAGCAAACGGACTCAAAGTCCGATACAAGCTCATCCAGGCAGATTTCTCGCTCAATATCCGCAGCCAATAAAGCAAAGGTCTCCATCAACGCCAGCACTGCCAAGACTATTACAATACTGCAAGACGCTCTGGATAATGCTCCCGATAGCGTTAAACCCAGCTTAAATGCCATTATCGAACACACTAAAACAACTAACGCCCGAATCAATAAACAGATTGGTGATAGCAAGCAGGACGGTAGCGTTTCAGACAATACCAGCACCGAAACAGACAGAAACATAAAAAATAAGCCCAGAATAGTTATGCCCTCCGACAATAGCAGCAAGACCAGCGAAACTCAGCGTATTAATACGTATCATAAATACGAGGGGAAAAATAGTGGATCCGGTTCCAACAATACCGGTAATAGCGAGAATCAAAGCAGTTCAACAACAAATACAACAGGAGAGAATACGACCTCAGTCATCAATACGCGCACTATCACGACAGACACATTGAAACCTATTACGACATCACCTACCGATAATATTGTCGATTCAACGAACAGGGATACCACTACCAGTAATACTACTAGTGTAACTGGCAAAACGGTAATCCAAACAGATATACTGAGATAAACCAGATTATTTAGAGCAGGAGGCTTTGATGAGGAGTCCTTTAAAGTTCGCCATTATAATACCGATTCTAATTATGTTCATACTTGCGTTCGGCTGTGCAGGTGAATCCAGGACAGTTTCAGAAGCAGTCATGGAGTCGGCCCCACCTGCACCTGCGTCCACTCCGTCATTTTTAGCGCAGATGAAATCGGCAAGCGATACAAATTCTGGATCGGGTTCCGTGGACGATCAAGGCACTGATGACCGTAAAATCGTCAGGACCGGCTCAATCAACATTGAAGTGGATGATATCAGCGAAGCGCTCGATGATATAGCAGATATCGCCGTCCAGTATAACGGTTATGTAGTCTCATCCAGCCAACGCGGTAATGATGATAATCCCAGCGGTCATATATCAATCCGGGTACCTTTCAGCAGTTTTAATGACGCTCTTCAAGAAATCAGGACACTGGCTGCTAAAGTTAGTTACGAAAATACTGCCAGCCAGGATGTGACAGAGCAATATACGGATTTGAAAGCGCAGCTCAAGAATTACGAAGCCACCGAAGCGCAATTACTGGAACTGCTTAAAAAAGCCGAATCTGTCACGGATGTCCTGGAAGTTCAAAAAGAACTATCCAATGTAAGGGGAAGCATCGAGCGCACCAAGGGACGCATCCAGTATCTGGATAGGACCACTGATATGTCTCTTATAGAAGTTCAACTGGTTAAAACCAAACCTATCGGGCAGAGCACGTGGGACATCAGCGGTATTTTCAAATCAGCCGTTGACGGGTTGATTGTTTTCGCACAGATACTGCTGGGCTTACTGATCTGGGTCCTGGTATTCTCCCCGATCTGGATCGTTATCCTGGTAATCATCTGGGCCGTCCGGCGCAGAAAGAAATTTAAATCCCAGAAAGATATCGCTAAGTAAGAGCATAGCAGATACGTTATAATAAAGGTCGGCAGAAATTTCTGCCGACCTTTATTAATATGGGTTATATAGTATACGAAGATAGGCCGCATACAGACGTCTGGATAAAACTTACTTTTTTAATACCCACTGTCATAATTCTTGTTATTGCACTTATTTTCTCCGGTTTTGACCCACAGAGTTCATCATATTCCATATGTGAAGCAGCAGGGATAGCCATCTTGATGGCATTGCTGTATTTCTTCGTCATACCTGTGAAGTATTGTATATTAAATGATAAAGTAAGAATTGGTTTCAGGGGACCTTTTTCATTTAATATTCCATTTGAACATATCAGAAGTATTTATAAAGCACGATGGTGGACAATCGGCATCAACTTCCCTGCCAATTTTTCACAATCAAACATGCTGGAGATAAGACGCAAAGGCCGCTTGGCAGTTACAATTACACCTGCCGATAAAACAGCCTTTATTGACAATTTCAAGCTTGCATACGAAAACTGGAGGCGGGGCAAGAATGACTAGTATGAAACCGATAGAGTGGCTGGGTACCCATATTAAATTGCTCGACCAGACAGAATTACCGCTACAAGAAACCTATCTTGATACAGCAGATTACCAAGACGTTATAAACGCCATAAAGCAGCTTAAAGTACGAGGGGCACCTGCTATCGGTATCGCAGCAGCTTACGGCATAGCACTGGGAGGTTTGGCAATTCAGGCAACAGACAAAGAAAGTTTTTTGTATAAACTGGAAAATATTTTTCACAATTTCGCAGCATCAAGACCAACTGCCGTAAATCTATTCTACGCGATCAATCTACAGAAACAGGCGTCTGCTGCTTCCAAAACGGTTGATGAGATTAAACAGCAGTTGATAGATACAGCCCTCCGGTTACACAAATGGGAAGAACAAGCAATGACCGATCTCAGCAAATCAGGCACCACTTTAATTAAAGATGGTTTTAAAGTAATAACACACTGCAATACCGGCCAACTCGCAACAGGGGTCTCCTACGGCACAGCTCTGGGTGTAATCAAGGCAGCAGCCGAACAGGGGAAGAACGTCACCGTGTATGTAGATGAAACCCGTCCGCTGCTTCAAGGCGCAAGGCTGACAACCTGGGAACTTCATAAACTAGGGATACCTTTCATTCTCATCACCGACAACATGGCAGGTCATTTGCTCAGCCGCGGAGAGATCGACTGCATAATAGTGGGAGCAGACCGCATTGCAGCCAACGGCGATACTGCCAACAAAATCGGCACATATTCACTATCTGTGCTGGCGCGGGAAAATAATATTCCGTTTTACACGGCGGCCCCCCTCAGTACCATAGACACATCGATAAGGTCAGGGATCAATATACCAATCGAAGAACGGGACCCTGAAGAGATATTGCAGATACGCGGCCTGAGGATTGCCCCCGAGGGAACAACAGCTTACAATCTTGCTTTTGATGTAACGCCACATAAATATATAAGTGCCATCATTACACAAAAGGGTATAATTACAAAACCATTTGCCGGAAATATTAAGACTATTTTTCAGGAGGGCTATTAATGCAGGAAGCCAGGGTTGGCATCATTGGAGGCAGCGGACTTTATGACCTTGAGGGAATGACCCGGGTTAAAGATATCCGTTTTAAAACCCCCTTCGGCGATACCAGTGATGTAATTGAAGTTGGCGAAATCAAAGGGGTGAAAGCAGCCTTTATACCACGGCACAGTCACGGACACACAATCATGCCATCCGAATTACCCTCAAAGGCTAATATATACGCACTCAAGTCATTAGGCGTGGAATATATAATTGCCATTTCAGCGGTCGGCAGCCTTAAAGAGAAGATCAAGCCTACGGACATCGTAATACCTGATCAGATTATAGACCGCACCTATCTGCGTTCCAATACTTTTTTCGGAAATGGCATCGTAGGGCATGTAGCATTTGCCGATCCCTACTGCCCTGTACTTTCCGATGTACTCTATGAGGCGGTACATAAAACAGGTGGGCGCGTTCATGACGGCGGAACCTGTATCGTTATGGAAGGCCCGCAGTTTTCCACCAGGGCAGAATCCGAACTGTACAGATCATGGGGAGCTGACATAATTTTTATGACAGGGCTACCCGAAGCAAAGCTGGCCAGGGAAGCCGAAATCTGTTATGCCATGATGGCCATCGTAACAGATTATGATTGCTGGAATGAAGTCAGCGAGACAGTATCAACCGAAATGGTTCTGGAAAATTTTCACAAGACGCTGGATACAGCCAGGAAAGCATTACAACACGCCATCGTCAACCTTCCACCCAAAAGGGAGTGTATTTGCAGACATGCTCTGGAAAATGCCATAATTACTGCCCCTGAAAAGATTCCGGCGAAATTGAAAAAGGATCTCCATATTATAATAGGAAAATATATCCAGTAGGCGGATTATGTCGAAGCAGCTTAATTACTATTGCGCAGCCACCATGATAGGCAGTGTTCCCTTCACTGACCCGGGCAAGGCATGGGAAAAAACAGGTAATTACCTGAAAGATCTTCCCGTCTGGCCTCAGCTACCCATGCGCTCCAACCTGGAAAATATGTATATACAGTACAGCGAGGGCTTTCCGGGTATAACGATCGACGATCAAAATATTACCATCCAGCGCGACGCTGCTTTTGATCATGCACTTGAACAGCTTTTTTCAGATGCTTATGCAAACAAATTTGAAAATTATGCAATAGACGGTCAATATGCCGCAGGCCTTCATCACCTTGCTCGCATTTCCCCGTTAAAGATAATAAAGGGACAAATTACAGGACCTATAAGCTGGGGATTATGTGTGACCGATGAGTCAGGCCGTGGGGTAATTTATGATGAAACTATAGCAGACGCCATTGCAGGTTTTCTTAAACTCAAGGCCCGCTGGCAGGAAGAATTTTTACGCTCCAAATCGGAGCAGGCTATTATCTTTGTTGATGAACCCTATCTAACATCGCTGGGAACAGCTTTCGTTGCACTGTCCAACGAGCAGGTCACTGCATTAATAACAGAAACGCTCAGCGGTATACAAGGGCCAAGAGGTATTCATTGCTGCGGAGGAACTGACTGGTCACTGTTGCTAAAGTTGCCCATAGATATCCTTAGCTTCGATGCATATAACTATGTCGATTCCCTGTTGTGTTATGAGACCGATTTAACTTCATTCATTAAAGCGGGAAAGGCAATAGCCTGGGGTATCATACCCAACGATGAAGAAACTCTGAAAAAAGAGTCGCTGACAAGTTTGATGGACAGATTTGGCGAAGCGCTTGCACCGCTGACCCGTTGCGGCACTTCAATCAGACAACTTGTAGCCCAGAGTATCATAACACCGTCTTGCGGACTCGCTTCCTTATCTGACGGCGCCGTTGATGAAGTGCTCAATTTACTCACACAGTTGAGCGATGCTATGCGGCAGAAATATGGTCCTTAGCGACTGGCCATTTGAAATCTGGCTGTACTTTAGCGATAATAAAACACAATTATTTGATTAATCAGGTTTAGGTGAACTAGATGAACAAAAGAAAACGAGTTGCCATATTCAAACACCGCAAAAAGAAAAAGAAGCTGGAAGAACGCAAAAAAGCGTTATTGATTGCATCGGGCGGCACTGCTAAGCCTGTTGTCAGAGCAGCTCCTAAGAAAGAATTGGAGATGCCGAAGCCTGTCAAAGCGCTGGCTGATATGCTTAAACCCAAAGAGACGGCTCCAGCTAAAAAAGCCGCGCCCAAGAAGAGTAAAGTTGAAGCTGTAAAAGCTGCACCTGCAGAAGAAAAACCAAAGAAGGCACCGGCCAAAAAGAAAAAGACTGAGGAAACTAAGTCTGTAGCAGCCGAAAAAACCGAAGCGCCCAAGAAAACGGCTACCAGAAAAAAGAAAACTGAGTCTGCAGGAGGCTGATGGGACAGGCATATCTGCTTACCGGGATGCCCGGTACTGGTAAGACCAGTATAATACGGCAGGCAATTTCACAGTCGAATTGTGATGCCGGCGGTTTTTACACACAGGAAATCCGCAGCGTGGGCATACGCGAAGGCTTTCGCATCGTAACTCTGGACGGTAAAGAGGGGATTCTAGCACATATTGCTATCGACAGCCCCTTCAGAGTCGGGAAATACGGAGTGGATACCAGCGTACTGGATAATATCGGCGTCGATTCTATATATGCTGCTATCCAGAAGAATAACCTTATCGTCATCGACGAAATAGGCAAAATGGAATTGTTCTCTCCACGTTTTATTACCGCCGTTCAGGAGGCATTGAGCAGCTCAAAACGGGTGCTGGGAACCATCACACTGAAACCGCATCCTCTGGCAGATGCCATCAGGCAAAGTAAAAGCATTAGAGTCGCCGAACTGACCAGAAATAATCAGAAATATGTCCTAGCTGAGATACTCACCTGGCTTAAGCAATAATGGATGAAGATAGACCTTCAACCTGTCGGGGAAATTGAATACCAGATCCTTGTCCAGTTAAAAGACGGGCTACACGGCATATTTGGTTGCCCCGTATTCATCAGAGATGCTGCCCCGATACCGCAGGAAGCATTTAATGCAGACCAGCAGCAGTTTCTTTCCGATGCTTTTATAGAAAATTTAAAAGCATACAAACAAGCGGGCATGTACCTCCTCGGCATTACAGATGCCAATCTGTATACACAGGGACTGAATTTTGTATTCGGTCAAGCGGACATCAACAGTGGGATATCTATTATATCTCTACATTACCTCAGGCAGGAGAATTACGGCCTCGCAGCAGACAGTGACCTGCTATCACAGAGGGCTTTAAAAGAAGCTGTCCACGAACTCGGACATAACCTTGGCATGGGTCATTGCCAGGATGGCTATTGCGTTATGCATTTTTCCAACAGCCTCATAGATACAGACGTGAAAAAGCCCTATTTTTGCGGGCGCTGCCAGCCAAAACTAACGCTCTAGCCAATAATAATATTCAAAAATACACCAATTTCCCCTATAATGTGCACAAGCTCGAGGCTAAAGTTTATTTGCGGTTGCTGAATTTTTGCTGCGGGAGGAACAATTGAGCAAATTCGATGATTACAGTGGAGAGTTCATACCTGACCTGCAACCTGAGGACCTATCACACAGCGCCCTCGAAAAGCTCATCCGAGTATATGCCAAGCTATACAAGGCCCTGGACGGATTCTGGTATTTAAATGTTATGGACCGGCATAGCAATGATGAAGCCATGGAGTGCGATATAATGGTCTGGGAACGGCTAGCCAGATATGAAATGGAAAAAATAACGCAGGCATTCAACATTACAGGCAACCCGTTAGTACGTATGATGAAAGCGTTTCAGCTAAGCCCCTGGGCATGGAATCTCAAATCAGATTTTGAAAAGATTAGCGAAAACCATATCATCTGGAAGGTACTATATTGCCCTACGGTCGCCGCCCTGGAAAGGGAAAATAAAGGCCGGGAACAGGCCCAATGCAACTATATTGAAGTAAAGGTTAATGATGCCTACGCTCATTATTTTGACCCGCGCATAAAGGTCAATTGCTTGAAAACTCCGCCGCGACAGAGCAAAGACGATTACTTTTGCCGCTGGGAATTCAAACTCGAAGAGTAGTTTTTCCCTTTTCCAAATTTATTGACAAATTCGAAAATTACTCCTAATATTATATTGTCCATCGACCGGAATAGGCGGTGAGGCAAATTTCCCTCGAATTGAATACAAAGTCCGCTTGGATCAGTTATGACCGAGACGGTATATATGGTTAACGACATGTAACCCTCTCGGATGCTGCTGAGAGGGTTAATTTATTTACCTTTGAGGTGAATATGGAACAGGTTAAGCCAACAATAGGTGTTATAGGCGCCGGCGTTACCGGCACAGCGCTTGCCTGTCTGCTATCGCAGCAGGGTTATAGCATCGTCGCAGTGTATAGCAGAAGCCATTCTTCATCAAACAGACTGGCACGAATGGTCAAGGGCTGTCATGTCTGCAATTTACCGCAGGAAATTTCCGACCTCGCTCAGGCCGTATTTATTACAACGCCAGATGATATCATCGCCGATGTTGCTCAAAAGCTGGAATGGCATAAAGATCAAATTGTAATTCACTGCAGCGGCGTTCATTCAACCGACATACTCGAACCTGCTCATAGATTTGGAGCCAGCGTATGCTGCCTGCATCCTCTTCAAACATTCGCCAGTATTGAAGAAGCCATACATAATATCGGCGGTTCAACATTTGCACTGGAAGGTGATCAGCAAATCATGGATATTGCGGGCGATATTGCCAGAGCTATGAACGGGAACATCATATTTCTCAAAGCCGGAGATAAAGTTCTCTATCATGCTGCTGCGGTTACATTATCAAATTATCTGGTCACGCTGATGAAAACTGCCGCAGATTTCTGGCAATCCTTCGGTATTCCCCAGGATCAGGCAGTAAAAGCCCTGCTACCATTGCTCAAGGGGACCGTCAATAACATTGAGAGGGTAGGCATACCGAACTGTCTCACCGGCCCGATTGCCAGGGGCGATGTCGAGACCGTCAGGAAACATATCATCGCACTGGAAAAAACGCACCCTGCATCTATTGACGCTTACCGGGTACTTGGAATTAAAACCCTGTCTATAGCGCTGGCCAAAGGACGTATCAGCCTTGAGACAGCGGATGAAATACGCTCTCTACTTGCAAAGAGCGATACGGTAGAGACAGAACAGGAAGAAGCAGTATTCCGGCAGTTCGGTGTGGACTTCGCCTCCAGCTTCCTGGCTTCAACTATGGACAAATATCAGACACAATAAATTATCCGCCGCTGGAAGGAGATAAAACGATGTTAACCAGGACGATGCTCAAAAGTAAAATCCACAGGGCCAGGGTTACCGACTGCAACATAGATTATGAAGGCAGTGTAACTATCGATACCGACCTTTTAAGAGCTGCAGATATCCTTCCTTATGAGCGTGTTGAAATATTGAACGTCAACAACGGCGCACGTTTCAGTACATATGCAATTGAAGGAAATGCAGGCGGGGGTGATATCTGTCTTAACGGCGCTGCCGCACGTTTGGCTGATAAAAATGACATCGTTATAATACTGACCTACCAGGAAGTGGACAGCAAAGAAGCGCAGTATGTAAAACCACGTCTGGTATATGTGGACGAGAAGAACCGTATTAAGTCTACCAAGAACGTGGATACCTGGATGGACCACCTTCTAACTCCCTGAGATAGAGGCGGCTCGGATGCGGTTTACCATCAACAAGATCCAGAAAATGAAAAAAGCAGGTGAGAAGATCACCATGCTTACCGCTTACGATTACTCCACTGCCAAGCTCGTCGATGAATCCGGCGTAAACCTCATCCTGGTCGGAGATACCCTGGGCATGGTTATGCTGGGATACGAGACAACCGTGCCCGTTAAAATCGAGGAGATGCTCCACCACACTAAAGCGGTTGTACGCGGCACGAAAAATGCTTTGATTGTCGGCGACATGCCATTCATGACCTATCAAATCAACAGTGAGGAAGCCATGCGCAACGCCGGTCGGTTTATGCAGGAAGCCGGCTGCCAGGCAGTCAAACTGGAAGGCGGCATCACTGTAGCCGAGACGATCAAGCGCATAGTCGATGCAGGCATACCGGTCATGGGCCATATCGGACTTACCCCACAATCTATAAATCAATTCAGCGGATACAGGGTTCAGGGGAAAACGCCTGATGCAGCAAGGCATGTGCTGGATGATGCGCTGGCTGTTCAGCAGGCAGGGGCTTTTGCCGTAGTGCTGGAGCTGGTCCCTATACAACTGGCCAGGCTCATCACATCAAGGCTGACCATCCCCACCATAGGCATCGGGGCAGGGCCCTACTGTGACGGTGAGGTCCAGGTAATTCACGACATGCTCGGCTGGTTTACCGACTTCGTCCCCAAGCATGCCAAACAATATGCCAGGCTTTCTGAAATTATCAAGAAAGCCGTGGGCGATTATGTTAATGAGGTCAAATCCGGAGTCTTTCCCGCAGCTGAGAATGCAGCCAGTATAGATGAATATCTATTAAAAGACCTTTGAGGATTCTGCCATGCAAATCGCTAAAACTATCCCGGAAATGAAAGCGCTTCGCAAGAAATTAAACGGCACCGTAGGCTTCGTTCCCACCATGGGATATCTACATGACGGCCACCTTGAGCTGGTACGCTATGCAAAAAAGGAAAATCACTTCGCTGTTGTCAGCATATTTGTAAATCCCACGCAGTTTGCACCCAACGAGGACTTCAAGGCCTATCCGCGTGATCTCAACCGTGACCTGGCCATGCTGGAAACTGTAAGAACTGATATCGTATTTATACCTGAAGCTGATGAGATGTACCCCGGAGGATATGATGCCTGGGTAGATGTCAAAGGCATTACGGAAACACTGGAAGGGCGTTTCCGCCCGACCCATTTTCGCGGCGTGACCACCGTATGCAATAAGCTATTCAATATTGTCGAATCCACCAAAGCTTACTTCGGCCAGAAAGATGCTCAGCAGGCACGCGTCATCCAGAAAATGGTGGCCGACCTGAATATGAACCTGGAAATTGTAATTATCCCCACCGTGAGGGAGAAGGACGGACTGGCCATGAGCAGCCGCAACACCTATCTGACCACAGAAGAACGTTCACAGGCCCCCATATTATATAAATCCCTTCAACTGGCCTCTGACATGCACAATAAAGGAGAACGTAGTGCTGCCGTCATTATCGATGCCATGACCAAATTGATTTCCTCCTCCCCAGCCACCAAAATTGATTACATCAGCATCTCCGATTTTGAGACACTCAGGGACGTAGAAACGCTTAAAGGCAAAGTACTTATTTCAATGGCTGTAAAGTTGGGAAAGCCGCGGCTGATAGACAACATTCTGCTTGGCTAAAAACCGACCATTTTATTGAGGCATCGCTGCAACAAAATTATGTCACCATAATGCAGCTAATCCTGCTGCTATTTCTTACGTTCAGTAATCAGCATCTGTATATGCTCTATGATAACTTCCAGTGGTGTGCCAGGCCCATAGTTACCCGTTACCCCCATTTTCTCCAGATATTTTAAATCCGCCTTCGGTATCAGTCCTCCTGCCACAATGGGTATATGAGAACCCTCCATTTTTTTGAGCGCCTTAACAACGTCCTCTACTATATAACGCATGCTACCCGTATGGTCGCTCAATGCAATTACATCAGCATCTTCATCGATTGCAGTACGTGCTACAGCTTCAGGAGTCTGGTACCTTCCGAGGTAGATTACCTCCATGCCCGCATCGCGGAAAGCGCGTGCCAGCACCAGCGCTCCCCTTTCATGTATGTCACAGCCGACTTTGCCGATTACAACTCTTATCGTTCCCGTTCCGGTAGTCATTATTACCCCCTGATAGCCTCATTAATATAATCCGGTGTCTCAATCTGGTTAAGCGGGTCGTAACCACAGCCATAAGCCAGGCGAATGACACCTATAGTCTCGCCTACAGTTACACGTGCCTTGGCCGCCTCTATGGATGCCCTCACTACATTCTGACCGCTTTTCGTCGCATTATACAGGTCACTCACCGTCTGCTTCATTTTCTCCTGGTCACGTGACTTTTTCAGCTTCTTAATGTCAGAAATTGTATGCAACCTGAGCCGCTTGGAGGGTACCCTGTATGAAGTACGTTCAATAGCCTTATTAATCGGCCCCTCTTCACCCCTGAAAGCATTAACACCCACCAGCAAGCGTTTGCCGTTATTAATCTCCGATTGGACTTTCATCCGGCTCATATCAATCTGCTGCCTCAGCCATCCCGATTCCAGGCAGGCCCACATGCCACCTTTCTTTTCGATATTATTCAGTACCTCGTTAGCACCCTCTTCCACCTTGTTAGTCAGCCATTCCACGTAATATGAGCCTCCCAGTGGATCAGCCACCAGCGGTATATTAGCCTCATGGGTGATGATATGCTGTGCATCAAGGTTAAACAGCCTGACCTCACGTGAAGGGAGCCCGATAGCCTCATCGATGCTGGACGCATCCAGCGAATTAACTCCACCCAGCACGCAGCTCAAGATCTCCAGTGTCACCCGGGCTGCGTTATTCAACGGTTTCTGCGTTTGCAGTGAGATACCCGATGTCCTGATACCAATGCGTAAGCTCTGGGCACGGGAAGTCTTGGCCCCCAGTTTGTCCCTGGCAATTTTCGCCCACATCCTGCGGGCAGCACGGAACTTGGCTATAGTCTCAAAAAAGTCGGACTCCGCATCCAGTGAAAATACTGTGGGACCGATCTCATCCAGCGTAAGGCCTCGTTCTTTAATCAAATCGGTATAGACCGCTGTGGCCACTCCCAGGCATCCGGCCAGCTCCTGTGAAGCCAGCAAGCCTGACTGTTCAGGATCAACCCCGTTGGGAGCATAGGCCTTAAACTTGGGGGTGTTTTTTACGCCGAACTCTATCAGGTCCAGGCAAACTCGCCTGGCGATTTCCGTGGGGAAATCAGGTGAATCATAGACAATCTTGGCCCGGAATGGATCATTGATGCTTGATCCTCGCAGGGATGCGATATTAAGCCCCTGCTTCTCCATCAATGCCACAAGGTAAGAATAAAAGCACAGAGAGCTACCGACCGACATGTGGGCCATCTCGTAGTCCACATTCTCCAGTGGAAGGTCCTGCAGCATTCTTTCATATGTATCCAGTGCATAGGATGACACGCCGCCGCAGAGCATGCTGTTCCATGAAGACGGATGGTCGGGGTCTATGCCCGCCTGGATGGGAAGATCAGCCAACAGCCGAAGCCCGGTCTGCCCTCCGGCAATATATTCTTTAAAGGCCTGGTTGGTCTCCTCCGGAGTGCTGTAGCTTACAATAAAAGACTTGATCCAGAGCTTGTTGCGATACATCTGGGGATAAATTCCGCGAGTAAAGGGGAAACACCCCGGGTCTCCCAGATCACGATCATAGTCAACGTCCTTAATATCTTCTGGAGTGTACCTTACTTTTAACGGCAACCCCCCCTGCGTCTCATCCCTTACCATTTCCCCCAGTGAACGGTTATATACTATATCACCGGCTTTTGTTTTACCTGTCATTACACAGACTCCCGTTATCAATAATTATTGTTAATTAATAGCTGTCAGCGAGGAATTTCGTTTCAGCGAATGCTATCAAATCACAAAAATACTGTCAATGCTGACACCGATTAATTGGCTTCAGATATTTCGGGCATAAAAATATTATATGACAGAACTTTGTTAAAATATGATGGTACATAAGAAATAACCTGAGGGAGCCGACATAAATGAAGGTAATTGATAAAAAGACAGTATTCGAAGGTCGTTTCCTAAGAATTGTCGATAAATTTCTTGTAAGCGGCAACGGGCAAGAGAGCGTCTGGGAAACCGTGGAACGGACTAATGTTAACGGCCGCGGGGCTGTAGTTATTATTGCATTAACACCTGAAGGCGAACTGATTTTCGAAAAAAATTGGCGAGCCCCACTGGAATCTTATGTAATCCAGTTCCCGGCAGGGCTTACGGATATAGCGGGCGAAAGTGAAGAGGAGACAGCACGCCGTGAACTGCTCGAGGAAACAGGATACCTGGCCGGTAGGCTTATACCGGTCATGGCGGTACCACTGGCCCCTGCAATCCTACCGACATCCGCCATGCACTTCTTCGCCCCGGACGTAGAATACGTTGGGATCAAAGACAGCAAGGATACTGAAGAAATCGAGGTAATCAAGGTGCCTCTTGACCAGGTCAGCGATTTCCTTCTCAATCGGCCGGAAGATGTCGAACTCGACCTGAGGGTACCGGGTATACTTTGGATTATGCGTGAAAAGCAACTGATTTAATCAGCTGCTTTTTCAGGGGCTTCACGTTCACTATTAACCCGCCAGCTTATCTTGCTGGAGATACGTCCTGCGGCATCATACGGCTCCATCTTGCCATGCTCAATATCCTTCAAATATTTTTTCAGGTCCTCATCAGAGTTAACAATACGCACCAGTTCATCCCCAATATTTTTCTGTACAATGTTCATGAACTCATTACGTCTCTGATTGCGCCTCTTTCTTTCCAGTTGCCCATTCTCCAACAACCTGGTTCTGTGCAGCCAGACTTGATTATACAACTCATCAATACCGATATTGTTGACGGCTTCGGTTGTCAGCACCGGCACCTGCCAGCTCTTATCCCTGGCAAAAAGAGTCAGCATGTTCTCAATTTCTACCTGCACCGTATCGGCACCCGGGCGGTCGGCCTTATTTATCACGAAGATATCTGCGATCTCCATCAACCCTGCCTTCATGGCCTGTATGGCATCACCCGCTTCCGGCACCAGCACGACTATGACAGTATCGACATTCTCCATGATGTCCAGCTCGATCTGTCCCACACCAACCGTTTCAATCAGCACCAATTCCTTGCCAAAAGCATCAATCAGCTTGGCGACGTTGCCGGCCGTGTAGGGCAATCCCCCCAGGCTGCCCCGGGTGGCCATGCTCCTGATAAAAACCCCTGTATCAGCAAAATGCTGCTGCATCCTGATCCTGTCACCCAGTATAGCGCCGCCGCTGAAAGGACTGCTCGGGTCAGAGCAGATTACTCCAACCTGCAGGCCCTTTTGTCTGGCTGCCTGAGTCAGCTTATCCACGATAGTGCTTTTACCTGCGCCGGGAGGACCGGTTATCCCCACTCTGTGTGCCTTAAGACGGGGGTAAATCTCGTGAAGAATGCAGGGAGTCTCAGGCGATTGCTTCTCGACCATTGAGATCAAGCGGGCCAGCGCACGTACGTTTCCGCCCAGCATATCATCAAGAAGCTTAGCACTCTCGGGTTTCAATGATCGCTTACCGGCCATTTATATCCTTCTATTAGTAAATATTTTGTGCCGTAAACTAAAATCACATTATATAGCAACTTCGCCGGTATGTCAGTATCGATAGGTAGGCAAATCGCTTAAATAATTAAACTCATCGGCTCAGCGGGAATATGAACTGTTTCAGCAACCCCTGCGTGAATAATACATATGCTCCCACAAGAGCACCCACGGAAAAAATCAGCACTATAATTGCGATAACAATAGACACGCGATCTTTGTTCTTGATTCCCGGCCTTAAAAACCAAATGCCCAGCGGTATCAGGAGTACGCCGATTATGGCGCAGACCACACCTAGAATGTTGCTGATCGACTTCACCAAATCCATGCTATAATTAATCTCCCGAGAGCTTATTCACAACCCCACAGCGCGGGCACTGGATACTTGGACGTTTATAGTCTGGCGGTAACTTAAGCCCGGCACCACATCCGCCGCAATTTAGCGACTGGTAATTATTTAATCTCCACAAAGTATCTGATGTCTCTCGGACCTGGTTGATCCGCTCATTGACCTCACCGGGCTGCCCGCCGGTGGAGGCCTCTCTCAATCCCACCGCGGTTGCTCCAGCCAGGGCCGACGCGGGGATGACTTTCTCATTTCTGACCGCTTCATATGATTTCTCATAATCGGTATAAGAAGCGCCTGACATGGCCCGCAATACGCGTATGCGGTCAGTCAGTGGCGGGTGAGTGGCAAACAGGTCACCACCCGAAGACGCCCCCCGGTAAAAAGGATTGCTGATATACAGCGGTGCCATAGCCTTATTGGCGGTTTTAACTTTAGTGCTGTTGTTCTGCAGTTTCTCCAGCGCCGAGGCCAGCCCTTCCGGGTAACGCGTATACAGTGCCGCCGATGCATCAGCCAGGTACTCCCTGTGACGGGAAACTGCAAAATAGATAACCTGCGCCATGATAGGGGCCAGTATCATCAACAATAGCCCTACCAGCAGAATAATGATCGTGATGATGCCACCACCACCCGATGAGCCACTCCTCCTGCCGCTGCTCAGACTGCCCAGAAAGAGCACGCGGGTGGAGTACCAGGCCAGTATGACAATGGAGCCCAGCAGTATACTGGCCAGCATCATCATACGGATATCGCGGTTCACAATGTGTGCCACCTCATGCCCGATCACTCCCTGCAGCTCATCGCGGTTCAGCTTATCCAGCAGCCCCGAAGTGATGGCAACCGAAGCATGGTCCGGGCTGCGTCCTGTGGAAAAAGCGTTGAGCGCGGGGTCATCGATGATATAGATATCCGGCATCTTCTGTAGTCCCGAAGCGATTTTCATCTCCTCGACCACATTGTAGAGGCGAGGATGGTCCTCCGGACCGATCTTTTTTGCGCCCGACATCCCCAGCAGGATGCTGTCACCCGCAAAGAGGGCCACCAGGTTCATGATACCCCACACTATTATGGCAATCACCACGCCGGTAACCGGATCGCCGAAAAAATACAATCCGATAAAGAAACCGACCATGAGCAGGATAATGCCCAGTGCGGTCACCAGCAGGGCGGACCTGATCTGGTTATCCCTGATCTGTTCCCACATTTACGCTATTTGCTTTCCGGCTTGGTAAAACTTACTTTAGGGGCCTCGCGTTCCTCTGCCGCCTTGACCTCGAAGAACTCCTCCTGCTTGAAATTTCCCATACCGGCAATGATATTCGAAGGGAACATTTGTACCATGTTGTTATATTTCAGCACAGTGTCGTTATAAAACTGTCGTGAAAAGCTGATCTTATTCTCGGTAGAGCTCAACTCTTCCTGCAACGCCAGGAAGTTTTCGTTCGCCTTAAGCGTCGGATAGTTCTCAACAACCGCCAGCAGGCGCGAGATAGCCGAGCCAAGCTCGCCTTCCGCTTTGGCCCTTTCAGCAGGGGCAGCTCCGGACAATGACTGTGCGAGATTGCGGGCACTGGTAACAGCTTCCAGGGTACCCCGCTCATGTTCCATGTAGCCCTTGACTGTCTCCACCAGGTTAGGAATCAGGTCATGCCTCCGTTTGAGCTGCACATCGATCTGCGACCAGGCATTCTTGACCTGGTTGCGTGTGCCGACCAGCCCGTTATAGATACCGATACCGATAAAGACCAGGATAATGACAATGGCAAGTACAATCAGCCCGATGATCATCATTCACCTCCGCAGGATATTAAAGGTTTATTTAAAAAGTTACACCTGTTTCTTTTCATCATACTTATGAGTGGCCTTGAAGGCCTCCCCTACGAATGGAAGCACGCCTGCCAGGGGCGGGGATTCCGGCATTTCTATGCCGTGTATAACCTTCTGCAGTTCACCCCTGTCGAACCACAGTCCGTCGCCCAGCGGGCAGCTATCAATCAATACCTTCGGTCCGCTGCCCATCCAGACCTTGTCCATCTTATGGCCGCAGAGGGGACACCTGCGTTTGGCCTGTGCAACATCGGATTTCTGCGGCGTAACATCGGCATCTGACAGGACTACCCCTTCTTTCTTAAGAACAGCGATCAGCAAATCTAGCTCCCCTGCATCCAGCCAGACACCCGAGCACTTGAGACAATAATCAAACTCAATACGGTGGTGCTCAACCACCATCATTACACTCTTATCAACCGGGCACTTCATTTAATCTAATCAATCTACCGCAGTATCTTATATAGTCTAAGGACGTCGGGCTGTTTATGCAAGAAATATTTATTTTAGAAATATTACTGATCTAGTAGATGCGCAATGCAGCGCAGGAGCAACGTACAGCAAGCAAAGATCCGACTGGATGCCCGTGAATCATCTAATCGCCAGTATTAATTTACGGACGGTTAACGGGCAGCGGGCTTAACGACTGCCATCCGTCGATCAGGCGAGGACGCAGCCACTGCGGCCTGTCAATACTCTGGGGTCGGTCAAGCGGCTTTTTCACCACGGGGAACTGCCAGCCCTGGCTATCGCACAGCATATTTTCACGTGATATCTCGAATACCACGTTATGCAGCTTCTCACTCTCCGCTGTCCATCCCCTTCTGGGCAGCCACGCGATGATATACTCCCGCCATATTCCCAGCATCCTTTCGTCGATGATAACACCATCCATTTTAGTGACAATTTTGATATTTATGCGATCGCGAGGCCTGACTTTGGTAAGTGTAACATGCCACTCCATCCTGTCCCCCTCATAAACGACAGGCTTTCCCTTAAATCCGTCACTGCCGGTAAGGGTTTCGACTTTCCATGAGATATCGGGACATCCTGGCGCACTGCGTCCGCTGTAGCCGGGAATGCTACGCGGTCCGCCTCCCGCATAGACTATGACCGTTCCCGGACTGCCTCGTCCAATACCTGACGGCCTGTTACCTCCTGATAAGCTGGAGGGTCCATCATTTACAAAAAAGCCGGGAGCTTCAATGATTCCACGCCATAGTATATATACTTCCGAAGGGCCAATCGGATTATTTCCCCAGGTCACCATCCCATCCCCGCAGTAAGCATCGTAAACACCTCTGCCCCAGGTTTCAGCTACCTTATCAGCAGGAGTAACCATGATCTGGAACGCTTTGCCGTTAGCCCAGCCGATGGCAGCCGCACGAAGTTTTTCATTACCGCAGTTCAGGAACCTTTCCGCAATAGCAACCAAGCCGTTATCATCGTAGTTGCCGTAGGCATCAGCGTAAAGGTTCATGGCTGCAATCAGGGCAGGTTCGGCGGACACATCTCCCTTCAGTATATAGAAGTCATAACCAGCAGCAATCACCTTCAGGTCCTGCGCCTGCAGTGCTTTCACCAGAAAAGCTTCCAGCTTTCCCCGTGAAGCTTCACCCATGGCAGATAATGCCTGAAACGCCGCCTGCCCGCCGGGGTTATCCCCGTATTTCATAACTGTGATCAAAGGCTCCATCGCCCGGGGGGCACCGATTTGTCCCAGTGTCCACGCAGCTTTACGTACGATCTGCGAATCAATACTGGTCAACAACGGAATCAGCGTATCCACGGCTGGAGGCCCGATCAAAGCCAGTGCTCCAGCAGCATCCCAGCTAAAATACGGGTCAGCATCCTGCAGCGCAGTGGCCAGTGGTTGGACGGCCCCGCTGTCGCCGATACGGCCCAGTGCCATTGCAGCCTCCTGCCTTATTTCCAGCAGCGTACCATCTTCCTGGATCACGTACGAAACACCATCATATAGGGCACTGATAAGCGGCTTCACAGCAGGTAACCCGATATTTACCAGCGCTTCAACAGCGGCCGATCTGACAGCACCATCACTGTCCTTCAAGGCTGCAACCAGCGGCACCGCCGCACGTTCGACCCTGATATTGGCCAGGGCGACGGCAGACATTTGCCGGAGGACCGAGTCATTATTGCCAAGCGCCTCTATCAGCGGTACAACAGCATCGGAGGCCTTGATTTGACCCAGTATTTCGGCTGCAGCAATCCTGGTCATCGTAGCCTCAGCCTTTAAAGCGGTGATTAAAGGGGTGACAGCAGGGCCGCCGATATACTGCAAAGCCCCGGCTGCCCACTGGCCCACTTCTTCATCAGTGTCATCAAGCGCTCCGATCAACGGGGCAATAGCCCGGTCATCCCCGGACTGGCCCAGCGCCCAGGCTGCCGCACACCGCACATCCGTATTATCATTACTTTCCAGTGCATTGATCATGGGGACTACAGCAAGCCCGCCGATTTCCGCCATCCGGTCATACGTCTGTGTTGCCACCAAAGGATCAGGATCGCTCAATTGCGGGACCAGCCTGTTGATAAGCTCCGTTTCAGAAAGGCAGGCTGTCATGCCTAAAGTGACAAGCAGCAAACAAATATACGAGGTGAATTTCATTACAATTGCTCTCAGCAATCTCTTATGCTGCCAGGGGTATTCATAATAAACAGGCGAAAAAGCTTACGGGATGACTTTCTGATCAACTATCTGTGCATAATATACAGGGTCACCGGTCTTATCCTGCTGTAATTGGATCCAGACAACCACATTATTCTTCCGGAATACAAGCACCTTATTATTGGCTACCGCATCATTGAGGAAACATTCGTTTCCCAGGCTGGGATGCGATAATGCCGAACCGGCTGTACCGGTCGGAACTTCCTTTTGATAAGCATCTGCCGCCGCATCAATCGTGCGATAGACGGTCACCATATTCTGTAAAACGGGAGCATAGGAGGAACCCTGGGAAAAAATTACATGCGAGGATGAGTATACGAATCCTCTCGAAGGGGAAGCTGCGCTTGACTTCGCCCATCCGGTGCCAATATCGTCAAGAGCCAGCACCATCTGATATGCCTGCCTTGTGATTACCACAGTAGGATCAATTGAGTTGGCCGGGACAGTATATGTAGGCTGAGCAGGCGTCTGCTGGGCAGGCGTTTCGGCAGGCTGAGTTGCAGGGGTGGAAGCAGGAGTTGTTGCTGCAGCAGGGGGCTGGATGTCGGGCGTAGCGGCTGGGGTCGTTTCCGGTGTAGTAGATGCGGGGGCTGCATTTTGCTCATTGGAACTCTGCTGCTCAGCAGCGGGTGGCTGTGCTGCGCCATTTTTCTGCTGGTTGGAGTCAACACCTGCAAAATAGGCCAGGCAGACCAGGATACCGCACAGGACTACTCCGCC
>JAFGLP010000060.1 GCA_016927965.1 Dehalococcoidia bacterium
ACCGCATAAGCGC
This sequence comes from Dehalococcoidia bacterium, assembly GCA_016927965.1. The sequence goes on from JAFGLP010000060.1 coordinate 14, forward strand.
CGCTGGCATCGCCCAGATTGATCATACGATACGTGACACTCTCCGCTTTGGGCGCTTCCGCTTTCGGTTCAGCTGCGCATCCGGCGAAAATTGTCACGACCATTACCACCGTTAGAAATAACCCTAGACTGAAACTGAATTTCCTCATTGACTCTCCTTTATTTTTTCTCCTAGTATTTAATTTATGATACATGGACCTGCAGGATCCGGAAAATATCAAAGTGTGTTATTGCTTCAATATGTAAACGGCCAGAACCGTATGGAAGCCTTGGCCAGTTCCCACCTGTGATAAAGCCCTCTGGGCTCGAAAATAAGGAAGATCACGATAATCAGACCAAATACCATCACCAGGGAGCTCGACAGGAATGAGGTGCCTATGGCAGGCAGCATCTCTGAGATGTTGGGACCTACGCCTCTGAGAATAAACTCTATGACTTTAAGAAAGACCACGCCGAAGATTGTGCCCGTTATGGAGCCCAGCCCTCCTACGATGATATAGCCGATGTACCAGATGGATTCAGCAAAGGTAAACTGGTCGGCGCTGACGTATCCATAATAGGCAGAGAACATGGCGCCGGCCAGCCCGGCATAGGCAGAGCAGGCTGCAAAAGCGATAAGTTTGTATTTGAATATATTAACTCCCATCAGCTCTGCTGCCAGGTCGTTGTCACGTATAGCTATAAAGGCCCTGCCCACTCTTCCTCTGACCAGGTTCTTGGCAAAGAATACAGCCAGCACAAGGAAAAACATGATTAAGTAGAAGAATTTTTGCTCGTTGTCAAATACGAAATCACCTATCTGTACATTACCCACTGCCAAGCCGCTGATTCCACCAGTCAAATCTCCGCCTCTTACAAGCAGAAACATGACGATAAAAAATGCCGCCATGGTGGTAACAGCGATGTAGAAACCCTTGATCCTCAATGAGGGCAAGCCGAATATCAGGCCGAATAGCGCCGTCCCCACTACCGCTACCGGCACGCTGGCAAACCAGTTCCAGTTGAGGTGGTGCACCAGCATAGCACTGATATAAGCACCCACTGCCAGAAAGGCGGATTGCCCGAAATTGAGCTGGCCGCAATAACCTGTCAGGATATTAAGGCCGAGAGCCCCTACAATGATAATGCCCAAAATATTGATTTTCGACATTATCTGCGTGCTCAGGAAAAACGGCGCCACCACAAAGAAAAGCACCGCAGCCACTATGGCTATAGTAATCTGAAAACGCGTCCGCGCTACGGCCATCTCCTGCGCATAGCTGGTATTAAAAGTTCCGCATGGTTGTTTCATTTTTCAATTCTCCCTGCTATTTAAACCCTTTCAATCCGTTTGTATCCGAACAAACCGTAGGGCATGAATATCAAGATAATCAGCATGACTATGAAGGGCATAATACTTCCAACACCACCACCCAGATAAGGATCCAAATAGCCGCCAGCCAGCATCTCAACAACCCCGATGATGAGGCCGCCTACCAGCGCTCCGGGTATTGATTCAATACCACCCAACAGCACCGCAGGGAATGCGATAGCACCAAACGCCGCCAGCGTGGTCCTGTCAAGCACCTGCATACTGCCGACCAGCACACCGCTGGCGGTTGCCAGTAACATAGCGATAAACCAGCATGCGAGAAAGATTACTGTTACCTTTATACCCACGCTCTGGCCCAACTGCTGGTCTTCCGAAGTTCCACGCATGGCCAGGCCCAGCTTGGTCTTCTGGAAGAAGAGAACGAACAGTCCGAAAATCGCCATACATATAACAAAACTGAATAAGCTGGCAGTAGCCAGAGAAATGCTGCCGATCTTAATGGCCCCTGTTGGAATCATTGGAGGGAATATTCGGCCGGGACCAGGCCATGTCATCGATACGAAACCCGAAAGGATCATACCGAGGGCTACGGTCATCATCAGCGCTGCAATAACAGGTTGACCGATCAACCGTCTGAGCGCCAAACGCTCGATTAAAAATGCGAAAACCAGTGCAACGATGATAACCCCCACGATCATACCGGGAAGTGCAAAATCATCCATGCCCCGATCCATGAAAAACATCATGATAGACCATGCAATAAATGCACCTAAAGCCGTCATGTCACCCTGGGCAAAGTTGAACACGCCCGATGCTTTAACTATCAGTACAATGCCCAGTGCCAGCAGGGAATATATACCGCCTAACAACAGGCCGGATAGAATTAGCTGAAGAAAAAACATTATATCCATATCATTACACGCTTCTTATATTTACTGTAGTTGTAATCTTTCTGATAGTACCGTCGCGGTACTTGACTTCCGCTTCGGTATCGACCGCCTCTTTACCTGCATAAGCCGCATCAACCAGATTGGCATAGCGCTGTTCGATGAATGACCTCTTGACCTTCCTGGTCCTGGTCAACTCACCCTCGTCAGCGTCAAATTCCTTATAGAGAATAAGGTATTTTTGCATCTGAGCTGCCTTTGGCAGCACTTTGTTCACCCTTATGATATCCGGCTCAATCAGCTCATATACCTCTTTTTTCTGTGACAGGTCGGTCATCGTCGTGTAGGGTATACGGTTTTTCTCCGCCCAGCGCCCGACAGACTCAAAGTCGATGACCACTATGGCAAAGATATAATCCTTGGTCTCATCGCCGATGGCCACACTCTCCTTAATATACGGACTGAATTTCAAGGCATTGCTGATATAGGTTGGAGAATACTTGGTGCCGTCCTTCAGTTTGATCATGTCCTTTAACCTGTCATATATGACAAGCTGACCGTAATGGTCCTCAATCATGCCGCCGTCTCCGGTCATCACCCACCCCTGAACGACTTTTTCAATAGTCTCCTGTTCCTTTTTATAATAGCCCGTGAACTGGCTTGGACCTCTGGCCAGTATCTCCATGTCATTGGATATCCTGACTTCTACTCCAACACTCAGCGGGCTGACTGTTTCAGGTACTACTACACTATTTTTAAGTGGCAAGGTTACGGGATTCACCTCTGAAAGGCCGTAGACCTGGTTAAGGTTAACACCGATCGCACGATACCATCTAAGAGGATCAGGCCCCAGCAAGGCACCTGCCGTTATACCTATCTTCAGGTGTGAGAGGCCCAGATAATCACGGACAGGCCTGAAACAGATCCAGTTACAAACCTCGTATAAAGCCCTCCAGAATATATTGGGCTTCTGCCGTTTCATTACCATATCAGCAACTTTATAGCCCACAGGCAGACTGATATTATATACGAACCTTTTGATCCATGATGAGTCATTGATACGCACCTGGACCATTTTAAGCAGGCCCTCCCACTGCGGTGGGCCGAACATGAAAGAAGCAGCACCGATCTCCCTTAAATCGTACATCACCGTGTCAGGAGATTCAGGGAAATTAACATTGGCCACATTGGCCAGCCAGCCAGCTATGCCCGATTGTTCAGCGATCCAGGCCGGCGCAATGAACGACAGGTATTCCTCATGTAGCTCAATGTCCCTGGTATACCTGGCTCCTTCAGCGCCCTTTACAAGGTATTCGTGGCTGACCAGCACGCCCTTGGGCAAGCCGGTTGTTCCTGAGGTGTAGCAGATAACAGCGATATCTTTGGTATCACCCGCCAGGATCGTATCTTCAAACAATGTGGGATTGGACTTCTCATATTCCTTTCCAATCTCAATGGCGTCTTCCCATTTCAGAAGCCAGGGATCGTTGTAGTCCCACAAACCTTTCTCATCCCAGTAAATCAGTTTCTTTATGGCAGGCAGCTCTTCCTTGATGGGAGCATGCTCTTTACCTTCACGGTCCTTGTAAGAAATAAGGAATTTATCAACCTGCTCCTGGTCTTTGGCAACCACGAAAACGCTGTCGGAGTTCTCTACAATATATTTGACCTCATCAGGCATACAATCGATGTAAACACCTACAGCCGCCCCCCCCATGCATTGGGCCGACAGTTCCGCCCAGTACCATTGCAGGTCGTTGTCACCAAGTATCACTACCTTATCGCCTTTTTTCAGACCCAGACTGGTCAGGGCAAGAGCGAAATATTTGATAGCGATATAGCAATCTTCCCAGGTATAGCTGTTCCATATGCCAAAATCCTTTTTCCGCATGGTGACACTTTTGGCATATTGCCTGTAGTTGCTGAGAAGATATTTCGGCAGCGTGTCCAGCTTTCCTGAGCCGGCAGTCAATTTATGCTGCTCAATACCATTATTGCCTTTTCTTGTCTTTGTTAATTCAGGCATGAACCTAATTCTCCTGTACTCCAAGATAAGCTTCGATTACTTTTTTATCCGCTTTGATTACATCAGGCGTTCCTTCTGCTATTTTCTTACCAAAATCAAGCACTACCAGCCTGTCAGCAATATCCATAACAACGCCCATATCGTGTTCGACCAGCACGATGGGTATCTTCCAGCGTTCGTAAATATCTACAATAAATCGTGCCACATCTTCCTTCTCTTCCAGGTTCATACCCGCCATCGGCTCATCCAGCAGTAATAGCTTGGGCTCCAGGCATAGCGCCCTTCCCAGATCCACGAGCTTGCGCTTTCCATATGGGAGTGAGGCAACTACCCTTTTCCTGATCGATTCCATCTCCAGAAAATCAATGACCTCTTCAACCCGCCTGCGGTGCTCGATCTCTGCTTTATGCGCCTTCCCAAAATAGATCAGCTCATCCCATACCGTATGTTTCATATGGATATGCCTGGCCGCCATCAGGTTATCCAACGTGCTCAAGCCTACAAATAACTGAATACCCTGAAACACGCGACCGATACCCAGTTTGGCTATTTGATGTGCAGGGACAGTACTCAAATCCTTCCCCTCGTAAGTAATGCTCCCTTTCTGAGGCCTGTAAAACCCGCTGATACAGTTAAGAAGACAGGTCTTGCCGGCCCCATTCGGACCAATGATAGCCAGAATTTCATGTTGCCCGACCTCACAGCTCACATCCTGAAGAGCAGTAACACCGCCGAAACTCAAAGCGATGTCCTTAACCTCCAGAACAGGTTTATTGATATTGTCAGTCTGCATGCAGCCCCCTTTATATTAATTAACCTATATTATGGACGCTATAATAAAACAAGTTATTCTGCTATTATCGCATTGAGGAAAAACTCAATTTGATTCTTTATATATTCATCTAACGAACATACATGCTTTAAAAGCCATCTTCTCAGTGCCCACATGTGACCTGTTACTACTATCTGATTTGCTACCAGTGTTATATTCTCTATTTTAAATTCCCCGGCCTTACAACCACGATTCAACAACTTCTCAAATTCTGCTACCAAGCTTCTCTCGCGCTCTTCTATGACTTCACGCGCTTTGGAGTGCAGACTTTTTGTCTCCTGATAAAAAAAAAGCGTTAAATCCTGTGATGCGTCAGATGCTCTATAGTACTGCTCAAGCACTTTTATTAGTGCTTCCCTCGCCCGCAACGAGCGAGAATTTTCAACCATCTCCTTTATTAAACTAATATATAAAGTAAGGTCATAATCCAGCATTATTTGCAGGATATCCTCCTTACCCCCAACATAATAATACAGCGCTCCCATTGACATACCGCAGGACTCGGCTATTTCCCGAATACTTGTTCTTTCATACCCTTTTTTGACAAAAAGGGGCGCAACACATTGCGCAATATGATCCCTGCGTTGCGCAATCAGTTTCCCGTTTCTGCTGTACGTCCTGATTGCTGATTTTTTCATGTAGGGAAAAAACGAGCGAACGCTCATTTTTTTTATGCTATAATAATCTATCAATTAGCATTTTAATTGTCAAGTCACCATTAATTAACACGTCAATCGATTAACATAATATATGCTGGATTTAGCGATGGAGGTCTTCGGATTTACATATAATTAATTGCATGCATTAGTTAATTTATCAAAGAGATTGATTAATCAACCAAAATATATTTGGCAGTCGGTTGCAAATATAGATTTATTTATTGTGATAGCTATTTCGATAAATATATCAAATATTAAGTTCTATCAGAAAGCACTGTCACTTGAAAATTGGCAATTCATACAGACTTAACAACAAAGTTAGCGCCAATCGCAAAAATAACTTCGTAATATTATATGTTAATATGGCTGACAGAATAGATAGGAACATTATTTGTGCCTCCAGTATATCTGGCATTCCAAAAGCTGCCACTTTTAAAAACAATAATATATCGCCTGAGTTTCAACCCGGGCTGAGTCAGCATATTTTCTGCAAACCATATCCTGCTGTTAAACGTCATCCTTTGCCGTAAAACCCACTTTACTTGAAGATCTCTTTAAAAATAAATACTTTTATTTGGAGGTTGAATTGAAACAGTACGATGTCATGGTAATCGGAGG
>JAFGLP010000061.1 GCA_016927965.1 Dehalococcoidia bacterium
ACGCAGAAAATCTACGCCGTCCATCACCCCCGGAAGATCATCGCCTTTGATGCCTGCCTTTGAACCTTTATGTGCGCCGATAGCGATGAAGACAGCATTAAAACCCTGTTCGAATAATTTATCCAGTGATGCAATCCGGGAGTTGGTCTTTATCTCAACACCGGCATTTTCTATCACTTTTATTTCAGCGTCCAAAACATCCGCCGGCAGCCTGTATCTCGGTATCCCTACCCTCATCATTCCTCCCGCCAGCGGCAATGCTTCGAATACGGTGACCTGATGGCCCTTTTTAGCCAGATAAAAAGCCCCTGTCAGACCGGCCGGCCCGGCACCAATAACTGCTACCTTTTTACCCGTAGCAGGCTCTTTCTTTGAAAATTGTTTCCATATTCCAGTATCATGATCAGATGCATATCTTTTAAGGAATTTAATGCAGATCGGTTCATCTTCATTCAGTTCACCTCTGCGGCATGCCTGCTCGCATGGATGAATGCAGACCCTTCCCAGCACCCCCGGAAATGGTACTTTTTCGCGAATAACAGCCAGTGCCTCACCATACTTACCCTGCGATATCAAGTAAAGATAACGGGGAATATCTATATGTGCGGGGCAGGCTTCTCGGCATGGCACTACATATGCCTCGAAATTCTTGAAGGGATAGTACCTCGCACTCAGATCTGTAAGTGCTCCCGTAGGACATACCTCGACACAGGAGAAGCAGAACTTGCATCCTGAATCTTGATGAATGCCGTTGTTTTTGGGACCGGCTACTTTATATCCGTTTATTTCGATGAAATCCAGCGCTTTAATACCCCTCAGGTCGTTACATGCCCTGACGCATCTGCCGCAGGCGATGCACAGGTTATAGTCCAGCTCAAAAAACGGGTTGTCTCGATTTACGGGTAGCCCTCTGTACTCATAAGGAATAATATCATTTCTCAGATCGATAAAATCGGCCACTTTCTGCAGCTCGCACCTGCCGTTCTTGGGACAGGTAACACAACGCTCATTAACCGACACGTTCCTTAAACAAATATCAAATGGCTGGCAGCGCTCTCTGCGCCAGCATGTCAGGCATGCCGAAGGGTGGTACAGCAGTAATTTTTCGAAGATTTCGCGCTGTTTTTTTCGTAACGCCTGAGTGTCTGTTTTAACAACCATATTATCCCTGACCCTGGTATTACATGAGGTTACAGGCTCCTCAATTCCCTCGACGTCGACGATGCAGAGTCCGCATTCCCCCGTAGGAGGTAGATCCGGATGGTTACAAATATTGGGGACGTAGATACCGTTATCCAGTGCTGCCTTGAGTATTGTGCTTTCGGCATCAACCGTAAGCTCTTTGCCATCAATATTTATTCTAACCTGGTTCATTTAGTTTGCACCCCTTCTATTTTTACAGCGCAGATTTTTATTTCGGGCATCTTTGCAAGCGGATCCAAAACAGTATTGGTCAATATATTGGCGGCACTCTCTGCGAAGTGGAAAGGCATATACAAAGTTTTTGGCGGCACCTTATCTGAAATTTTTGTTTTTATGGTTATTTGTCCCCGCCTCGAGGTTACTTTTACCATGTCGCGGTCATTTACCTGTATTGAAGTTGCGTCTTCCCGGTTAATCTCTACCATCCCCTCCGGCTCGATAGTGTTCAATCCTGTTACTTTTCTCGTCATCGTGCCCGTATGAAAGTGGAACAGGCTCCTCCCTGTAATCAGCATGAAGGGATATTGCTCATCGGGAAGCTCAGCCGGAGGCCTGTATTTGATAGGGGTAAATCTTCCCTGACCGCGTGAAAAGCGCGACATATGCAATATTGGCGTGCCCGGGTGGTCCAGTGTCGGGCAGGGCCACTGCAATCCACAAGTTTCCAGGCGTTGGTAACTGATTCCTCCATAGCTTGGAGTTAATCCTGCAATCTCATCCATAATTGAGGCAGGATGATTAAATTCGAAACCGCGTGCGCCCATTTTGCGGGCAATCTGGCAGATTATCAGCCAGTCCGCCCTGGAACCTCCGATGGGTTCGATTACCTTTCTTACTCTCTGCACGCGTCTTTCCGTATTGGTGTATGTGCCGTCCTTTTCAGCAAATGACGTTGCCGGGAGAACTACATCTGCCAGCTGTGCTGTTTCTGTAAGAAACATATCCTGTACAATAAAGAAATCAAGATGTTTCAATGCCTCTTCCACGTGCTTGATATCGGGATCGCTGATGAGAGGGTTTTCACCCATGAGATATATGCATTTTATCTCTTTTGTAGGAGCTGCGTTTATTATTTCAGTTAAGGTCAGGCCGGGTTTGCCATTTAGATTGCTATCCCAGGCTGTTTCAAATTTTCCTCTGATATCTCTGTTTTCAACACTTTGGTATCCAGTAAATACGTTGGGGAGACCTCCCATATCGCAGGCACCCTGTACATTGTTCTGCCCGCGGAGGGGATTTATCCCGGTGGATGGTTTTCCAACGTTACCCGTAAGCATGGCCAAGTTGGCCAGTGACATCACATTGTCTGTTCCATGGCTGTGCTGAGTGATGCCCATGGCGTAAATTATGGTAGCGGGTTTATGCGTTGCATAAAGTTTTGCCGCTTCTGCAATCTGTTCTTCAGGTATGCCTGTTATGCGCTGGACAGAACCAAGATCGTAGTCATCCAGGGATTTCCTGAATTCCTCAAAATTCTCGCAATAGTTTGTACTGAAAGCCATGTCTGCCAGGCCATTATCAAGTATATATCTGGCCATTCCCATGATTAAGGCAACATCAGTGCCAGGGTTATGTTGCAACCAGATATGGGCATATTTAATCAGATCTATTTCCAGCGGGTTAATCAGGATTAGTTTGGCCCCATTATTGACCGCCTTGATTATCTCGAGTGCAATCACAGGGTGGCCTGTAGTGGTGTTGCTGCCTATCACAATGATGGTGGATGCATGGGCGATTTCGTCGATGGAGTTAGTCATCGACCCGCTGCCAAAGCTGGCTGCCAGCCCGGTCACCGTAGGGGAATGGCACAGTCGTGCGCAGTGGTCGATATTATTGGTCTGCATGACCACCCGTGCAAACTTCTGTGCTACATAATTGTCTTCATTGGTGCACTTGGCGGAACTGATAAAGGCAAAACTATCGCCTTTATATTCAGGCAGCTTCCGCACGATGAGGTCCAGCGCTTTCTCCCAGCTTGACTCTTCCAGTCTGCCGTTTTTGCGTATCAACGGGGTGGTAAGGCGCTGCTTGTGATGCACAAACTCGGTTATCCCGAATCTGCCTTTGACACATGCCTGTCCATAGTTCGGGGCGACATCACAGGGAATGGTATTTATAATTTTATCGTTCTTTACCTCGAATTTCAGCTGGCAACCTACTCCGCAGTAGGGGCATGTGCTTACAACCGAATAATCAGGAAGTCCTTCCCACTTATTGGCACGTTGTGACAGAGCACCTGTAGGACAGACATCAACACAGGCCCCACAGGACTGACAATCACTCTCCAGCAACGGTTTGTCAAAAGCAGTTCCGGGTAGCGTATTACTTCCCCTGTAGGTAAAAGCGATAGCGCCTGCTCCCCGGATTTCCTGGCATACACGTACACAGCGCCCGCATAAAATGCATAGGTTATAATCTCTGTCAAATACGGGAGAATCTGTAAGTATGGGGAGGTTATGATAATTTGGCACTACATCTAAAGACTCCAGGCCGATATAAGAAGCAACCTGCTGCAGTTCGCATCTTTGATTCTTGTGGCATGTAAGACATGCCATGGGATGTTCAGAAATTATCAGTTCGAATATATTTTTACGCAGTTCTTTTACAGCGGGAGTATCTGTCCGTACTACCATATTGTCCTGGACTGGCGTGGTGCAGGATGTAGGGTAACCTCTGAGACCGTCAATTTCAACAATACACAGTCTGCAACCGCCATATGGCTTAAGGCTGGGGTGATAGCATAACGTAGGTATGTAAATGCCAGCCTGCTTTGCTGCTTCCAGAACAGTTTTACCAGCGGCTGCCGAAACCTGTTTGCCGTTGATGGTCAGTCTACAAATTTTGTTATTTTCCTGATTTGCCATGATTTCTCTCAAAAATAAAATATGATTCTACAAATGCAACACCTGTTTACCTGTTCTCCAGATCGCAGCGCAGACATCTTCCGGCCTCTTTCATCGCCGACCTTCTGGATAAGCCAGCCTCAACTTCTGCAAAACTGCTCAGACGCTGTTTTAACGGCAATGATTTGTGTTTTGGCCGGTGCTGTTTTTCCCCCTCTGCGATGACGGGCAGGTTGCTGAGATCTTCTGAGGGTGCCAGCCTTTCCTCAAGCTCTCCTCTACCGCCCAAAAACCTGTCTATGGCTATCGCGCCTTTTCTTCCGTCTGAGATAGCCTCGATCACAGAAGAAGGCCCCTGGGCACAGTCACCGCCGGCAAATATCCCGGTAACTGAGGTGGTCATATCATAAAAATCAGTTTTAATTATATTACCGCGCCCACGCGTCAGCTCAAATGCTGGCGGTATATCCGGTGATTGACCGATAGCCTCTATGATGTTATCAAATTCCATATTGAACTGGCTGCCCGCAACAGGTTCAGGTTTTCTTCTGCCGCTGGCGTCGAATTCGCCGAGCTTCATTCTGGTGATTTGCACTTTAAATTTAGAGCCATCCCTGGTAATGGAGTTGGGATTTGCCAGATATTCGAATTTAACCCCTTCCTTAGATGCCTCTTCAACCTCTTCCGGGTTAGCTGGCATCTCATCTCTGCTTCGCCTGTATATAATCACCGCAATGGTTGCGCCGAGCCTGAGAGCTGTTCTAGCTGAATCAATGGCTGCGTTGCCACCACCTATTATCCCTACGCTACTGCCGACTATCATTTTCTCTCCCAGGTTGACTTTTCGCAGAAAATCGACACATTCCATCACACCCCGCAAATCCTCTCCCGGTATTCCCATTCTGGTCCCTTTATGGGCACCTATAGCCAGGAAAATGGCGGAAAACCCTTCATCCAGAAGAGATTTTAATGAATCTACTTTAGCGTTTGTTTTGATGTTGACGCCGGCATCTTTAATTTCTTCTATTTCACTATCCAGTATATGGCGTGGTAGGCGGTATTCCGGTATGCCTACACGCATCATCCCACCGGCAAGGGGTAAAGATTCAAATACGGTGATTGCATGTCCCAGCTTTGCCAGATAGTATGCTGCCGTTAGCCCCGCCGGCCCTGATCCTACAACTGCCACCTTTTTCCCTGACGCAGGGTACTTAAAAGAGTTTTTCTTCCATAACCCGGTGTCATGGTCTGCCGCTATCCTTTTCAGGTTCTTTATATCGATTGCCTCATCGATCTCACCCCGGCGGCATTTGCTTTCGCAAGGATGAAAACATACTCTTCCCAGAACGCCGGGAAATGGTACCTTTTCTCTAATTGCAGCCACTGCTTCTCCGAATTTACCCTGAAGAATAAACCTGACATATCTGGGCACATCTATTTCGGCAGGGCAGGTATGGCTGCAAGGTGCCTTCACCAGCCCTTTGCATGTAGCCGCCCGGCAGTGTTTGCCATAGATATGCTCTTCATATTCATCCCTGAAATATTTCAGCGTGGTTAAGACCGGATTTGGGGCTGTCTGTCCCAGGCCGCAAAGCGAGCCCTGTTTGATGGTGCCCGCTAATTTCTCTAATTTTTCTATATCACCGTGGACTCCCTGCCCCTTGGTGATACGCTCAAGTATAGACAGCATCTGCCTGGTGCCGACTCTGCAGGGCGGGCATTTACCGCATGATTCTGCCTGCGTGAAAGAAAGAAAATATCTCGCCAGATCCACCATGCAGGTGTCCTCATCTGAAATAACCATACCTCCTGACCCCAGAATAGAGCCGGCTGCGGCCAATGTCTCGTAGTCAACCGGTGATCCAAGCATATCGGCAGGCAGGCATCCGCCCGAGGGACCGCCGGTCTGTACAGCTTTGAATTTCTTATTTTTGGGGATTCCCCCGCCAATATCGTAAACCAGATTGGCAAGCTTGATGCCCATGGGGACTTCCAC
>JAFGLP010000062.1 GCA_016927965.1 Dehalococcoidia bacterium
CCGGTCAAACGGTGAATGTGATTATATTAAATTGCGGCGCAATAGACAATTTATTAACTTACGTTCATATTTCGGTTATGTGTTTTGATAGCCTCGATGCGCTCGATCAGCGGCGGATGAGAATAATACAGGAAAGTGTAAAAGGGATGGGGTGTCAAGTTGGAGAGGTTATTGGCTGCCAGTTTTTTTAAGGCCTCTTCCAGCGGCAGCGGTCCGGGTCCGGTCAGGGCGGCAAAGCGGTCGGCATCGGCTTCATTTTTCCGGGAAAGCATGTTGAACAGGATAGCGAGTATATATTCTATGGGTGTATAGAGCAGCCCGAAGATGATGAGGCCGGCGTAAACCGAGGGCTGTTCAAAATATAACGCCCCGTGAACCCCCGGGCTTTTCATGAAAAGAGAGAGCAGGAAGAAGAGCAGGCCGAAATGAAGGATGCTGATAATCAGCGCCTGTATAATATGTTTTTTCTTATAGTGGCCGATCTCATGGGCTATAACAGCTACAAGCTCAGGCACGGTATGCTGCGCAATCAAGGTATCGAAAAGGGCTATCCTCTTATTGCGCCCGAACCCGGTGAAGAAGGCATTGGATTTGCTGGAACGGCGTGATCCGTCAATGACGAAAATATTGTTTATGGAAAAATCAACGGATCTGGCATAGCTGAGGATTGCGGTCCTCAAATCTCCATTCTCAAGCGGAATAAATTTGTTAAAAAGCGGCATCAGCCACGTGGGAGCTATGAATTCAACGACGAGCAAATAAACGGTTACTACCGCCCAACAGTAGACCCAGGCCAGGGGGCCTGCTACTTCAAATAACGCTAAAACGGCAGCCAGCAGCGGCGCACCCAGCAGGATGGAAAGGAGTACTCTCTTGATCCTGTCAACGATGAATGTCTGCGGCGTTGTTTTATTGAATCCATACCGCTGCTCGATAACAAATGTCCCGTAGATGCTGAAAGGGAGCATGATCAGGCCAACGGCTAGCACGAGTATTCCTGTGTATAAAAGGCCGTTTACCAGTTCATTAAAGCCCCAGCTTCTCACCAGTAGATCGAGCCAATTGAATCCGCCGGCGAACCAGAATATCAGCAGCAATGCCAGCCCGAACGTGCTGACCACGAAATTGAAATGCGTGCTTTCACGTGTATATTCCTGTGATTTGCGATATTTTTCCGGCGCATAAATATCTTTGAAGGCCGCCGGCGGATCGAGTTGCAGGGCCTTTAAATTCAAAATGCTGGAAATAATATCCAACAAGAAAGGAACGAGGATGGCTGCCAAAATAATTCCTAAATAAATATTCATAAAGATTAATTATAGAAAAAAAACTCCATAAGTAAACTTTTTCGGCAGGACGACGTTATTATTGTTGAACATTTTCTGGAGGAAAATACCGAGATGAGAAGTCTTTGCATACTACTTGGGGTGGCGCTTTCAATTTCAATAGTAATTGGCTGCCAGGCAGATATTGACGGACTGCCGGTCAGCGTAGGCAAAACTGATACGGTGAGTGATGCATTGAAGCTTAACATCACGGGACCGGTGGATGAATCGGTTGTGAGGAGCAGCCCCATCACTGTCAGCGGTACTACTGATACAAGTGTGGATTTAATGATCAACGGCCTGTCAGTCTCTCTGGAGAACGGGCGGTTCAAGGTGCTGGTTGAGCTGGAGCCGGGTCCCAATGTAATCGATATCCTGGCCAAAGATGCCTCGGGTAAGCAGGCTTCAAAATATCTCACTATCGTTTATGTGCCTTAGGATAAAGTCAACTTTGACACGGTCTCACCGGATGGCTTAAATTGGCAGCATGAAAAAAACGGTGATACTGGCGTCCTCTTCTTCCCGGCGGAGGGAGTTGCTGGAAAAAACCGGCCTTGAATTTATCGTTGCCCCTGTGGGAATAGAGGAGAAGCTGGACAGTAGTATCGAACCTGCGGAGCTGGCTGTTTCGATCTCGTTACAGAAAGCAGTGTCTGCCCGTCTCTCTCATCCGGGTTCCATTATTATAGCCGCAGATACCTTCGGAGTGCTGGAGGGCAGACTGCTGGGAAAACCCCGTAATCCGGGCCATGCACGCCGGATGCTGACTTCCATGAGCGGCAAATGCCATCAGGTTATTACGGGTTTTACCATTCTGGATTGCGATAGCGGTAAGACCATATCTCGTGCAGTCATCACCAGTGTTTATTTCAAGTTGTTGAGTCAAAGTCAGATCGATCAATATGTTGCCAGCGGTGAGCCGCTAGATAAAGCGGGCGCCTATGCAATCCAGGGGGCTGGCGCTGAGCTGGTGGCAAAGATCGAAGGAGATTATAGCAATGTCATTGGGTTGCCGCTCAATATGTTATTGCAGGAGCTCAAGGGGTTTGGGATAGATTTGCCGGATGGCCCTCAGCATAAACGTGCTGCTGATTGACCGGCCAAATAGCCGGTTGAGAAAGCAGCCTGCAGGTTGTAACCGCCGGTATCCGCATCTATATCCAACAGTTCTCCGCAAAAATAAAGGCCTTTGACGAGTTTTGATTCCATGGTCCTCGGGTCTACCTCGTTAAGGTCTACGCCGCCGGCGGTAACCATGGCCTCGGACAGCGGCCGTGTCCGATTGACATTGAACCTGACATCCTTCAGGCAGTTAATTATTTTTTCGCGTTCTTTAGCTGAAACCTGCCCCGCCATCTTGTCGGGAGGACAGCCGGCAGCTTTCAGCGCAAAATCGGTTACATGTAAAGGTGCCAGGGCTCCAATGGCTGTGCGAACATGCCTTGCGCCGTGCCTGCTGAATTCCTGCTGAAGATCATCCTGGGCCTGTTTGCGGTTATGGCCGGGCAGCAAATCTATGCTAAGGCTGACCGGACTTTTAGCCAGTGCGTCTGCCACCGCCAGGCTCATCAGCAATACCGCCGGCCCGCTGACGCCGTAATGTGTGAAGACAAGATCGCCAGTGCGGCTTTCAATTACCGGCGGCCGTGGGGACTTACCCTGTATACCCCTGCCGGTATCCCTGCCGGGAGCCAGTTCAGCATCGATGCTTTCGGCTTTGCAGGCGAATGCGGTGACCCTGACGTTTTTCAGGCTGATTCCCTGCAGACTTTTTACGATGTCCATTTCTTTAACTGCGAGCGGAACCAGCGCCGGCCGCAATTGAATAACCGTATGCCCAAGCCTCTCGGCCAGCCGGTACCCCTCACCGTTGGACCCGGTCCTGGGATAAGAGGCGCCGCCGGTGGCCATGACCACAGTCTCTGTCCTGAATGTCCGGTCCGGCGTATATACGGCAGTGACCCGGCCATCTTTTTGCTCAATTTCCAGAACGGCAGCGTTTTTTGTCACTGCAACGCCGTTTTGTTTCATATAAGCCGTAAGCGCCTGCACGACATCGGCTGATTTCCCCGATGCAGGGAAGATCCTTCCATCCTCTGCAGTGGAAGTTCGCACCCCGTATTTTCCAAGAAGTCCAATCAGGCCATCACTAAAAAATTGGCGGAATGCAGTATATAAAAACCGTCCGTTTTCTCCGTACATGGGGATGAAATCATCCATGCTGCGCGCATTGGTCAGGTTGCAGCGGGCGTTGCCGCTGATGAGAATTTTCTTCCCTTCCCGTTCCATTTTCTCCAGCAGGAAAACCTCGGCTCCCAGCTCGGCAGCTCTGCCGGCTGCCATCATACCGGCTGCCCCTGCTCCCACAACGACTACGGCCTGTCTGCTCATTCTATATAAAATTTCCAGGCGCAGGAGAATTCATCAGGGTGCATATCAGGCGGGCAGGCGATGCATTCGGTTCTGATCCTCGGATCGATAGCGCGTGCGAAGCTGGAATATTCAGTTACCCCTGCCGATTTACAGGGATAGTCCTCCAGTCCCTTACGTTTGCGCGCCGTCTGCACCCTGCATTCAACCATGCGGAAGATCAGGCAATTGTCCTGCCGCTCGCTGGACTGTGTATTGATGCGGGAATAAAGCCTGTAATCGAGAGCTGTCTTCAGGGAGTCCAGTCCACCTTCCTCCGGCAAATGCAACAGATCCTTGATCCGGTATGCTTCCACTGGAGAAAATCTGGTCCAGCAGGTATCATTGCACCTTTTGGCGGTGAACATCTCCTGTCTTTGCTCCACTGCCTGGAACCATATGCCGTCGCCAGCCAGCCAGTTAACAGATATTGCTTCTATAAATGCGAGGATTTGCTCTCTGGGCAGACTGGTAAGGGCAGAGGGAAGGCCTGCGTCAATTTCAAAGCCCAATACACTCGAGAGACGTCTTAATAGGATGGGATAATACTTATCAAATACGGCTTTTTCAGCACTGATGGCTTCGTCAAGTCCCAGTTGATGGTGCACCTCGTTAAACCAGATGCCGTAATGAAGGATGCTGCGCCTCAGGAAATCGACGGCAAGGTTGCACAGCTCGGTATTATTTAGAGTGTCCAGCTCTTCTTGTCTGCCCATATATGTTCTCCTTTAAAATATAAGAATTGATCTGACTTTACCAACAATACGTACTATAATAACATCATTGCCCGGCGGAAATAATATCAGATGACAGAAAAGTACGGCGTTTTAACGCGTGAAGATATTGAAGAATTGCTGAAAAACAGGCCGCCCCTGATTGAGGGCGCGATCAATCTGGAAGAGCAGATGCAGCCCAACGGGATTGATCTGACGGTACGTGAAATCAGCAATTTTTCGTCACGCGGCAACCTGACGGAAACAAACGAAGGTAGGGAACTTTCCAGGACTTCACCCGTGTTGTTTGAAGAGCATGGGGGTGTGGACCTGCCGCCGGGACCCTATCTTATCACATTCAATGAAATCGTTAGCCTCCCGTCCAACATCATGGCATTGGCCAGGCCGCGTTCAAGCTTTAACAGGTGCGGCGTGAGCATTCATAGCGCTGTCTGGGACGCCGGATACACAGGCAGGTCTCAGTCCATGCTGGTCGTATATAATACCCATGGCTTCAGACTGCATAAAAATGCCAGGGTCATGCAGCTGGTTTTTCTATATACCACCCGCAGGGTTGTGAAAGGCTATAGCGGCAAATATCAAATGGAAAATATCTGATAAATCCTCAAGGAGAAGCAACTGAAATGAAAAAAACTCTGTTTATTATATGCCTGCTGGCGTCAGTGCTGACGGCGGCTGCTTTAACGTCGGCCTGTACCAGCACATCACCGATAGAGCAGGCGGTAATGTGCAGTAAAGTGACGCAAACAGGCGGGCCGGAGGTAATCTCCGATACTTTCGCTCCCGACGTAAGCAGTATATATTGCTCTATCAAGCTCAGGTATACTTCCGCACAATCGAAAGTAAAAGGGGAGTGGTATGTGGTCAGCAGCGATGAAGCAGATCTGAAAAACAGCATGATAGGGCAGGGCAGCGTAGTTGCCGGGACGGAGTACGTAGTATTGCAGTTTGCTCGTTCGGACAAGCTTCTGCCGAAGGGCGATTACGAGGTGAAGCTCTATTTTGATGACGAGCCGGCGCAATCGGTACCGTTTACAATAAAGGGCGAAGCCTCTCCCTCGGCCGCCAATTTGACCGATGCTACCATGTGCACCAGTCTGGATTTATTGACCGAAAAACCGCTGGATAAAGTGGACGTTTTTCCCAGCGATGTTTCTAAAGTCTTCTGTGCGGTTAAGGTCAATGATGCAGACTTCAATAGCGTAATTAAAGCGCGCTGGACATATATCGGCGGCGAGTTGGAGAATCTCAAAGGAAAGGTCATCTACGAGCCTTCGACCAAGGTTGAGGGCAGAGAGTATATCAGTTTTTCGATTGGCATGCAGTCGGGCAAGCAACTGCCGACAGGGCAGTACGATATCACACTATTCATAGACGGTGATGAGCAGATGAAGTTGCCATTTTCAGTGGTTGCCCCCGACTCTATTAAATGGCCTTATATCAGCGAGATGTCCACATTCTCCTATACGGACGAGGAGCAGAAAACCGCAACTTTAACCTCACGGTTTACGACTGATGATAAGCAGATCAATTTCAGGGCCAGGGCTTATAATGCCCCGCAGGGGACAGTGATGAATATTCAGTGGATACTTGACCGCAGTGCGGATGCCGTAATTCAGGAGAAGCTGGTCCAGGAAGACAAGAACCAGATCGAGGGATCCATAGAGATCAGGGCTGCACTGATAACTAAAGAGGAATCCTTCGTGAAAGGTGATTACCTGGTAAAAATTATTATCGATGATGAAGAAATGGGCAGGTTCCCGTTTAAAGTAGAATAATCAGGGAGATATGACGCTGTGAAAAAATGTAGCTTTTTGCTGGTTGCTTTGCTGACCCTGACAGCCGTAATTGCTGCAGGCTGCAGCCCGGATATTCAAACCGGCAGGGATACTGTATACCAGGTTTCAACTATCAGCGCTTTGATGAAAGGTGTCTATGACGGCAGTACTACAGTCGGCCAGTTAAGGCCGTACGGAGATTTTGGATTAGGAACATTGCAGGCGTTGGACGGGGAGATGCTGGAGCTGGATGGAAAGATTTACCAGGCCAAACTGGATGGTACTATGGCTGTGGTGCCTGATGATACCCTAACCCCGTTCGCCGTTGTAACTTTTTTCGATAGCGATCATGCTGTCAGACAAAGTCAGCCGATGGATATCAAACAGCTGCAAACATATATCGACAGCCAGGTAGTCAGCCAGAACCTTTTTTATGCTATTAAAATCGAAGGTAAATTCAGCTATATGAAGACCCGCAGCGTCCCTGAGCAGGTCAAACCTTATCCCGAGTTGACGGAAGCAATTAAGAATCAACAGGTAAGTGAATTCCACGACGTTGAGGGCACAATGGTAGGCTTCCGCTGTCCTCCTTATGTAAACGGAGTGAATGTACCGGGGTATCATTTCCATTTCATCGATGAGGACAGGGAAAGGGGCGGGCATGTGCTTGATCTGCAGACAGAAGATGTCATAATTACCGTTGACAGCACAGCCAATTTTGTAATGGTATTGCCTGGCACGCACAGCTTTTACGATGTCAATCTGGGCGAAGGGGAACCTGAAGGTCTCAAAAAGGTCGAGCAGGGACAGTAGAATACAATACCAAATTTCCCAATCCAATTAAAAAGAACACTTAAACGGGTATGCCTATGAAAAAGAAGCTCAAGCCGTCCTGGTTTGATAATCTAAAAATTAAAATAAAGCGGGCATTAGGGATGAAGATGATACTCTGTGATTCCTGCAAATATGACTGGCGCGGAGCGTGCCACCAGCCTGCGCGTCCTAATGCTGTCTGGTGTCCGGACTATTCAAAGCGCGGTTCCTGAATGACCTCCATCCGGTAAGTCAGGTTCCCGTCGTCATCGGTGAGAACGAACCTCACTTTTTCTCCCGCTATCAGATAAGAATCGCTTTTTTCCCTTAAGGCACCGAAGTCTGCGGTTTCCAGGAAATTGTGCAGCATCTCAATTCTAGATTCCGTCCTGCTGTCCAGGTCGCCGCCGTCTAAACAACCTGCAACCAGGCGCTCATACTCTTTTTTGGCGGTCGTCTGGATGCAGTGTTCCAGGGTAGGGTAAAGCTCGATAACAGGCATGGTTAACCCTTGTTCGGGCCCTGCACCGGTCCGGGTGCCTGCATCACCCTCAGAGGTATGCGTACCATCTCATGCCCCTCAACTACTATATGAATTGAGTAAGAACCGAACCTGGGGAATTCAATATTATCGTAGCGCATGGCGATACGGCCAGTATTTTCAGTCCCCACCGGTGGACGAGGAATATTGATCTTGCTTTTTAATGCCGGCACTATCTCTTTTCCGTCCTCGTCGATGAAATGCACTTCGAAATCCTTCTCTCCGCTTTCCACGATGGTAGCCCTCATCTGGATAACGAGGAAGAAACTGGGATGTTTAACAGGCGTCTTGGGCGCCATGATAGTGTCGAATCCAATGCCCAGAGCATTGATTTTATTGGTTGTTTCAGCGTAATCACAAATAAAGGCGAAATCTACCTGCATAAGCCTTATTTTATCATGTCCGTCCATTGGCGTTTAGTCTTTTGCCAGCTATGCCGGGGATGTTTTATCGTTGACTGCGTGTGTAGCTGATGGTATGATAAGCGTACTGCCGGACATTTACCGGTTTGTATATGGATAATTCGCACACTATATATTTCGTAATAATCTTTATCTGTCTGCTGCTGTCTGCATTCTTTTCAAGTGCTGAAGTAGCCATCATTTCCATCAGCAGGATACGTGTTAAGCATCTGCTCAGTAATGACGTTAAATTTGCCGACTTGCTGCATAACCTGAAAGAAAAACCCGGTATATTCCTGGCGGCCATACTGCTGGGAAATAACCTGGTAAACATAGCTGCGGCTGCACTGGGTACTGTTATTGCGGTCAACCTTCTGGGAGAAAACGTGGGTGCACTGGTGGCAACCATTATACTGACTATCGTGATACTTGTATTTGCCGAGGTCATACCCAAGACAGTTGCAGCCCATAATGCAGAGAAGATGGCGCTTGCTTATGCTGTCCCTGTCCAGTTATTGATCTGGGTTTTGTATCCTTTTGTCTGGGTGCTGAATAAAATAGGCGCAGGCTTTACCCGCTTCATGACTGATAATGGTGATATCAAACCTACAGTGGATGAGGCTGAAATACGCACAGCGATTGATGTCGGCGAGGCGGAAGGCGTATGGGAAGAGACGGAAGCCGACATGATCCACAAGGCCTTCGAGTTTCCTGACCGGCCTGTTAGCGATGTTATGCGGCCGCGTACAGAGGTATCCTTTATTGAAGAAGGCACGACACTGGATGAATTCCTTAAAATATACAGCGATCATCCTCATTCCAGGTTTCCTGTTTACAAAGAGACCCCGGATAATGTAATCGGTATGCTGACAATTAAGGATGTGCTGATGTCCATGGCTAAAGGCGAAATTAAACCTTCGGAACCGGTAGATATTCTTGTCAGGCAAGCATATTTTGTTCCTGAAACCAAGCGGTTGGGAGAGTTACTGGCGGAGATGAGAGACAATAACTTGCACATGGCCATAGTTATTGATGAATTTGGCGGTGTTGCCGGTGTAGCCAATCTTGAGCACTTGGCTGCGGAGATAATGGGCAGCATCGGCGATGAAATGACAGCTGGGGAAAAGGAGATCATCCCCATTGATGCCAACACCTTTGAAATCGATGGTGGGCTTAGGGTGGAGGAGGCCAATGAAGAGCTGGATCTGGAACTACCCTTCGGAGAATATGATACGGTAGCCGGATTCATATTAAGTCATTTAGGCCGCATCCCTCATCAGGGAGAGCACTTCAAATATCATGATCTTACCATAGCAATTACCGAGATAGTCAACCGCAAGATCGAGCGTATTACCATAACTAGGGAAAAGAATGCACCGCCTGCGCCTTAAATTTACCCGCGGTGAAAAACTGAAGTTTCTTTCACACCTGGACCTGATGAGACTCTGGGAGCGTGCGCTCCGCCGTGCAGGGATTTCTCCTGCCTATTCAGAAGGTTTCAGCCCTCACCCTAAAATATCACTGGCTGCGCCGCTTCCGGTAGGTGTAACCAGCCAGGCTGAGATAATGGACATTTTCATGGAACAGCGCATCATACCTAACCTGTTTATTCAGCGGATATTACCTCAATTGCCTGACGGCATTACTGTCCTGGACACATTAGCGGTCAGCCTGCAGGCTCCTTCTTTACAGGCAAGCCTGCGATTAGCCGAATATCTCGTCGAAGTTGTTACAGATAAAGACCATGATAGGGTAAAAGATGAAATTGCTTCATTGCTGGCCAAAGAGCAGCTTGCCTGGCACCATGCGCGTGATACAGGGGAACGTTATTACGATCTGCGTGCATTAATAGATGATATCTGGCTGGCAGATAAAACGGATAATGGTTACCTCATCGGCATGAGATTGAAATGCGGATCATCCGGTTCAGGAAGGCCGGAACAGGTGATAAAGGCGCTGGGCTTCGACCAGATTCCGGTTTCCATCGAAAGGACAAACCTCATATTCGACTAACTAAGTTAGACGAAAGCCGGCGTGGGATTGCCGCATCCTGGTTGCCTCGGGACTGGCAAAACATGATAGACGCCGGTTTCAAATTTCTCTCATTTAGCAATATAATAGGCCGTTATTATTTTCAGTCGGCGGAGGTCTGCAATTAAACTGTATCTTATTCGCCATGGTGAAACTACATGGAACCAGCAGCGCATTATCCAGGGCAGTGGCAGTGATACCGATTTGAGCGAGACGGGAAAGGCGCAGGCCGAGAAGCTGGGCTTGAAGCTTCAAGACGTTCCCCTGTCTGCCATTTACTCCAGCCCGCTTAAAAGGGCGATGGACACGGCCGGCGCTATCGGCCGCTATCATAATCTGAAGATAATATCTGATCCTGGGTTGATGGAAGTACATGTGGGCGAGTTTGAGGGGATGACGCTGGATAAATTCGCCTCCGGATTCAGCCAGTTCATGGTGGACTGGCAAACCAGGGGTGAATCAGTTAGTTTTAACGGAGGTGAAAACCTGGGCGAATTCAAGCAGCGTGTATGGTCGTCTATAAAAAAAATAGTGCAGACCAATCAAGAAGGATGTGTAGCGGTTGTCTCGCACTATTTCGTAACTGCAACTATTGTTTGCACGGCGCTGGGCCTCCCGATAACACACATGGTGCGGATACGCATTCAACCAAGCAGTCAGACAATGCTCGAATTTGAAGTAGGCTGCGAACCTCGCCTATTGCTCCTGAGCGATGTCTGTCATTTGAAGGAGAATTAAGATGCCTGCCGGCGCCAGCTCCCTCGAGAGAAGAATAACCAGCTTTATACGGGAATATGGCCTGGTTTCAGGGAATGAAATGGTGCTGGTGGCTGTCTCAGGTGGGCCGGACTCGGTCTGTCTTCTGCATTTGCTGAATAGTGTGAAAAACGAATTAGGCATAGAGCTTCATATTGCCCATCTGGACCATGGTCTGCGTGGAGAAGAATCTGAGGCTGAAGCGAACTATGTCTGCGGGCTGGCTGAAAAGCTCGGTATTCCTGTGACCATAGAGAAAGGCGATGTCGAAGAGTGGAGCAGGATCAACAGGATGTCGCTGGAGGAAGCAGCCAGAGAAGTAAGATACAGGTTTCTGGGCGAGACTGCCAGGAATATTGGGGCGAGCCGGGTCGCAGTTGGGCATACCCGTGACGACCAGGTTGAGACCACGCTGATGCATTACCTGCGCGGTGCGGGTATTCAGGGATTGCGCGGGCTGCGGTCGGCGGCCCCACTGCCATATGCTTCTAAAGAGGACGGCATCTGGGTGATACGCCCGTTGCTGGGCACCAGGCGTGAAGAGACGGCATTGTTCTGCCAGGCATTGGATCTTCAGCCCCGCCTGGATCCGTCTAACAAAGATACCAGGTTTTTACGCAACAAGGTGCGACTGGAGCTTATACCTTTGCTTAAGCAATATAACTCCGAGATAGAGGATGCCTTGGTGAGGCTGGCTGACCTGGCCGGGGAAGACACTGATTTTATTGATGAACAGGCTTTAAAAGTGCACAACCAGGTGACCACCAGAGAAAGCTGTATGACCTGCCTGGATTCCGGCAAAATGCGCGGACTGCCGCTGGCGCTGCAGCGACGCATCTTTCGCATAATCCTGGGACATACGTATGGAAGCCTGAAGGACGTCGAAGCTGCCCATGTGGACTCGCTGGTCAGGCTGCTTTTTGGAAATACGGGCAAATGCGTGCATCTACCGGATGGCGTACTGGCCGCCAATGAACGCAGCCGCATGGTAATTTCAGATCCCGGCGCCGTCGTTCATCCGTGGCCTATATTGGACCAGTCGTACACTTTAAATGTTCCGGGCGACACAACGATCCCGGGCTGGAGGGTGACGGCCGATATAATCAATGAAAATTATTACCGTGAAGATGATATATTCAGCGCCAGTTTTGACCTTAGTAAGGCCGGTCGGTCGCTGCAGGTAAGGGGCCGCAAGCCGGGTGACCGTTTCCATCCGCTTGGTATGGCGCACAGCCGCAAGCTGCAGGACTTCATGGTCGATTCATCCATACCCCGAACATGGCGGGATACCGTACCTTTAGTGTGTTCGCCATCGCACATTATCTGGGTCGTAGGCTGGCGCATGGATGAGCGTGTAAAAGTCACTACGAGCACAGAAGGTGTTCTGAGGCTGGAATTTCACAGGTCTAAATGAAAACGGGTAAAGATAAATCGCCGGAATCCCATAATTATGCGAGAAAGACAGAAAAGGGAGTGTTTGACCCCGAGCTTGACCTGCATGCGATGACGGTCGATGAGGCCATACCACTGGTGCAGGAGTATATTGACAATGCTTCGCGTTCAGGATTGAGTGAAGTACGCATCGTCCATGGAAAGGGTACAGGTATCCTGCGGCAGGCGGTGATGCGTGAATTGAAAAAACACCCGCTGGTTAAGTCATACCGCGCCGGCGGCCGTTTTGAGGGGAGCACGGGGGCAACCGTAGTGCATTTATAGCTGAGGAAAAGACAACCCCTCTCGTGAGGTGAGAGGGGTTGGGTGAAGAGTAAGGAGAATTTAGGTTTTTATTCTATTTTGTATCGCTGGTTGTTGAGAATGTGGGCAGGGGAACGGTGAAATAGACGAAACCGGGGTTGCTGCCGTCCTTAAAGGCGGCCAGGATGTACTGTCCTGATGAGCTAAAAGTGTATAATAGCTGTCCATTATCATCCGTATATCCCGCCAGTGTGCCTTTTCCCCTGGTAGTATCGGCCTCATTCTGTATCCAGCCGTTGTGAACAGTTAACCGGTTTGATGTGCCGCTATTGGTTACTGTTAATCTGTTCTGTTCTCCCTGTGATTTGCTGCTGCCGGTCGTAGCGGGCATCGGTTTTACAATGGGGAGATTGTTGACTTTCAAAACGTATACGGCAGCGCCGGAGACTGGCTGTGAGCTTGCTTTTTCCCAGACTTTTATACTGGCGCTGAGACCGGACGCCGAATCCATTGCGGCTTTGATTGCCAGGTCTTCAACTGCTTGAATTGACACGACCTTGATCCTGTCGCCGCCCGGCAGGCAGCCGTCTTTGAAGGCTATCAGTACATATACTCCAGGTTTGCTAAAGGTGTACTGCACTTCGCCGTTATCATCGGTAACACCAATTGTAATGGGCCGGACAGCGGATTGCAGCAGCAAAGCGGATGCTTCCTTTTCACTGATCTCTCCATCAGCGGCGGCCTTGGTTAATATCTGTATGGCTGTACCATTTTCAGCGGCTGAGGTTGAGGGGGTTGCTTTCAATGAAGCAGCTACCCTGGCCTTGAAGGCATAAACAGTGGCATCTTCCGCCGGCAGGCTGCTGCTTTTATAGAAAGCTTTTATGGTAACTTCCTGCCCGGCAGGTGCAGGCGAGGGCGCTTTCACACCGAGTCGCTCTTTAACTGCCTCTTCGACCGTATCATCGATTTGATTTTTAATGTATATCCTGGCAAAGCCTGGTATGTAGCCGTCTTCGATGGCAGTCAGCATGTACCTCCCTGCGGAGGTAAATGTGTATGTGACTGTTCCATCGACGCCTGTATAGCCCAGCAAAAAGCCTTCCGACTGGATTTCCGCGGCATAATTAGCAGCTTCGATCTCATCCCAGGGGTACGCCCTGATAACAGTGGCATTTTCGCTGTTCCACTGATGCCGCTGGATCATTACGGTTTGACTGGCATTAACGGAAGCTTTCAATTTGGCAGCATTACTCTGGATAACCGTGCTGGCCTGTATGCCGGCAGACGGGCTTGCTTGTTTGACCGTCTGCGCAACCGCCTGTACCTTTTTTATCAGAGGGGCTGCTGATATGGTGTTTTTTGTGTCGCTGTCGGTAATCAGCCTGGCATAAACAGCCGCTCCCTCCACTTTAGTGCTGGAGTATCTCTCCGTCACTGTGAAGGTAACTTCCGTGTCAACGTTGGCTGCCCCAGGGCTTTTGATATTCAGCGCAGTTTTGGCTGCCAGCGTGACCGTGATGCGGGCAAAGCCTGGCAGGTAGCCTTCTTTAATAGCTACCAGCATGAATCTTGCTGATTCGCTGATCTGGCCTGTTACCGTGCCGTCGTTGCCGGTAGTCCCTATAAATAATCCTTTTGACTCCGCTGTTTCTGCAAAGTCGGACAGCAAGGTTGTATAATTGGTCTTGTCGGCCGTGATAACCAGGTCGTCTGTATTAAGCGCATAGACCGAGGCTCCTGCTATTAATCCGCGATCGTGCTTGCTTGAGATGGTGATGGTTACCGGCCGGCTTACATCGGTTACCTTGGGTGCTTGTATCATGAGCGCCGGTGCCGGCTTAAGCTCTGACTCTTGCGTTTTATCAGAATCTGCCATGACAGGCGTGGCCGCCGGCAGGATAATGGCCGCAGCCATGATAAGCGTTAGCAAACTGTAAAAAACCCTTTTCAATTTGTCTTTCCTCCCTGTTGCCTATTGGGGGCATTTTAATTGGTGCCCTGATGAATTATTTTTCAATTTTCATCTCTTGATTTGGAGCTCCATGCATATAATAACGGTGGCAGGGTCTGAATTGTTTAGATGGGAAAAAATGCAAAGGAGAAAATAAGTAACATATCAGCGTTAGTATTGGACTTCTATTGAAAGGGGACTACGGCTTTAGCGTGCCACTTCGTGGTGGTGGGGAGATTCGTGCAGCATGATTTCCAGCTCTTTGATTTGATAGGGCTTGGCCAGTACACCTTTGATACCGTAGCGACGGAAATCGGTCAGGATAGGATCGTTAAAGTAGCCGCTGGAGACTATGATATTGGCCTCCGGGTCCAATTTATGCAGGGCTTTAATAACTTCCTTGCCGCCCATCTCTCCCGGTAAAGTAAGATCGATAACAACGGTGTCGTAGGGTTTTCCGTCTTCCATGGCCTGCTGGTACTTATTAAGGGCTTCCTGGCCCTCCGAGGCAAACTCAATCATATCATAACCCAGTTTGCTGAGGACGCGGTTGCCTGCGGCCCTGACTACCTCTTCATCATCTACCAGCAGTATCTTTACACCGGGGTGACGCTGTTTTGCCGGTGCAGGTTCTTTAATAGCTTCCTCGGTAGAGGCGGGCAGAAAAACGTGGAAGCTGCTGCCTTTGCCATGTTCGGAGTCAACTATGATGGCTCCTCCATGGTTCCTGATGACTGAGTAAGCGATGCTCAATCCAAGCCCCATTTTGCCCTGCCTTGTGGTGAAATAAGGGTCGAATATATGCTGCATATCTTCGGGATTGATGCCGTGACCTTTATCAGTTACCGAGATTTTGATATAGCTGCCTTCCGGCAGGTCCGATACCTCGTCATCTTCCAGCTTTACGTTGCTGGCGGCAACATTGATCACGCCTCCCTTGGGCATGGACTGACTGGCGTTGAGTATTATATTGGTAAATGCCTGGATGAACTGTGCCTGGTCTAACTCGACAGTGTGCAGGTTATCGGCAATGAAAAAATTAGACCAGGTATTTGATCCTGTAAGCACGTATTCTGCCGTGTCTTTAAGCAGAGTTCCTACCTGGCTGGTTTTTTTAAAGGGCGCTCCGCTGGTAGATAAGCTTGAGAGATGCCTCACCATCTCATGCGCTTTGTCCACAATTTTGGTGGTCTCTTCAAGCAGCCTGCTTTGCGTTGTGCGGGACTCTGTTTCGGATAACAGTACGTTAAGATTGCCGAGGATATGTGTAAGTAGGGTATTGAACTGGCTGGCTATGCCGCTGGACAGCAGCACGACAGACTCCATTTTGAGGGCGCGCATCAGTTCCTCTTCAATTTTTTTACGTTGCGTCCTGTTATGCACGATGCTGAGCAGCAGCTTTTTGCCGCCATGTTCGATTGAGCTCAAATGTACTTCAACGGGGAATTTACTGCCGTCCTTTCTCATATGCACGGAATTAAAGGAAACTCTGCCCCGGGCGAAGGCGTTCCTGACTCTGTCCCGGACCTCGGCGTGTGCCTCAGGGGCGACTATCTGGTAAAGGTTTAATTTCAGCATCTCATCCCGTGTATAGCCGCGCTCTTTGCAGGCAGTCTCGTTAGCATATAAATATGCGCCCTCAGCGTCCCGCAGGAAAATAGCATCGGGGGCGGTGTCCAGGACGTCTGTGCACAGGGAGAGGTCATCGGTGAGGTGTTTGCGGTCAGTTATATCGGTTATCCCGGCCAGCAGGTAAGTGCTGCCGATTTTTTCATCGGTGAATGAGGTGACATTAAAGTTCACCCATATTCCGCTGCCCTCCCTAGTTTTCAGCTCCGCTTCGAACATGGTGGCTGTAGCCTGCCTGCTGTTGCGGATGTGGCCTGAGAATTCTCTGGCGGACGGTTTGACCAGGAAATCCGTTATTTGTTTGCCCTGTAACTCCTTCTTTTTAAAACCAAGCAGGTGTTCCAGATATGGATTTGTGCTGATTATCTTGCCCTCATTGTCCATCAGGCAGATGGCATAGTGAATGCTGCATCCCAACGCGCAATTTACATCGGGATAACCGGTGACTGATTCACCGTGTGGGGTGGAATGATCCGGCGAGGATGGCCCCTGTAGGCCCTTATTTTTTTGCCGGGCAGGCTGCTTGTCAGCCTTCGCCTCTTCTTCCATGGCCTTTGCCCCGAAACATCTATCCTCTAATATGTATGATACTCCTAATGTAAGATTAAGAGAAGCAGCCGATTTTATTAACTCAGCTTGACACAGGGGACTTTCAACTGTAATAGTATAAAGATATAACTTATCAGTGCAGGGTAGAGCCTTTCGTGTTGAGGCAGTATGCAAATGGATGCTGATTTAGGTGGTTCCGAACTAAATAAACAGTACGAGATACTGGTTTGCACCGGGGAACTGATTTTTATCGGAGCTTTCAAGTGCAATGTTTCACAGCGCCTTATCGACGCATTGAACGAGGGTGTCCGTGAAAGCCCCCTGTCAAAAATAGTTGATTTCCTGCCGTTGCAGGATGTAGTTATGTATAACGTTAAAGGCGACAAGAAAAAATTCGGCCACATTTATCTGGCAAAGAACAATATTCTTTTTATAGCGCAGTTATCTTCGGAGGTGAAGGGCAAGAAGTTCAGCGCCTACCCGTATAGGATAAAGCAGCCCGTGGGGGTTACCATTTATACTGCCCAGGTTTACCAGGCACAAGTATATACGACTCCCTATATCTTAAAAGGACAGATTTATGTTGAGAGCTGGGGCCAGGTCGCTGATACGATAGAGAACAAGGAAAGGTTTTTACCTCTGACTGATGTGGAGGTTGATCCTGCCCCTATCGGCGGCGATTGCCAGTTTGATTTTGTAGCTATAAACAGGGAACGGATGATCAGCATCTGCGAAGGCGCAGAATAATCAAATCGGTTTACCATTGCGGGAGTTACCTTGACTGAAGAGGAACTGCAACTAAAAAAACTGCTTAAGGACCTGTTCAGGAACCAGTTGTTTGCTTCTCTGGCTACGCAGCAGCTAACTAGGCCTTATAATAACCTGATAGCTTTTGCTGCCACGCAGGACCTTAAGGAAATACTGTTTGTCACACGGCGGCAGACGCATAAATACACCAATTTGCTGTTGAATAACAACGTATCCGTGCTGATAGATAACCGCAGCAATAGCGATACGGATTTCCGCAGTGCGATTGCGGTTACTGCTGTGGGATCGGCGGAGGAAGTCAAGGAAAGCGAGAAAGAACATCTGCTTAAGCTCTACCTGATCAAACACCATAGCCTTGAGAAATTCGCCCACTCTGCTGAATCGGCGCTCTTCAGGATAAAAGTAAAGAAGTACTTTATTGTGCGTAATTTTCAGGATGTTATGGAATTGAAGGTTGACGGATAGCCGATGTCCCATCCGTTACGCTCGATACCAGTGGGTAAAAAGCTGCCCGTATTTCTGGGCCTGCTGGCTGCAACATTAGTACTGTTGCTGGTACTTACGCTGTCCGGGCCTTTTTCTCCGAATATTGTTGATTATGAACTGGCTGGAAGTGCAGCAAAAGCGGCAGGCATCATCGGCGCCTGGGATGCCACAGCCAGGATACAGGCCGGTTTCAGTCTGGGGCTGGATTTTCTTTACATGCTGGTTTATTCCACAACCATCGCTCTGGCCTGTCTCTGGGGCGCAACGGTACTCCGATCAAAAGGGTGGCGGGCAATCGGCATACTGCTGGCCTGGGGGCTCTGGCTGGCTGCTCTATTGGACGCTGTGGAGAATTTTGCCCTAGCAACCATGTTGTTCAGCAACATTGCTGAACCATATCCACTGGTTGCTAAAATATGTGCGCTTGGCAAATTCGGCCTGATTTTACTGGGCCTGGCCTACTGCGCCCTGGCTGCCGTTATACGCATTTTTGTGCTCATACGGCCTGTGCAGAGCCGGACTAGCTAATAAAATGACTCAGGAGGAGACCGTTGTCAACCCTGACAGATAAATTTGCCCCATTGTTTCAGTCACGTTCAGTGGCGCTGGTGGGCGCTTCCAATGACCGCAGCAAGTGGGGCTTTGTTATGCTTAAACATTTGCTTGAGGGTGGTTTCAGAGGGGCGATCTATCCCGTAAATGCCAATGAGGGAGAGATCCTCGGCCTCAAGGTGTACAAGAGCATATCCGATATCCCCGCTATACCCGACCTTGCGGTCCTTAGTGTACCTGCGACGGCTGTGCTGCGGGTAATGGATGAATGCATTGCAAAGGGTATAAAGGCAGGTGTGGTTATTACGGCGGGCTTCGCTGAGCTTGGCGAGACGGGAGCCGGTATGCAGCAGGAGATCGCTGCAGCCGCTGCCAGGGCGGGTATGTCTGTTATAGGGCCCAACTGTAACGGCTTTATGAGTCCCTGGAACAAGCAGTATGTGCAGTTCCCTGCATTTACAGTCCCTGCCGGAAATATTGCGGTTATCTCACAGAGCGGCAATGTGATGGATTCACTGGCAAGGCAGGTGATGATACACGGGCAGGGCTGCAGCATATGTATCGCCATCGGAAACGAAGCTGTACTGCATTCTGAGGACTACCTGGAATACCTGGGTGATGAACCTCATACGAAGGTCATCATGTGCTATATCGAGGGATTTAAAGACGGCCGCCGGTTTTTAAAGGTTGCTTCGGAAGTGAGTAAAAAGAAGCCTATTGTTATGGTTAAAGCGGGCAAGACCTCAGCCGGGGCCAGGGCGGCGGCTTCTCATACTGCCTCGATTGCCGGTTCGGATGCTATTTTTGATGCTGTATGTCAACAGGCCGGTGTGATCAGGGCAAAAAGCCTGGATGAGATGCTGGATATCAGCATGGCATTCCTGCGGCAACCGCTGCCGAAAGGTCGGCGTGTGGGAATTATTACCGGAGGAGGTGGATGGGGAGTACTGGGAGCTGATACCTGTGCTGAACTGGGCTTTGAAGTAGTAAAACTGCCGGATGCAACGATCAGCGAACTGGATAAGCTGCTGCCGCCCTGGTGGAACAGGGGAAACCCGGTGGACCTTGTCGCCGGCTCAAAGCCCGACAATATTATTAAAGCTGTGGAAATGATGATACAGTGTCCTGTGGTGGATTGCGTAATGTTCCTGAGCATTGCGCCTGCCATGCGGATCCAGGCCTTTGATATGCCGACCGAAGAAGATGAAAGGGCCAGATATGGCGACGTGTTATTGAACGCTGTGGCAGGTACTATGGATGAACTGAACAGCCTGATTGAGAAATATCAAAAGCCGCTGATAGTAGCCACAGAACATATATTTGCGACCAATATTGAAGAAGCACGCATTCCGTTCCTGCTCGGCCAGCGTAATACGACCTGCTACTATATGCCGCACGAAGCCGCACGCGTATTACAGGCACTGGCTGGATACGCGGAGTACCGGAAACGCCAGCAGCCATAAGATCGAGATATTTAATTA
>JAFGLP010000063.1 GCA_016927965.1 Dehalococcoidia bacterium
AGGCACCAGCTTTACCAACCTGCGCGACGCCGGCGACCCCGTCGAGCTGGCCTCCTTCTATTACAGGGAAGGGGCCGACGAGCTGGTATTCCTTGACATCGGGGCCACCCCCGAGGCCAGGGATACCATGGTCCACGTGGTTGAAAAGGTAGCCCGGCAGGTATTCGTGCCGCTCTGCGTGGGCGGCGGCCTGCGCTCACTGGGCGATATGCGCCGCATGCTTCAGGCAGGCGCGGACAAAGTCTCCGTGAACACCGCTGCGGTACAGAACCCGGATATCCTCAGGCAGGGCGCCGATATCTTCGGCAGCCAGTGTATTGTCCTGGCGGTGGACGCCAAGCGCTACACACTGGCCGGGAAGCCCGGCTGGGAGGTGTGCACGCATGGCGGCCGCAAACCGACAGGCATAGATGCGCTCGACTGGATAAAAAAGGCGGTCGGCCTGGGCGCCGGCGAGATATTGCTGACAAGCTGGGATGCCGACGGGCACAGGGCGGGCTACGATAACGAGCTTAATCGCCGTGTAAGTGAACTGGTAAGCGTACCGGTTATAGCCAGCGGCGGGGCCGGCTCACTGGAGCACCTCTATGAAGCGGTTACTCTCGGAAAGGCCGATGCCCTGCTGGCAGCCAGCATTTTTCATTACAACGAGTTCTCAATTACGGAAGTAAAGGAGTACCTTGCAGGGAAAGGCATACCTGTCAGGATGTAGCGGCAGTTCTCATGTGCAGCGGAGAAAGGCATGATTGGACAGGAAACACGTGACGTTGAAAGAAAGATAACCGCCATATTACAGATCCTCAGCGATTCACGCTTACCTATGGGCAGCAGGAATATATCAAAGCTGCTGGCAGAAAAGGGTATCCGTTTGGGGGAGAGGGCAGTACGCTACCACCTGAAAATAATGGATGAGCGGGGCATGACCCGCTCGGCTAGGCATAAGGACGGGCGTACCATTACAGGCCCGGGACTGGAAGAGCTGAGGAACTCGCTGGTCACCGATAAAATAGGCTTCGTCAATACTAAAATCGAACGCCTGGCTTATCAGACCACCGCCGGCCTGCGCTCCGGCACCGGCATGGTGCCCATCGACGTTTCATTTTTTAAAAAAGAAGATTACGCCAGGGCGCTCAAGGTCATGCTGCCGGTATTCAAAGGGGGGTTCTGCTCGTCCGGCATGGTTGCCGTGGCGATGGAAGGCAGCAAGATTGGCGATGCGGTAGTCCCGCCTGGGCATGTCGGATTAGCCACGCTCTGCAATGTCGCAGTCAACGGCTGCTTGCTTAAATCCGGCATACCAGCCCAGGCACGCTTCGGCGGTTTGCTGCAGATCAAGGAAGGACAGCCCTTCAGGTTTGTCGACCTGGTCGAGTTTTCAGGTTCCACCCTGGACCCGGCATATATTTTTTTGACCGGCAGGATGACAGATGTAATCAATGCATCCGCCAAAGGGGAGGGCAAGGTGCTGGCCGGTTACCATGAAATCCCCATGCTATCAGTCGGCAAGGCCCAGGAGCTGCTGCAGCGCATGAAAAACAGCCAGTTGATCAGCTTTGCTATTGCAGGAAAACCGGGCGAAAGGCTGTATGAAGTACCCTTTAACCATGAAAAAGTGGGGCTGGTCACCCTGAGCGGCTTAAACCCCGCTGCGGCTGCAGCCGAGTCAGGCATATACGTAAGCAACCGGGCTATGTGCGGTATGATAGAGGTGGCCCGGCTCAGACCAGTGCAAGAATTGCTATAATTATCAACAATTATATGAACAACGTTTTACTTGTAACCAATGATATCGACCGGGGAAAGGACCTTAGCGCAGGACTTAGCCACCTGGGTTTCTCATGCACTGCCTGTATATACGCTGATGACGTGCTGGAACAGGACCGGCGGCAGTCTTTCAGCGTGGTACTTATAGATATTTCAGCCATTTCATCCCAGGGCGATTCAACATGGCGGTGGTTCAGGAAACTTAAACTCAGACGCGTGCTGCCGGTCATTGCCCTGATATCATCAACAACCTTGCACATCATTGTCTCCGAACAAGGTCTGGATGACTTTATTATGAAGCCATGGAACCTGGAGGAGATGTCTACCAGGATACGCAGGCTGGTAGCCAGGGCCAATAGGCCCAATGAGGAAATAGTAATAAAGGCAGGGGATCTGGTCATCGATCCCATCAGGTGCGAAGTGGAGATGGGAGGCAGATTGCTGGCGCTGACCTTTAAAGAATATGAACTATTGAAATTACTGGCCAGCAACAAGGGAAAGGTCTTTACACGTGAAGCTCTGCTGAATGAAATCTGGGGCTATGATTACTATGGCGGTGACCGTACCGTCGATGTCCATATCAGAAGACTGCGCAGCAAGATCGAAGACCCCGAGCATGCTTTTATAGACACCGTCAGAAATATCGGCTACAAGTTCAAGGACTCCCCTGCCGTCAAATAACCGTTCCTGTAACATAATCTTAACATCCATGTAACAACCCCGAAATCTGCCCCCTTTAAACTATCCTTATTAAATTAAAGGAGGTATACCCTATGAATTCGGGCGATACTGCATGGATACTTATTTCCACGGCGCTCGTTATGCTCATGACGCCCGCCCTGGCCTTCTTTTACGGCGGGATGGTCAGAAAGAAGAACCTATTATCGACCATAATGATGAGCTTTGCCATCCTCTGCATGATATCCGTACTCTGGGTGATTTATGGATATACTATGGCCTTCGGACCGGACGTTAAAAGCCTGATCGGAAACTTCTCCTGGGCCGGTCTGATGGGGGTAGGCATGGACCCTTCGACGGTATATGCCGTTACTGTTCCTCATCTGGCATTCATGGCCTTCCAGGCCACTTTCGCCATTATCACGGTGGCGCTATGGACTGGGGCGGTAGTGGAGCGGATTAAATTCGGCGCCTTACTGGCATTTGCCGCGCTCTGGTTCACCCTTGTCTACTGCCCTATTGCCCACTGGGTATGGGGAAGCGGCGGCTGGCTGGCACAGCTTGGCGCCCTGGATTTCGCAGGCGGCACAGTGGTACACGTCAACGCGGGTATCTCTGCGCTGGCCCTTGCCATGGTACTGGGTCCCCGCAAGGGATTCAAGGAAGGCGAGTCAATGGAACCCAACAATATTCCTTATGTAGTACTGGGCGCAGCATTACTGTGGTTCGGCTGGTTTGGATTCAATGCAGGCAGCGCTCTCACTGCTGGCGGGCTTGCTTCCAACGCATTCGTTACAACCAATACAGCCGCAGCCTCAGCCGGTTTCACCTGGATGATACTCGGGTGGATAAACCGCAGGCCCTCAGTGATTGGCGCAGCCACCGGCGCAGTAGTCGGGCTGGTTGCCATCACACCGGCGGCAGGTTATGTACAGCCATGGGCAGCTATTCCAATCGGCGCCATCGGCGCCATTATCTCCTACTATGTCATGGTATGGAGAGCAAAGGCCAATAAAGTCGATGAGTCACTGGATGTTTTCGCCTGCCACGGCATAGGCGGCACCTGGGGCGCCCTGGCAACAGGAATTTTCGCCACCACCGCAGTCAACCCGGCAGGTTCGGGCCTGATCGACGGAAACTGGAAACAGGTACTCATCCAGATTGCTGCCATAGCAACCACAATGGCTTTCGCATTCGGAGTCTCATGGCTGCTGGCCAAAGCCCTTAAGGCAACCATGGGCCTGCGTGTAAAGGAAGAAGAGGAAGCAGTAGGACTGGATATATCACAACATGGTGAAAATGCTTACGGAGGTGTCTCGTAATGAAAAAAATTGAAGCTATTATCCGGCCTGAAAAACTGGATGCCGTCAAAGACGCCCTGTCAGCCCTGGGCATGCTGGGCATGACCGCAACCAACGTCAATGGACGCGGCAGGCAGAAGGGAATCGCCCTCCAGTGGCGCGCAGGAGAATACAGAGTTGACTTCCTGCCCAAGGTCAAAATAGAGCTGGTGTTATCCGACGAGGAGTGCCAGCCGGCTGTTGAGACCATCTGCAGCGTGGCCAGGACCGGAAGGGAGGGCGACGGCATGATCTTTGTGCTCCCGGTGGAGAACGCTTACAGGGTCAGGACCAGTGGGAGCGGCGACCCTTGTGCAGCCGCTAAATAACGCGGCTATCCTGACAGGATGAGTTAATCTGTTTGTAACATTTGCGGGCTATATTTCTCTAATGAATAAACAGGGGACACAAGGAACTCTATATACAGGAAATTATCGGAGGTAAAATGATTAAAAAAGATAGAGCAGAGGCGGTCGAGTACGTCCTCAAAATGGCCAAGGAACACAATGTAAGATTTGTGAACCTGTGGTTTACAGACATACTGGGTTTTCTGAAAAGCTTCTCTATTACGATCGAAGAGCTTGCGAAAGCCATGGAAGAAGGAATGGGATTCGACGGATCTTCAATTGAAGGCTACGCCAGGATCGATGAAAGCGACATGATCGCCATGCCCGATCCGGATACGTTCCAGCTGCTGCCGTGGAGGCCCAAAGAGCAGTCTGTAGGCCGGATGTTTTGTGATATACAAATGCCCAACGGCCAGCCTTTCGAAGGGGACCCCAGATTTATCCTGAAGAAGAACCTGAAGAAGGCTGCAGACCTGGGCTACACATTTTACGTTGGACCCGAGCTGGAATACTTCTATTTCAAGAACAGCCAGGGAACCGAGGTACTGGACTTGGGAGGTTATTTCGACCTGGTACCGCTTGATATGGCAGTCGACCTCAGAAGACAGACTGTACTGGCACTAGAAGAGATGGGTATCGGCGTTGAATATTCTCACCACGAAGTCGCTCCCAGCCAGCACGAGATCGACATGCGTTATACAGATGCCCTTACTATGGCCGATAATGTCATGACCTACAAGCTGGTGGTCAAACAAATTGCCATGGAAAATAACGTTTATGCCACCTTCATGCCCAAGCCGATTTTCGGGGAAAACGGCAGCGGCATGCACGTGCACCAGTCCCTTTTTAAGGGTGAACGCAATTCTTTTTTCGACAAGAACGACACAATGCATATGTCAAAGATCGCCAGACACTATATCGCAGGCTTACTCAAACACGCTCCCGATATAACCTCCGTTACCAGCCAGTGGGTGAACTCTTACAAACGCCTGGTGCCAGGATATGAAGCCCCTGTCTACCTGTCATGGGCCCGCCGCAACCGCGCCGACCTGGTAAGGGTGCCGGAATATAAGCCCGGCAGGGAAACGGCAACACGCGTCGAGTACAGGTCGCCCGACCCCGCCTGCAACCCCTACCTGGTATTCAGCGTTATGCTGGCAGCCGGTTTGGATGGAATCGAAAAAGGGCTTGAGCCGCCCAAACCTGTTGAAGAAAATGTCTACCAGATGTCGGATAAGGAGAGGAAGAAGAGGGGCATCAAGACGCTTCCGGGAAGCCTCGAGGAAGCCATTGTCCTCACTGAGAAGAGCGCCCTGGTCAGGAAAGCGCTGGGTGACCACCTCTTCCATGCCTTTATACAAAATAAGAAAGTCGAATATAATCAATATAGAATTCAGGTTACAGAGTACGAGCTGAAGAAATACCTGCCTGTCCTGTAGCCATCAGATTGAGATAGATCAATTGAGATTGCCATATAACCGGTTGACCGGTTATATGGCAATCTGATTTTACGGCCGTCACTGAAAGGATTATCCTTATATACTTAAATCCAACTTTAATTAACATGGAGGGTTCCATTTCATGGTTATAGGCATCCTGGCCCTGCAGGGCGATTTTATCGAACATATCAAAATGCTTGATCAGACCGGCGTCAGAGCTGTGGAGATACGACTGCCCTCTGAGCTGGATAAGATCGACGGCCTGATCATCCCGGGCGGGGAAAGCACGACCATGATGAAATTGATGCACAGCTTCGATTTGATTGAACCCATCAGGCGGTTTGCCGCCCGCAAGCTGCCGCTGTGGGGCACATGCGCAGGCATGATCTGCCTGGCTAACGATGTACATAATCACGATGCCACGCCAATGGAAACCCTGGGGCTGATGGATATAACCGTAAAACGCAACGCCTTCGGCAGGCAGGTGGACAGTTTTGAGACCAGCCTGGATATCTCAGCTATTGAGGACGGGCCGTTTCCCGGCATCTTCATCCGCGCCCCTTATATCCAGAAGGCCGGTAAGGGGGTGCAAACACTGGCTTCGCTGCCGGACGGCAGAATAGTAGCCGCCAGGCAGGGCAACCTGCTGGCGACTTCTTTTCACCCCGAACTGACGACCGATACCAGGCTTCATCGCTATTTCAGCCAGATATCCGCCAAATACTGAACCTCTATTTAGCCGCCGCGGTGGTTTCCAGCTCAGGAGGGACTTCCACAGGTTTGCCTGCTATCATGGCATCTATATAGCCTTCGGCCCACTTGGTGAGGTTATCTCCCACCAAGCTGGTTGGATAGTCCGGTGTCAAACCTTTGCCGCTGATTAATGTTCCATTGGGAGTATAGTAATGAGCAGTCGTGATTTTTATCGCCGAATCGTCCTGCAGTTTAACGATATTCTGTACGCTGGCTTTGCCGTAGCTTTTCTCACCGGCCAGCTTGGCCCGCTCATTGTCGCGCAGTGCACCCGCCACGATCTCACTGGCGCTGGCGCTGCCTTTGTTTATGAGCACAATAAGAGGCAGGTCGGTGGCTATGCCGCCGGCTTTTACTTTCTGGACCGCCTCCGTCCCGTTCTTATCAATGACCTTTACTACTA
The DNA here is from genome assembly GCA_016927965.1 of Dehalococcoidia bacterium. The sequence continues at coordinate 6,725 of JAFGLP010000063.1, forward strand.
TTCCTCTGATCAGGAACTGGCTGGCCACATCGATAGCCTGAGTCAGTATGCCTCCGGGATTGCCGCGCAGGTCCAGAATGAGCCCCCTGGCCCCATCATCCAGTGCTTTCTGAAGCGCTACTTTGAAATCGTCCTTTGTCGGCAGTATAAACTGCGAGATGCTGATATAAGCTACATCGCCCCGCATATCGGATTTAACTGAATCCATCTTTATCTCGCTTCTGACAATATCCACATCAAAAGTGTCCCTTTCCCCCTCCCTGCCTATGGTAAGAGTAACTTTAGTGCCTGCCGGGCCACGAATCATCTGCGCCGCAACATCGGCATTCATGCCCTCGGTGGATTCCCCGTTTACCTTGAGGATCAGGTCGCCTGTCTGGAGTCCTGCCTGCTCAGCGGGAGAACCGGCTATCGGCGCCACTATAGCAATATAACCGCTCTTTTTTTCAATCGTGGCACCTATCCCCTGGAATACACCCGTAAGGCCAATCATGGTCGACTGGTATTCCTGCGGCGAATAGTAATCGGTGTAAGGATCGCCCACCGCCTGTACCATGCCCCGCACAGCACCCTGCGATATCTTGGTTGGATCGAGCTCGTCCTGATCGACATAATACTGCTGCAGCTTCTGCCACGCTTCGCTCTGTATCTGAAATTCGGTTGGCAGGTCCTTGAGAGTCTCTTTGTCCGCTTCACTGGGGACAAATGGAACATCACAACCAATCATCGGCAGGCTGGTGAACAGCACCGCCAGCATCATTACAATGTTAAGGACAAAAGACTTATTCATTTTATAAATATCTCCGGTATTCTCTTTCTATCGTCACACGATAATTTCCTATATTATATTGCCAAGCAGGACTATAAGCCGAATTCTGTGCCTCCGGACGAGCCGGAGCGGTGACCATCCATCTAGCCCCGATGTTGCCATCGGAGTCATGCGACCAACCCGGGGACAGCCCAGGCGTGCCTAAGCCCCCTATTAGGTCTTGCTCCGGGTGGGGTTTGCACGGCCGGCCGGTCTCCCGGCCGCCGGTGAGCTCTTACCTCACCATTTCACCCTTAC
>JAFGLP010000064.1 GCA_016927965.1 Dehalococcoidia bacterium
AGTTCAAGATACGAGCCTATTCCCGTGCTTCACAGGTGATAGCCCATCTGCCCCAGGAAATGGAGCTGCTGCACGAGGAAGGCGGTGATTTCCGCAGTATTCAGGGGATCGGGGAAGCTATTGCCAGGAAATCGGTCGAGCTGATCACCACCGGCAAGCTTAAATTCTATGAAGACCTTAAAGCACAGTTCCCTGAGGGCATCATAAGTTTAATGGATGTGCCGGGCATCGGGCCCAAGACCGCCTACAGGCTTTCCATGGAGCTGGGGATCGGCTCCATCGATCAGCTTGAGCAAGCTATCAGGGACGGACGGGTTGCCATGCTTGAACGAATGGGAGAGAAAACCGCAGCCAATATATTACATGCCATTGAGGCTTTCCGGCGCAAAGACAGGCGCATCCCGCTGGGGGAAGCCCTGCCGGTGGTGGAAGAGGTGCTGGCTGGACTGCAAAAGGTCCCTGGCGTTCGCAACCTGATGGCTGCTGGCAGCCTCAGGCGCTACAGGGAGACCGTCGGCGATATAGATTTAATGGGGACGGCCGATGAACCGGAAGCGGTAATCTCAGCATTCGTGAAATTTCACAAAGTGCGCCAGGTGCTGTCGCAGGGGCCGACCAAGGCCAGTGTTATCCTGCTAAAAGGACTGCAGGCCGACCTGAGAATGGTTGAACATGACGCATTCGGCTCACTGCTGCAGCATTTTACAGGCAGCAAGGAGCACAATGTGGCTTTGAGGACACGGTCGCAGGCACAGGGTTTCAGCCTGAGCGAGTACGGGATAACCGACGTTAAAACCGGCGAAGTACATAAATTTACTGATGAGCACTCCTTCTATCAGTTCCTGGGGCTTCAGTATATTCCGCCGGAGATAAGGGAGGATATGGGAGAGATCGGTCTGGCTGCAAAAAATGCCATACCGGAGCTGGTTCGCCTCGAGCATGTCAGGGGTGACCTTCACTCGCATACCACTGCCAGTGATGGCATGGACTCCATAGAGGATATGGCCAGGGCGGCAGCAGCCCTGGGGTACGAGTACCTGGCGATAACCGACCATTCCAGCGGCCGCATGATACCGGCCGATAAAAAGCTGGAGCGTGTCCTGCGGCAGACGGCTGAGATAAAAAGGGTCAACGCCCTCTCGTTGGGAGTTTACCTGCTGGATGGCGTGGAGGTTGACATAAAGGCTGAAGGCAGCCTGGACCTGCCGGATGATGTGCTGGCCGGGCTGGACATTGTGATCGGCTCCGTTCATTCCTCATTTCTGCAGGAGAAACCACAGATGACACGGCGTGTCGTCGGCGCCATCGAAAACCCGCATGTCGATATCATTGCCCACCCTACCTGCCGCAAAATCGGGGAAAGGGAACCGGTTGATATTGACCTGGAGGCGGTATTCAATGCTGCGGGTAAATACCACAAGGCTCTGGAGATCAATGCCATGCCTGAGCGCCTGGACCTCCGGGATATACATGCCTACCGTGCCCGCGAGCTTGGCGTTGTACTGTCCGTAGGTACGGATGCACATGCAACCAATCACCTCGGCCTGATGAAATTCGGCATCGGGGTGGCACGGCGTGCATGGTGCCGGACGGACGATATCCTGAACACGCGGCCGCTCAAAGGAATCTTGAAATTTTTAAAGCGGGAGAAAGCGCAATGATCTCGGCAACGTCATATAGGGAAGTCCTGCAGATCAGGATGAGCCGGTATGCTGACTTTCCGTCTGGTACATGGGTTTGCGCCTACCTGGTTAACGGACTGCTGGTGGATACGGGACCGGCCTACACGGCGGCCGAGCTAGTTGAATTTCTTCGGGACAAGCAACTGGAAACAGTGGTTAATACGCATTTTCACGAGGACCATATCTCGGCTAACAAGTTGTTGCAGGACGCTTATAAAGTAAGAATCTATGCCCATCCAGATGGGGTGGATAAAATCGCCGGAGAGGCAAAGCTGTACCCGTACCAGGAAGATGTGTGGGGATATCCCGTTCCCAGCCGGGTGGAGGTGCTGGGCGACTATGTAGAGGCAGGAGGCCGTCGGTTCGATGTAATACACACCCCCGGCCACGAGATCGACCATGTTTGCTTGTTTCAGAAGAAGGAAGGCTGGCTGTTTACAGGCGACCTCTATGTGACGACCAGGCCTGTAGTCTGCCGTCCCAATGATGATATGCTGCAGACGCTGGCAGACCTGAAAAAATTAAGGTCGCTTAATCCAGTTGTCATGTTTCCAGCACCTACTCATGTGGTCAAAGAACCTATGGAGAAGCTTAACAAGCTCATAGCCTATCTTGAGGAACTGGGTGGCAGGATAGACGGGCTTTACAATAAAGGGATGAGCTACGATGAAATAAGGAAGGAAGTCTTCGGTGAAGAGGGCTTCATCTGCGATGCTACCCAACAGCAGTTCTCTTCGCTAAGCATGGTAAAATCTTTCTTGAGGAAATATGACTGACGAGACATTCCAGGTTAATGAAACTGACGAACAGGCAGCCGCCCTGGCTGGCGATGCACTGGCTATACAGCACCTAAAAAGCGAGGTAAGGAATGGCCGCAACTGGTACCTGGTCTTACTGGAAGCGATCAGGATGTGGAAAAGCCCGGAGGAGTCTTATGGGGGAGAGACGTACAGGTACCTCATCGGCGGCGAGGCTTTCGACTGGCTGCGCCTGGCTGAGCGTCTGTGTGACGAGATAAACGAATATATTCCGGAGGATGAGCTGGAAGCTCTGCTTTTTTACGATAGGCCGCCGGTGGAGATATCGGAAAAGGAGTTCAAGCAGGCGCTGGGCCCTGCTAAATACCGTGCTTATCTGAACTACCTGTATGGTGTGCTGATTGAGCAGGCGCTCTTGCTGGCTACCGTGTATGAGATCAGGAAAGGCAGAATGGTCCCCCTGGGCACGGAAGAAGAGGCTGACATGGCGTACAGAAAAATCTACCGGGAGGGACGGGCGGAGCTGCTGGATGCCTTTGAGAAGGAGATGAAATACCCCCGTCGGGTATCCCTCACGCTGACAGAGATGAAGGAATTCACCTACTGGCTTTTCAAGCAGCGTATCAGAAGGAGCGAAAAGCCCAAGGTAGCCAGTGATACCAAGAAAGCTCTGGCCCTCATGTACAGGAAAATGTCTTCCCGCGAGATTTAACCAAGTTGTTCGAGCTCGGTCTTCATCCGGGTACACTTATTCTGGTACTCTTCCAGCCGGTTTTTCTCTTTTTCTATAACGGCGGCTGGCGCTTTGGAAGTGAACTGGCCGTCGCCCAGCCGCTGCGTCAAACGCGAGATCTCGCGCTGGAGGACTTCCATTTCCTTCGACATCCGCGCTTTTTCAGCATTGATATCAACCATGCCTGCCAACGGTATCACCACGTCGGCATCCTTCAATACCGAAACCATGGCTTTATCGGCCTGTGAAGGGCGTTTGTCCCTGCTGAGCACGGTAAGGGGCCTGGTTTTGGCCAGCGTCTCTATGATGCCGGACCTGACTTTGATGTCGGGCAGCAGGCTGTCAGTATAAACGAACGATTCAACCCATTTGCCGATATCCACTTTGTATTCAGCGCGGGCGTTGCGGATGGTACGCACGATATCCATCACGGCTTCCATTACATGTTCTGCTTCCTCATCGAGCAGTTGCTCATTGCTCACCGGGTACGCGGCAATGACCAGTGCCGGGGAAGCCAGCGTACCCCCGGGCAGGCGCTCTTTCAGATTCTGCCACAGTTCCTCAGTAATAAAGGGCATAAACGGGTGCAGCAGCCTCAACGACGATTCCAGCACATAGGCCAGCACAGGCATGGGGGAATTGGCTTTGCCCAGCCGCTGCTTGCATATCTCGATGTACCAGTCGCAGAACTCGCCCCAGATAAAATCATGTATCTCTCGTTCCGCCTCACCGAACTGGAAGTCTTTCATCAGTATATCGACTTCCCCGATCAGCCTGTTCAGGCGGGAGATTATCCAGCGGTCCTCGGCCTCCGCCTGCTTTTTAGCATTTATTTCATCAAAAGCCTGCTTTGTCAGCGGCTCTTTTTCCAGAGATGTCAGCACGAAGCGGGCGGCGTTCCACAGCTTGTTGGCGAAGTTCCTGCCGGCCTCCAGCCGGTGCTGTCCCATATTGATATCGTTGCCGGGCGCCGTGCCGGTGGTCAGGCCGAAGCGTAGCGCATCGCAGCCGTACCGGTCGATGGCGGTGAGCGGGTTGAGCACATTGCCTTTCATCTTGCTCATCTTCTCGCCTTTCTCATCGCGTATCAGGCCGTGCAGGTAGACGGTGCGGAAAGGGATGTCCCCGGTATCTTCGATGCCCATCATGATCATACGGGCCACCCAGAAAAATAGGATGTCGTAGCCCGTCTCCATGACGGAAGTGGGATAAAAATACTTGAGGTCTTCCGTCTGGTCAGGCCACCCCAGCGTGGAATGCGGCCACAGCCCGGAGCTGAACCAGGTATCCAGCACGTCCTCATCCTGTTTGAGGTCACTGCCTCCGCATTTGCTGCATTTTGTCGGGATCTCAATCGAGGCGATCATCTCGCCGCATTGCTGGCAGTACCAGACCGGTATGCGGTGTCCCCACCATAATTGGCGGCTTATGCACCAGTCGCGTATGTTCTCCATCCAGTTCAGATATATTTTAGTGAAACGCTCAGGCAGTATGCGGATGCGGCCGTCTTTAACGGCGTCCATGGCCGGTCCGGCCAGCGGGGCTATCCTGACGAACCACTGCTTGCTTACCTCGGGCTCGATCACGGTTGAGCAGCGGAAGCAGTGCGGTATAGCATGAGAGTAAGGCTCGATCTTCTCCATTAGCCCGGCTTTCTCAAAGTCCTCAACGACTTTCTTGCGTGCCTCGAACCGGTCCAGGCCGGCGTAGGGCCCGGCGTTCTCATTCATGGTAGCGTCGGGGTTTAAGATGTGGATGACTGGCAGACGATGCCGTTCCGAGATCTCAAAGTCGACAGGGTCGTGGGCGGGGGTCACCTTGACCATGCCGGTGCCGAATTTTTTATCGATGGCAATATCGGCTATGATGGGGATGGCCCGCTTAATAAAGGGCAGTATTATTTTTTTTCCGACCAGTCTGGTATATCGTTCATCCTCAGGATTGACGGCCACGGCTGCGTCGCCCAGGTAGGTCTCCGGGCGCGTGGTGGCTACGGTGATATAGCCGCTGCTGTCCTCGTAGGGATATTTCATGTGCCACATGCTGCTGGTGAGGTCCTTGCTCTGCACTTCAAGGTCGGACAGAGCTGTACGACACCTGGGGCACCAGTTGATAATGCGCTCGCCGCGGTAGATCAGCCCCTTATCATACAGGCGGACAAATGCGGTCCTGACTGCTTTAACCGGGCCTTCGTCCAGCGTAAACCGCTCGCGGGACCAGTCGCAGGAGACGCCCAGCCGTTCATGCTGGTGCGTGATGGCGCTGCGCGATTTATTGGCCCATTTCCAGACGCGCTCCTCGAACTTCTCACGGCCTATCAGGTGACGGTCCAGTCCTTCCTTGGCAAGCTCCTTTTCAACGACCACCTGGGTGGCTATTCCGGCATGGTCCAC
>JAFGLP010000001.1 GCA_016927965.1 Dehalococcoidia bacterium
ACCCTTGACCAGGATATGGCGATTGTTCGCACCAGACTGCAATGGGGTATTCTGATAGTCAGCCTGTTGGTGTTGTTCACAATGCCGCTGTATATTAGCAACCTTGGGCTGAATTTCGTCAACTACCTGGGGATTTCCATTATTGCGGCGCTGGGGCTTAATATCCTGACGGGACTTTGCGGTCAATTCTCTGTAGGCCATGCCGCCTTTATGATGGTGGGCGCTTACGTCTCAACCTGGTGCACTATACATTTTGGCATACCTTTCTGGATTGGACTGCCGCTGGCAGCGCTGGCAGCAGGGGGAGTCGGAATGATCTTCGGTGCTCCCTCTCTCAGGGTAAAAGGATTCTACCTGATTATGGCAACTATGGCCGCACAATTTATTATTCCCTGGATTATTAAAAACGTTCAACCGGAATGGACCGGAGGTAATTTCCCCATGGCAGTCCCTGTCCCTACTATTGGGGATATTAAAATACGCACCGAGCTGCAATGGTTTTACATCATAATTCCGCTTACCGTACTGGGGATTTTCCTTGCCAAGAACCTGGCCCGCACAAGGATGGGACGTGCTTTTATTGCCATCAGGGATAATGACCTGGCTGCCGAAGTCATGGGTATCAATGCTTTTAAATATAAGGTGATTGCTTTTTTCATTTCTTCAGTTTATGCAGGAGTTGCAGGCAGCCTGATGGCTACCTGGATGAGGACTGTATCATATACTTATTTTGAATTCGATTTATCTATCTGGTACCTTGGCATGATAGTGGTGGGCGGTTTGGGCAGTACCTTTGGCGCTGTAGCCGGGGCAATCTTTATTCGCGGACTGGACTATGTTATTCCCATTCTAATACAGGGAGCATCTCAAGTAATACCGCTTCTCAATCTAAATACTGATATAGGTACGGCTGCCAAACCTGTCATTTTCGGGCTGGTCCTCCTTATCTTCATTTTATTCGAGCCGAGAGGAATAGCTCACCGCTGGGAACTGTTTAAAGCATATTACCGTCTCTGGCCTTTCGCCTACTAGCAGCATTTTCGTGATACTCAGCTTGACAGATATCAAATAGAAAGAGAGGAGGTTTAAATGATTAAGTCAAGAAATTCCATACTAATCATGGTCGTATCAATCGTAGTCATGGCTGTGATGCTTATTTCCTGTGCCGGCTCAGCAGCCACGACAAGCACTGCACCAGCTACAACCGATCAGAAACCGGAGAAAATTAATATGGTTTACATAGCTGATTTCTCCGGTCCGTATTCAGCTTCAGTTGGTCCAGGCCGCTATGGTTTACAGGATGCAACGGAATATCTGAATACCAAGCTGGGCGGAATCAACGGTGTTCCCATGGAGATTATCTTTGCTGATACTGAAGGTAAAGTTGAGAACACCGTCCCTGCCTACACCCGCTCGCTGGAGGCAACGCCCAAACCCATATTCTATCTTGGACTGGATTCTGCTGCAGGAGCAACCCTGCACGATCGTCTGATTGAGGATGATGTGCTCGGTTCCAGCACGGCCGATTCCAGCGTTTATCCCTACGGCAACACTTTCGGTACCTGGCCGCTTTATTGCGACCAGATGGGCTTTGTCCTGGATTGGATAGCTGCTAAATGGAAGGCCGAAGGCAAATCCGGCAAGCCTAAACTGGCCATATTTGGTTGGGATATAGCTTACGGGCATGCTTATTGGACTCCAACAGTAAAAGCTTACGCTGAAAAACTCGGAATAGAGGCTGTGGGTGAATACTGGTATCCCACATCACAGATGGATCTAACGCCATTGGTGGCAAAGGCCACGGAAGCCAACCCCGACTTTACTTTTTGCGGCGCAACGTCGATCGGCACTGTGGTCTGGGGCAAAGGTATCGCTGCAAGTCCGCTGAAGAATAAAATTAATATAGGCGGCAATGGTTTTGAGTTTGGCACCTATAAGATTGCCAAAGATGCCTTTGAGGGTTTCTACGGTGTACACAATATTGCGCAGTATCCTGAAATTGATAATCCAGGGGTAAAAGTAATTCGCTCATATTGTGAGAAAAGAGAAGCCAAGCTTACATCCGGTTTCACCATGACTATGTGGTACGGTATCCTTGATATCAAGGACGGCCTGGAAAAATCCATCGATAAGTATGGATGGGAAAAAGGCCTGCAAGCAAAGCAAATCCGGGAAATTTATTTGTCAAGGCCGGAATATAAGATTGAATTAGAAGGCGGCCTGTTGACTTACGGCGGCGGTATGAGCGAAACCAGGATGAGCCCGGTTAAGCTCAGGATGTTCCAGGCCCATGCTGAAGGCCCTGGCGGCGAAGGATTCTATCCTGTATCTGAATGGGGTGATGCTCCTGATATGGTGTCGGAAAACATGAAGAAGACAGGTAAGAACTAGTCAGTAGATTTCGATTAAAAAGGGGAAGCCGTACGGCTTCCCCTTTTTATTATTCTTGAGTAATCGCCAGCTATTACATCTGCTATACCAGTTGTTGAAATTACGGGCTCTCAACACTATTTTGACTACGTCTTTTTCCCTGTAAACATCAGATATAAAACAGTTTTCCCGATCTATACTCACGGTAGGATTTTCATTGTTTCTTCCTCAAATCTTGCCGTTAAATGACTTATGATAAACTTTACGCGTGCTAATACGCTACTTATTACTCTCCCCGATTATCTCTGTGTATTTCTTGCTGCCCTCATATAGTGTACGTTTCTGTGTATTAAAATCCACATGATACAGGCCGAAGCGCTTTTTAAATCCCTTGGCCCATTCGAAGTTATCCAGCAGGCTCCAGTAGTAGTATCCCCTTACATCAAACCCGTCTGCGACAGCCTTATTGAGCACCAGCAGGTGGTCTTCTATATAATGGGCACGCTTGTTATCGGCGGCGTCGGCGATGCCATTCTCAGTGATATAAATTGGCTTGTTTGTGTAGCGTCTTATCATTTTAATTGACCGGTATAACCCCTCTGGGTAAATTGTCCATCCCATATCAGTCAACTCACTTTGAGGAGCCTTGGTGATCTCGATAAACTGCTCCTTATCCCGTGGTTTGAACACACGGAAATGGTTGGTATAGTAATTCAGTCCGACATAGTCGAATGTCTGTTTGTCACCGCCTTCAAACGTTTCATGTACTACCCCCGGTAGTGAGAATTCGAAGCGTCCCCTGGTAATATATTCGAAATGTGATTCATTCATGTTAGCATTGAGCATGCGGGCAATCAGTAAGTCGAGCAGACTCCACCAGTGTGGCGGATCAAACAATGCTACATGTATCACCAGGCCCACACTGGCTTCGGGTTTCATTTTTTTTATCGTCTTATAGGCAGCGGCATGAGCGTGTAGCATGTTCAGGTAAGCTCGGGCTGCCTTCTTGGCATCTTTCAGACCAGGCGGAAACTCAGCGGTAAAATAACCGAACAGAGCATAGATGGCCGGCTCATTTATCGTACACCACAAATTGACCTTGGTCCCCAGCCGTTGCACAACTTTCTCTGTAAACCTTGCGAATATTTCAGGAGAGTTGTCCTGCAGGAAACCTCCATCATCCTCAAACCAGATCGGATTAGTGAAATGATGCAGGGTAACCATGGGCTCAATGCCGTTACTCAGAAGCTCGTCCACCATCTGCTCATAATGATCCAACGCCGCCTCGTCGAACTCAGCGGGCCTGGGCTCGATCTTACTCCATTCCACCGAGAACCGGTAGGAGTTGATCGAGATGTCCTTCATCAGTTGTATATCTTCTTTGTAGAGGTTCCATTCATCACAGGCAGCCCCTGCCTGTTGCCCGTCCTCTATTTTGGGGTTGCCCTGCTCGTCAATGGCTGACTCGAACTGTCGCCAGTTGGTATTGAAGCAATTTCCTTCCACCTGGTAGGCGGCTGTGGCACTGCCCCACAGGAATTTTTGCCCGAATTTCCAGGGGATGGTCTTCAGTTTTTTATAATCAAACCGTAAAAAAATATCGCGGTCAAGAAACGTCAGTACTAGCCCAAAATAAATGATAGCCAGTAAGACAAGGACAATTAATGTGATTATAAGCGCTGCCATAATTCCTCCCTCCCGCTGTTACTCTGATGGGGTCTGCAGGTATTTTATCATATCTGAAATAATGTCTGATGCATTGACATTGCCACGTTTCTCTTATAGTATGATTCAGATATTTTCATTACTTTGCGATGTATCTGGCTGTCCTGTCCCTTTAATATTGCGACTAAAGCAGCAGAGGCGGTATTCAAATGAAAAATATTAGAATAGGCTTCGTCCCGGTACACCGGGACCCTTTCAATGAGGATTGGGCGGTCAGGATGCGCAAACGTTGTCTGCAAGCCCTCTCTCGTGTTCCCCGGCTGGATATTATCGCCCCTGACAGCAAGCTTACTAACAAAGGGCTGGTACGCGATGATGCGGATGCGGAAAAAACGATACGGTTGTTCAGGGAAAAATCAATAGACGGTCTGCTCATCGGCACCATGACATTCGGCGATGAGATTTCTGCTTTAGCTGTAGCTTCAGCATTCAAAGGGCTTCCAATATTATTATTTGGCACCAAAGAGGGGCCTTTCACTAAAGACGGCGCCCGCCGGTCGGACTCTTTCTGTGGGACGCTGGCTGTTTCTTCCGGTCTTCACCGCAGGAAACTCCCTTTTCTTTTTGCAGGAGTCCTGTTTCCTGAAGAGGATGTCTTCCTGAAGAACCTGCTTAATTTTGTCCAGGTATGCTCAATCACCAGCGGATTTACCGGCGCCAGAATCGGCCTCGTCGGTCCCAGACCTGAACGTTTTGAGACCTGTATCTGCAATGAAGATGCTATGATCCGCAGTTTCAACCAGCGTGTTGTCCCTGCCTCAATCCTTGATATTATGCAGAGGTTGAAGCCACTAAAGGGCAACGCACCGGAATTGCAGAAGATTATCAACGGCATGAAAAAGGAAACTGATCTTTCCTCCCTCAAACCGCAGGTCATTAGAAATATCGCCGGTCTTCAGTATGCCCTCAGGCAATTTGCAGACGAGAAGGGACTTTCAGCCATGGCCGTGCAATGCTGGAGCGCCCTTCAGGAAGTCTATGGCATCTCGGCCTGCTATGCATTCGGACGACTTAATGATATGGGATTTATCACAGCCTGCGAAGTGGACGTTTATGGCGCCATGACCATGCTTATACAGCATCTGGCCTCGCTTAAAGCCATTCCTCCTCATTTTATCGACTGGACTATCCAGCACCAGAAAAAAGATGACCTTTTTCTGGCCTGGCATTGTGGTAATGCACCGCCGTCACTGGCCTGCCCGGGATGTAAAATTTCGCTGCGCACGCATAGCATATTGAGCCTTCAACTTGGTGAAGGCCGCACTGCGGGAACAGCGGAGTTCCCGGTTAAACCGGGAATTGTTACTCTTTGCCGCCTGACAGAAGACGATGGCGAGTTTAAAATGCTTATCACTAAAGGGGAGGCTCAGGTTTCCAATGATAAGCTGCGAGGTTCCTGGAGCTGGGTAAAAGTGCAGGACTTGCACAGGCTGTATAATACTCTGGTCAATGAGGGCTTCACACATCATGCCAGCATGATACATGGCGACTACGAGCGTCCCATTGAGGACGCCTGCTGCTTTCTGCATATTGAGACTATCATCGTTTAATTGCAGGAGAAGGGGAGATGATGAATAAGTTTAAATTCGGTGTAGACTCGCTGATCTGGACCGAGGAATTCACGGAGAGAGACCTTCTCCTTATCAGCAAGGCAAAAGACCTCGGCTTTGATGTGATTGATATCAATATCTCTCACCCGGAGCGTTTCCCCACAAAGGCAGTTAAAAACAAGGTGAAAGAAGTTGGAATAGAGGCGGTCACAACTTTCGGCCTGGCTGATGATGACAATGTTATTGACCCGGACCCATCCATCCGCAGGAAAGGCGTTGAGACTATCAAAATGGTCGTCGATATCAACAACGAATTGGGCTCAAAAATACTGGGCGGAGTTTTTTATGCTACCTGGGGATATCTCTCCGGTAAGCCACGCACTGAGGATGAGTGGAGGTGGTCGGTTGATTGTATGAGGGAAGCTGCCATATACGCCCAAAAACAGAGCAGTCTTGTTCTTGCCTTGGAAGTGCTCAACCGATTCGAATCGCATTTCCTTAATACCGCTGATGAAGCCATCCGGTACTGTAAAGAAGTGGGGACCGGCAACGTTAAAGTGCACCTGGACACCTTTCATATGATACGCGAGGAGACCAGCTTTAAAGAGGCAGTAGAATTATGTGGCAAGGAGTACCTTGGCTACATGCATGTCTGTGAAAATAACCGCGGCATACCCGGTACCGGACTTGTCCCCTGGAAAGAGCTTTTTACATCACTTAAAAAGGTTGGTTACTTAGGTCCATTGACTATCGAATCCTTTGATCCGGGCTTTACGGAGTTGAACCGCCTGTGCTGCATCTGGCGCAAGTTCGCTGAAACCGGCGAGGAACTGGCCGTAAAAGGACTGAAAAACCTGAAGAAGATCGAGGCCGGACTGGCCAGGCATAATTTAAATTAAGAGGTTTGAGATGGCAGAAAATAAACTATCAGTCGGGACTAAAATCGGCTATGGCGTTGCCGATTTCGGAGGCAACCTGTTCTTCACGGCAACGGCATTCGTGCTGCTAAACTATTTGACCGATACGGTCGGGCTGGCTGCCAGCCTTGCGGGTATTGCCCTCATGGTCGGCCGTATTTGGGATGCTTTCTACGACCCGATAATAGGCTATCTTTCAGACAGGACCAAGACCCGTATGGGAAGGCGCAGACCGTTCATGCTGGGCGGCTCAATACCTCTTTTTATTGCCATGATAATCATGTTTACCAACCCGGCGCTGGTAACTGGTTCAGGCATCAGCCAGCCGGTGCTCTTCGTCTATACCATGATTGTTTATATTATTCTCTGTACAGCCTACTCCACAGTCAATATACCCTATTCTTCACTGGGTCCCGAGCTTACTACAGATTACAACGAAAGAACATCGCTCAACGGGTACCGTTTTGCCTTTGCTGCCATTGGAACGTTGCTTGGCGCCGGACTGGCCCTGCCAATTGTCGCCATGGCCCCTAACAAGGACCTTGGCTTCATCCTTATGGGTATAATCTTCGGCGCAGTACTGCTTGTTTCAACCCTGACCACCGTGTTTTCTGTAAGAGAATCCACCGCAGTTAGACCCGCCATGTCTATGGGTTTCTGGAAAACATATAGGGAGGTCTTTAAGAATAAACCATACCTCCTCATACTTTTGTCATATATATTGCACATCCTGGGCATTACTGTAGCCAGCGGGATTGTCATCTACTATTTCAAATACGTTCTGGGCGCTGAGGACATGACAACCTATGCTATGCTCATTCTCATAGGCGTTGCCATGCTTTTTATCCCGGTCAGCGTCGCCATGAGCAAGAAGACAGGAAAGAAACTGGTTTACGGCACCGGATTCATTATCATGGCGGTTGGTGTAATGGTACTGTTTATCATGGGGCATACTATGGGTGTTGCCTTCAACCTTATCATGATGGTATTTCTGGGTATCGGTATGGGATTCCTCTATGCTATGCCTTATGCCATCGTCGCAGATTCCATAGAATATGATTATCTGAGGACCGGAGAACGCAGGGAAGGAGCATTCTTTGGTATCTGGACCTGGGGGCTTAAAATTGGGCAGGCGCTGGCAGGTTTTATCATGGGGATGACCCTGGATGCTATGGGTTATGTGGCGAATCTAGTGCCTCAATCGGAGAGCGCACAGCTTGGTATTCGCCTATTTCTAGGTCCCATTACTGCTGTGATCTTCTTGCTGGCAGCGGTAGTCCTCTATTTCTACCCGATCACAGAAAAACGCTACCAGGAGATACTGGAGCAGATTGCTGAGATGGAAGCTAAAAAGGGCATTACTCCGCAAGCTTGAAATTGAGGACTTCGGGATACCTTTCCCGTATATCCAGCATAGCGCCCAATGTCAGGACTACTACCCAGGCCACACACGTGTGAAACCTGCCCTTTGTGCCGAGAATACGGTGTTTGTAGTCCCAGTTGGTCTGGTTTATCTGCTCAGGCTGCCATCCAATGAAATCCGGTGACCTGCCTAATCGGTCTTGTTCACTGGAGATAAGCTGTCCGCATGATTCGATCATGAGCAGTGCGCATCTCTTCCAAAAATTATCTTTGGTTGCTTCCCATAATCTGAGATAATCATAGGCAATTGATAAACCGTAAAAATCCAGGTGATGATGGGCCACCGACACGGATGTCATGCCTGCCGTTTTGAAGTTCCGCCTGCCAAGCGGGAAATGAGGATTGAATTTAACATTGTAGGTAAACATCCAGCTCAAAACGAATCCGGCCGATAACCTGGCATAATTAAGATAGGATTCATCATGCGACCTTTCATATAGATCAAGAAAGGCCCTCAGCAATGCACAGCCTGCTTCTTTATCCACACAGTCAGCATCCAGAGTGTCCGCATAAAAGCCGTTCTTATCGATAAGGGATGAGTAATATCTGCCGGCCTTTTCCAATGCATTATTGATCTCCTTGCTCTTCCCTTCGATCTTTTCCAGTTCAACCAGCAAGCTAACGATATAGGCACCGTTGGTGCCCAGCGTATTCATGGGACTGCCGTCAGTGTTCCACCATCTGCCAAAACTGCCCTCATCAGCCCCTTTTAGCTGATGCTCAATATAGAAACCGGCGTTGCTTTTTGCCACGTCTATGAATTGTTCCCGATTAATGCCCGATATTTTGAGTATTTGGTATAGCTTTAAATATGATTTCATTGCCTCGCCGTTGCACCTGGCGTTTGCTCCCTTCTGCAAATTCTCAGGCGTGCCTACTCCCATATATCCCCCCCATTCTCCGTTTTTCAACGAGTAACAATCACGGTGCATTCCATTAGGCAATGCACCTTCCAGAAAGAATGCCCCGATCCTTTCCGCGATATCCATATATTGTTTATTAGCAACTTCCCTACTTGCTTTGGCAAAGATAGTTGCAGCTTCAAGCCCCTTGACCAGAAACGACCCGGCAGTGTATTCATAGAATGATTGAAATAGTCCATTTCCTTTTCCCATCTTGATAGCGGTAAGTCTGGCATTATCTATAAGCAGGTATTTCAAGTGCCTGAATTTCAATGACGCAATCTGTGACCAGTCATGTATATCACTACTGCCCGTCTCATTCCCCAATTCGTTCAGTGCAGCAGATGCAAGGGATATAAATAGCTCGCTTGTATGCATGCATTTGCCTGACATTATGTAAAACGTCCGCTGGTATTCAACTGGTGCTTTCTTAATTTCAAACAACTTCTGAGTTTTGCTGCTCAGTCCTCCTAAAAGGATGCCTTTTTCAGTATAGGTGAATGGCTCTTCACAATATGGGACTTCTATTTCAAAAGCCGGATGGCTGTCTATCAAATATGTTCTGACACTCGATAGTTCATTCTCGTTTTCAGCGGGACTGGCGAAAACGGCCTGCCAGTCGTTCCCATTGTGGACAATTGAACATGAGGGCACAGGTATCCTGTCCTCTCTGAACGACCAGCCCTTTTCCATGCCTCCACGCGGGAAACGCCCCGTACCCATACTGTTATTCTGATACATCACTGCAGGGACAATCCACTGTGTCAAATACGCATCCGGTACATAACCGAATTTCAACTGCCATTTGCCGGGTTCCAATATAGTCCAGCGTCTGACTACCTTAATTAGATTTTCATTAACCTGTATTTCATCACGTATTTCTCCACCTGAGAACCCGGCTATTACACTATTGTTATTTTCGCAGCGTACTGTTTCAGGATTTAAAGCCTGATGTCCTTTTTGCAGTGAATATATCAACTCCCCTGCTACCATTCCATCCATGATGATCTTGACGTTTTGTTCTTCCTGTTTCAGCTTACACTGCATGCGTATTAAATCCATTCGGTCTCAGCATACCCTATAATGCTGTCGTGCTCAATAGAATGTAACTGGCGTTCAGAGCTATTTACAATAAAACGGGTTTACTATATTATGGGCTTTAATACAAGGCATTTGGATATAGCTTGTAAGCACCTGCGTTTATTTTTTAGTATCAGCGTTAATCGCAAGAGTGGCAGATGGGGTCAGAACAGACACATGATGAAAAAGTCTGCATAGATTACTGCGGCTGGAAATTAATATTTTTAGCTGGCAGCGGCCATATCACCATCCATCAAAAGGAAAATCCATACCCCACAATCCGGTATGCCCTGGTCGGGCTCAACTACTCTAATCATGAGGGCAAAAAGCTATACGCTTCCTTTACAGATGGTAAGACGTCTATTGATGAAAAACCGCTGGATGATATTTATGGTCATGGCAGGCAGTGGATATTTTCCAGTAGATATCGGAAAGATGGTCTGGAACTCAGTTATGTAATCAATTTATATAATAATAAGCCCTTCCTGCTTCTACGTTTAAGTGTGACCAATCGCAGTAGCAACAATATTTACCTGCTTGATATTAATCTGCTACAGGCGGATCACAGGAATGGAGGTCGTATCGAGTTCGGGAATACTCACCGTCTCCTGGACTTTTTTAAAGTGGGGTGGCATGACTGGGTTTATTCAGGTCTGAGGCACGGCAATCAGTACGATATTAATTCACTCCCTGTTATGAAGCCGTTTATCAATAAGATGCTCTATGATCCTGGTCTGCCCATCGGTAAAAGCAAAGGGGATTTCTGGGGTGAAGGGTGGGGGCTGCTGACAGACCGAAAATCGGCGATACTGGCAGGTTTCGCCTCGACTGCTGACCAGTTCGGCGTTCTTCATGTTAAGTGCCATGCAGGATCGGGTGAGTTGACACTGAATGCTCCGGCCGATGGCATCCTGCTGGAACCCGGAGAGGATTTCCATTCTGAGTGGGGATATGTCCAATTTATTGATTTGCCGGTTACAGACCCAGTATCCGATTATGTAGAAGCAGTAGCCTGCCAGATGAATGCACGTGTTCCGTTGAAACCGCCGCCGGCGCAATGGACGCACTGGTACCATTATTTCCAGTCCATAACGGCCGACCTGTTTATTGACAACCTTAATACCATCGATAATATTCGCCGAATTATACCATTCAATATTGTTCAACTTGATGACGGCTACCAATCGGCCTGGGGCGACTGGACAACCTGCAACAGCAAATTCTCGTTGGGTCTTTCACACTTGGCCGGTACAATAAATAACAGGGGGTATACACCCGGTCTATGGCTGGCGCCCTTTGTTGTCGACCCTCGATCAAAGCTGGCACAGCAGCATCCCGAATGGATGCTCAAAGACCAAAAAGGAAAACCAATAACCAGCGGCTATTTCTACGATTTCTATGGCTATGCTCTGGATCTCAGCCAGCCAGCGGTGCAGGAACATATCCAATCGCTTTTATACACAATAGCTAAAGAATGGGGATTTGGTTTCTTGAAGACCGATTTTGTATATGCCGGGGGATTACCCGGGATCAGGAACGATCCCAAAATGACAAGGGCGCAGGCTTGCCGCAAAGGTATGGAAGCCATCCGCAAAGGCATAGGAGATGAAACGTTTTTACTGGGATGCGGCTGTCCATTCGGATCTGCTATCGGAATAGTAGATGCGATAAGGATAGGCCCGGACACAGCTCCCAATTGGACACCGTATCTGTGGAATATTAAATGGGCAACGCCGATTATTAAAAACGAGAAATCGATTGCTTCCCTACGTAATAACATCAGACATACCCTGAATCTGAGTACAGTGCACCGTAAATGGTGGTGGAATGATCCGGACTGCATTATGGTGCGCAACTATGATACGGCCCTAACCGATGATGAGGTGAAGAGCAATTTGAGCCTGATAGGATTGAGTGGTGGTTTGGTGATAGACAGTGACGATCTTACAAGGTTATCCGAAGAAAGACAAGCATGGGTTAGCC
Organism: Dehalococcoidia bacterium; assembly: GCA_016927965.1. The sequence continues at coordinate 11,950 of JAFGLP010000001.1, forward strand.
TGCTCACCCCGGTGCTGAGTGACGGCGGACTTCCTGCTGATCTGCTTCAAAATGAAATGGCCGAATTCTATATATCGCCGGCGAAGACTATCTGGAGCAGTTGGCATAATATAGCAGTGTTCAACTGGACTGATAAATCCTCTGACTATATTCTGGAAATGATAAAACTCGGATATGCCAAAGGTGAAAAACTGTGCATATTCGATTTCTGGAAAAGGGAATACAGGATAACAGTGGAAAGCGCTATCAAATTAAAAAAAATACCTCCTCACGGGTGCCGACTGCTGCGCATTTGTCGTCTTGATGATCATCCCGCTATTGTGGGTGATACCCTGCACATCACTCAGGGTAAAGAGATCGTATACTGGAAAGTCACCGGGGATACACTTGAAATTAAAACTGTTGATCTGGGCAGAGAGGCCAAAGGAGGTCTCTGGATTTCATTGCCTGGCAGGCTTATATCAGCTACGGCTAATGCTCACCTGGCTGTCTGCGAAATGGAAAAAGCCAATATTTACAGGCTGGGGTTGGAATTTAAGAGAAAGGTAGAGATAAAGGTTCAGTGGGCATAAAATATACATACGGTTAACACTCCAACGATGAATCGGCATTACAATGAAGAGATCTTTTGAATGTGTTGCAATGGACCTGGGAGCTTCAGGGGGCAAGGTCTTCGTGGGCAGTTTCAATGGCTCCAGAGTATCACTCAGGCAGATTTATCGGTTTCCCAATAACCCCATCCAGATTAGAGAGAATATATACTGGGACGCTTTAGGCTTGTTCGAAAATGTTAAAAAAGGCCTGGTAGCTGCTGTAAAGAAACAGGGTGGCCGGCCGGTATCAATAGGTCTTGATACCTGGGGAAATGATTTCTGCCTGCTGGATAAAAAGGGCTGTCTATTGGAAAACCCTCATTCGTATCGAGATCCCCGGACAGATGGAATAATGTTGCAGGCATTCGAAAAAATGCCACGCAATGAGATATACGGGCGCACCGGTGTACAGTTCATGCAGCATAATACGCTTTTTCAACTCTATTCCATGATACTTGACCGGTCTCCCTTGCTTAAAGCCGCTTCAACGTACCTGATGATTCCCGACCTCTTCAATTTTTGGTTAACAGGCAAGAGATATTGCGAATTCACCAATGCCACGACCACACAATTCTTTGATCTGGATAAAAACACATGGAACTATCATATCCTGACAGCCTTCGACATCCCCCGTAAAATGCTGCCTCCCGTAATAAAGCCGGGCTACAGCATTGGGAAACTTGATAAATGGCTTTGTAAAGATCTGGAGATTCCGTCGATTCCCGTGCTTGCTGTGGGAACGCACGATACGGCTTCGGCTGTCAGCGTAGTACCTGCTGACAATGATGATTATGCTTTTCTTAGTTCAGGGACATGGTCGCTACTCGGAGCGGAGGTAAATGCACCGCTGATTAATAACGAGGGTTTAAAACATAATTTCAGCTGTTACGGCGGGGTCTGCAATAAATACCTGGTCTGGAAAAATATACAGGCGTTGTGGTTGCTGCAGGAATGCCAGCGCATGTGGAAGGGAAATAATTGCCAGTATTCAAATGATGACCTCATTGGCATGGCGGAAGAGGCCCCGGCTTTCCATTCAATCATCGATACGGATGACCGCTGCTTTTTAACTCCTGGCGATTCCCCTGCCAGGATTGCCGAATTCTGCATTTCTACGGGGCAAGATGCACCGGAAGACTATGGGGCTATCGTGCGCTGTATTTTAGAGTCGCTGGCCTTGAAATACCGCTATACTCTCAATATGCTGCAAATCGTACTCGGCCATAAGATAAGCCGGATTTATATTGTGGGTGGGGGATCACTCAATAACCTGTTAAACCGGTTTACCTCCGAAGCAACGGGTATCCCCGTGATTACAGGTTACCAAGAAGCGACTGCACTCGGTAACTTCATGCAGCAGCTCATCGCATTGGGAGAAGTGGGGACATTAAGAGAATGCCGCGAGATAGTCAGGCAGTCATTTAAACCACGGATTTTTGAAATGCATACCAATCATGGCTGGGATGATGCGTATGAACGGTTTCTCCGAATGATGAGTAGCAGGGTTTCTATTCAGAAATGATATGATAATAAAAAGCAGGAATGAGTTAACATGACAGAAAGATCATCAGTTAACGAAGCACGTGCTCTGATAGCCAGGGTTGGTAAATTGATGCTTGACCGTAATCTGACCGACCTAGCAGGGGGGAATATCAGCGTTCGAGTAGATGATAGAATAGTCATGTCCCCAAGCTATGCGGGGACCCACAAATTCTGGCAATTGGAGCCTGAAGAAGTTCTGGTGCTGGACTTGAAAGGCCACCTAATGGAGGGCAGCGGCAAAATTTCACGCGAATTTCCCACACACATCAAGTTATTAAATTCCTTTTACCCTCAGGGACAAGCGGTCATTCATGCACATGCCAGAAATGTCATGGTTTTCTGTGCAGTTAACTTGCCGATCCCACCTGTTCTGGAATATACGTATAAATTTGGGGAAATAAAGCTGGCGGAATATGCCCGCGGCGGTATACATGGTGAACAATTGGCTGAGAATGTGTGTAAGGCACTGGCAGGACAGGAGTCAATAATATCCAGGCAGGCTGCTGCTGTATTGGTACCGTGGCACGGGCTCTTTGCAATCGGCAAAGACCTGCTTTCAACACTGGATGCAGTAGAACGAATCGAAGTTAATGCTCGCTCGATACTGTATGCCCACCTGCTGCCGGGAGGTGAGAAAAGGCTGGATATCTGCAGTGCTGATCTGGCGGAACATATGAGATCAACGGAAGGCAATGGCGAGTAATCGCCCGTTTAATATGATCGTAACTGTAACACTGAATACCAGTATTGACCGTACCCTGTTTGTTAAAGACTTTACGTGGAATCAAACCATTCGCGCTTCACAGAGTGTGCTTGGCATGGGAGGCAAGGCAACTGACGCGTCCTGGGTACTGGGTGAACTCGGTTATGATAATCTGGCTACAGGCTTCGCTGCCGGGGATACCGGCAGGCTGATGGACAAAATGCTGCGTCAGCGCGGCTGCAAGACTGATTTTGTTTGGGTAAAGGGAGAGACACGAACTAATGTGGTGGTTATCGGTGAACAGGGGCAGGGTCAAACCACCCTGATTTCCAGGGGACTTGAAATCAACAAGGTAGACATCGACGAATTTAATAAAAAATTCATAAGTATTTTGCGTGATGCAAGCTGTGTTTTGATTGGAGGCAGCCTGCCGGCAGGTGTAGAAGCTTCCTTCTATACGCATCTTGTCGAACAGGCAAGATCATCTGGCTTGCCAGTTGTCTTTGATGCCAGTGGTCCCGGTTTGAAAGCCGGCATGCAAGGCCATCCGACCATTGCTAAACCTAATATAGATGAGATAGCAGAACTGTCAGGAAGAGATGTTACTACTATTGAATCGGCTTATCGTGCCGGCACTGAAATCTACAAGCAATTTGGGACCATGCTTGTTATAACATTGGGTGCAGAAGGCGCGCTAGCTATCCTTGAAGGACGTTCATACCGGATACCGGTGCTCAATGTGCCGGTAGTTAGTACGGCAGGTGCTGGAGATGCCGTACTTGCCGGTTTAACGGCCTCCCTGTCAAAGAGTAAATCAATTGAGGATGGGTTACGACTCGGGTTTGCTGCTGCCGCTGCCGTGTGTCTGACGCCAGCTACGGCAGATTGCCGGCGCTCCGACGTTGGCAGATACATGCCTCAAATACAACTTATACCATATCCCGAGTAGGGAGTATTAACGATGAAAATAAAAGACGTACTGGCTGTAAAGTGGAGCGATTACTCGGAAACATATATCATTGATCATCCTGCCTTATCTCCGGTGCTGGCTGATCCCACGTTCATTTTCCCTGAAAATTCGCCTGACCGTAAATGGCATTTATTTGCACATTCCATCTGGGGTATACATCATTTTATCTCTTGGGATGGGATCAGGTGGAAGGATATTGGAATTGCCATAAAAAACGCTATGAGGCCGTATGTCTATATTGAGGATAATCAATATTACCTGCTGTATGAAAAATACAGACCCTGGTCGCTTGCCCTGTCATGGGTCAAAGGTAGAAAATGGTATTCTGAAATAGCTGTCAGCCAATCAGTGGACCTGAAGAAATGGACATCTCCTGTAACACTCATCAAACCTGAATTGCACTGGCACTCCGCTGACGGCAACAAATCCGTAAGCAATCCTTGCATGGTCAAGCATGATGGAAAATATTATCTATATTACAGCGCATCTTTAGTGTATATCCCTGATTGCGGTTTCAATGAACCGGATTGCATAGGCCTTGCGACATCCTCATCCATCTGCGGTAATTATGAACTGCTGCCGCAACCAATCATCAACGTAAATAAAAACGATCCAAGATGTAATTTAAGCTGCGGTTCAATCAAGGTAATAAAGTGTGAAGATGGATTTTTAGGATTTGAAAACGGCATCTATTGGAATGAACAAAAGAACCAGAGCGGTTCTGCCATTATCATGCAGAAGTCTGTTGATGGCATATACTGGGAGAGCTTGGGACACGAACCTGTCCTGAGACCTTCCACAGGGTGGAGAAAAAGTCATATCTATGCTTGTGATGCCAGATATTATGAGCAAAAGGGAACTTGGTATCTCTATTACAATGCCAGGAGTGACTGGCCTGTGAGTAAAGGGCAGGAGAGGATAGGGTTACTAATAGGCAGATAAATCAAAGCGGCTGTTACCTATAGTATCCCCTGAAATAAGTTAGATTCCCGCCGCCGTTTAAGAACAGGCGGAAAAGCCCTCATATATTGATCGCTATGCCCCATAAACCTGTTGATAATCCCCAGGAGCCTTGATTGAGGCGGTCCGCTGATCTGGCTGGCATGACACGAACGTGCCTTCTCTCGGATTTCGATATCCTGTTGTGTTAATTTGATCACCGCATGTACCGGAAAATCCACTTCTGCCAGGCTGACTAAATCGATGTCACCATTTTTCCCATATTTTCTTGGGTCCCTGCCGAAAATAGGCAGCAGCCGTACTGCTATTCGCAGAAACCGCCGAGACATAACATGAAAGTATAATTTTTGCGGTTGATAGGCAGGACCTGCCTCAGGGTACCGACTGGGGTCTCCGGCTGCGTAAAAAGCCTTTACAGCCGCATTGTGCACTGCAATATGGTCAGGATGCCTGTAGCCTCCGATCGGATCATGGGTAATTACTACATGAGGATGCAACTCACGTATGACTTTTACTACGCGTCTTGCTACTTCTTCAATCGGAGCTGATGCCAGTGAATCCGGGTGGTGATTTTCAGTAGAGCCAGGCATCCCTGAATCGCGGTAACCGAGAGAAAAGATGCCTGTCAATTTTAATACGGAAGCAGCGAATTCCAATTCAGCCCACCTCATATCACCGATTGAATTAAAACCTCTCATGAATTCCGGCCTGACTGTCCCGGCTTCTCCCCGGGTGGCACAGACATAATAAACATTGATGCCAGTTCTTGCATAAAGTGCAAGCGTGCCGCCGATAGCAAAGGTCTCATCATCAGGATGTGCACCTATAAAAATCAGAGTGGGGTTTCGCATATTAGTAGCTTAGGTAAATCGTATCTTTAAGTAGAGCATTATCCGCGTCTGCTTTTCCAGTTTCTATTCTTCTGTTATCCAGTCAAAGCCCGATACTCTGATCATCCAGTTGACACGGCTCTTATCGCCAAACCAGCGTGCAATCGGGTAATTCCAGTCAGTTGAAATGCTGTCCGCCCCTGCGCTATCGCGGATAGTAATATCTGAGTGCGTGCTATTTAACTGATCGTCTACTCCCATACGAAAACCCTGTCCCGTGGTTGTGCCAGTATAAACCTGGACAAAGAACCTGCCGTTCACTTTGATATCCGGAATATGTACGCTGGCCCACGCTCCCTGTTTTTCGATATTGGACGGCATATAAGCCAGCAGCGGGAATTCATCTTTATCAATCTTCGTACTGTAAATGGTTTTCATATCCTTGTCCAATATATGCAGATCGATATCATTGATTAAGAAACCATGGCCACCGTATATTAGTCCGAATATACTGGCTGAATTAATTGTAAAAGGATTTGAAGGCGGGTCGAAACTGACAAGATAACCCGTACATGGCTTGTCTACCGTTAAATAGTCAGTAGCAAAGCCATCATCATATTTCAGTTCTGTAGGTTGCGCTGATAGCTTAGGATTAACAGTCAAACTTGCGACTCTGTCCCCTATTGCTATCTTGTAGGTGCCCGCCTTATTTTTAGATAGTGAAAATATTACGGTTTCTATTGCGCCGGGAGCTATAGAGAGGGCTTTTGTATTCACTTTTGAACCATCAATCGTCAGTACAGCATTATAAATACCTGTCCCGCTGCCGGAATTAGTAATTTGGGCTGTGACATTAAATGTATCGCCAATTGTAACCTCAGAGGGCTTAATTGTCAGAGAGGTCACGTCTAAAATGGCAGGTGCAGCCGGTTCACTGCACGCGTTTACTAAAGCAATTATTGCGATAGAAAAAATTGCCATTATAAACACAATATTTCTATATCTCATAAATAAATTCCTTTTTAAGCATGTATTGTGGTCTTGCTGAAGGTCGCTTTAATAACAGCGGTTAATTATCGGAGATTTAAGTTAGTCCAGTATCTCTGGCTGTGACTTATACTCACATGAGTCTTACATACATATAATTATAACATGCTACAGAAAATGCCGGAAAAAGGTCTATAATGATTACTACGCAGTTATATCATATGCAATGAAATACGATTTTGATTCAATTATAGAAAGAAAAGGCACAGGTTCCATTAAGTGGGACTTTACGGAAAAGTTCTTTTCCGCCAAAGATATCTTACCAATGTGGGTGGCAGATATGGATTTCCGCTCACCTGCGCCGGTAATAAAAGCATTAAAGCATATTGCCGGACATGGGATCTTCGGCTATTCGGGCGTAACAGAATCGTACCTTGATGCAGTGATTGCCTGGATGAGAAAACATCATAACTGGAATATAGAGAAGGAATGGATGGTCTATACGCCAGGTGTTGTGCCCGCATTGCATATGCTGGTATCAACTTTTACGGAACCCGGAGATCAGGTCATACTGCAAACACCGGTTTATTATCCTTTTTTTGACGCGGTTAAATGCCATGGACGTGAAGTGCTGGATAATCCACTCCGCATGGACGATACTCAATACAGTATGGATATCATGGGTTTGAAAAACAAGATAACCGCCAGGACTAAGATGATTATTCTCTGTAATCCACATAATCCTATCAGCAGGGTCTGGCGAAAAGATGAACTCATATCACTGGGCAAGATCTGCCTTGAAAAAAATGTACTGGTAGTTGCAGATGAAATCCATGGAGACATTCTATATCCAGGTTTCAGACATATACCATTTGCGTCAATATCGCCTGCTTTCGCAGATAATACCATCACGTGTACTGCCGCCAGCAAGACCTTTAATTTACCGGGGCTGCAAACATCCAATATCATTATCTCAAATCAGGATTTACGAAATCGTTTTAAAGAAACGGTTAGAAATTACGGATTTGCATCGCCTAACCTTTTCGGGATAGCAGCTACTGAAGCAGCTTACAGATATGGGCAGCCATGGCTTTCACAGCTACTGGTTTATCTGGCGGGGAATATTGACTATATCAGGGAATATATTAATCGCAGGATCCCGGGTCTTAAACTAATTCAACCGCAAGGGACCTATCTGTTGTGGCTTGATTTCAGGAATTGCGGTATTGACGCTGCCAGGCTTGCCAACTTCGTGCGTGATGATGCCAGAGTGGGGCTTGAACCCGGTATTATTTTTGGCTGCAAGGAACATGGATTTGAAAGGATGAATATAGCCTGTCCAAAATCAGTACTTGTAGAGGGTTTAAATAGAATTGAACAGGCTGTTATACGGCTGCGGAATAACTGAAATTGCTGGATAAACTATTCCCTTTGACGGATTGGGATGGAAGCTAATGCGCTGTACATATGTTTTCAAGCGGGAATAGATCGGTCTTATTTTATGATCTGGAGAGCTTGTTTAAAGCATACCTGGTAGCGTTCAAAGTGGCTTTAATATCACCCTCTGTATGTGCCAGACTGATAAAAGCGGCTTCAAATTGTGATGGTGGCCAGTAAATGCCCTGCCTAAGCAATTCCTTAAAAAACGAAGCGAAGAGGCCTGTGTCAGACAATTTGGCTGAATCATAGTCGGTTACGGGCCTACTAGTAAAGAACATTGTGAGAAGCGATCCTGTTCGTGGTATTGTGACAGGTATCCCGGCACAGCAGGCTTCAGACGCCAATCCTTCCTGCAGTGCCGCCCCCAGGTCTTCCAGCTTTTGATAATTACGCCGAATCTTCAGACAATTCAATGTTTCAATACCTGCAGTCATCGCCAGAGGGTTGCCGGAAAGAGTGCCTGCCTGATAAACCTTGCCTGCTGGCGCTATCAGTTGCATAATATCCCGGCGGCCTCCATATGCGCCAACCGGCAAGCCACCTCCGATTATCTTTCCAAGACAGGTCAGGTCAGGTTTGATTCCATATATTTCCTGTGCCCCGCCATAGGCTATCCTGAAACCAGTAATTACCTCGTCGAATATCAGTAATGCTCCGTATTTTCGAGTCATTCTGCGCAGATGATTAAGGAAAGCCTTAGAAGGTAATACGACACCCATATTTGCTGCAACCGGCTCAACTATGACGGCCGCGATATCTCCGGCATATTTTTCAAATAGTCCTGTTACCGATTTTGAATCGTTATACTTAGCTACCAGGGTAGTATGGGCGACTGCTTCCGGGATACCCGGCGAATCAGGTATCCCAAGTGTTGCCATACCCGACCCTCCACTTACAAGTAAGCCGTCAGAATGGCCATGGTAGCATCCTGCGAATTTAATGATCTTGGTTCTGCCTGTATAAGCCCTGGCCAAACGGAGAGCGGTCATCGCTGCTTCAGTGCCCGAATTAACGAAGCGCACCATTTCAATTGATGGCATCGCTTCACAGATCATCCTGGCAAGCCTGGTTTCAAGTTCAGTAGACGCACCGAAACTGGTACCGCTATCAATACAGCCTTTCAGAGCTGTTGTGATGCGCCTATCAGCATGTCCTAAAATAAGCGGCCCCCAGGAGTATAAATAATCGATATATTCATTGCCATCGGCGTCATATATATGGGATCCTTTCCCGCTTCTTATGAACAGAGGCGTGCCGCCTATAGCCTTAAATGAGCGTACAGGGCTATCCACACCACCCGGTAGGTAGCGCTGGGCTTCCTCAAAAAGCTGCTGTGATTTGCGCAGGCCTTTCATAAATTACTTTTATATTCCATTAACCAGCGGGCGGCTTGTTTGGCATGGTATGTCAGTATAATATCCGCTCCGGCCCGTTTAATGGATCCCAGTATTTCTAGGATAACACGCTTTTCGTCCAGCCAACCCTTGCTGGCGGCCGCCTTCACCATAGAGTATTCCCCACTCACGTTATAGGCAGCTAGAGGATAGTCGAATTTGTCGCGCGCCATTCTTATCACGTCAAGGTATGATAAAGCCGGTTTCACCATAATAATATCAGCACCCTCAGCGATGTCCTGTTCTATTTCTCGCATGGCTTCACGTGAATTGCCCGGGTCCATTTGATATGATTTGCGGTCGCCAAACTGGGGAGATGATCCGGCAGCTACCCTGAAAGGCCCATAGAAGCCAGAGGCATATTTAGCAGAGTAGGCCAAAATAGGTATGTTAATTAAACCATTTTCATCCAGCGCTTCCCTTATGGCCTTAACCCTCCCATCCATCATATCTGACGGTGCTACTATATCGGCACCTGCGTGCACATGTGAGAGGGCCATTCTAGCTAATAGAGGCAGCGTGCTGTCATTATCAACATACCCGTCACAGATTAAACCGCAATGTCCATGGCTGGTATATTCGCAAAGACACACATCAGTTATTACGAGCATTTGCGGAGCAGTTTTCTTAATAGCACGGATAGCCCGCTGAACCACTCCTTTAGGATGATATGCGCCTGAGCCTACTTCATCCTTTTCATTTACAACTCCGAAAAGGATCACAGCGGGAACACCAAGCATACATAACTCTTCAATCTCTTTCGACAGGCGGTCGACCGAGAAATGGAATATTCCAGGCATTGACGGGATTTCTTTTTTGATTCCCTTTCCTTCTACTATAAATAAGGGATAAATAAGGTCGCCGACATCCACATGGTTTTCCCTGATCAGCGACCGCAAGGCCTGATTGTTTCGCAGGCGACGCATCCGTAATTGTGGAAAAACCGCCATTTAATTGCCCTCCCTGAAATAGTCTTCCATCGCTCTCAGTAATCCATCCATGGTCTGCTCCTTTGCAACAATATTGACTGTAAAACCGGCATCAGAGGCCACGCTGGCGGTCTTAGGCCCGATACAGACGACTCTGGCATGTATTTGTGCAATTTCCTTGCTGTTCAGAACTGAGATAAAGTTTTTAACAGTGGATGAACTGGTGAAGGTAATGATATCGATCTTCTTACACAGGACCATTTTCTTGAATTGGTTGACATCATATTCAGGACGTACAGTACGGTAGACAGGGATATCATCAACCGTAGCATTTAGTTTAATCAGTCCTCTAGTTATTTCATCATCGGCTATATCAGCCCTGGGAAGCAATACCCGTTTACCCTGCATATATTGTGATTTAATGCCATTAACAACACCTTTCCCGGTATAAACACGAGGGATATAATCAGGTAAAATACCATAGCTTTCCAGCAGCTTACCTGTTGCAGGGCCAATAGCCCCTATTTTAACACCGGAGAAAGCCCTGGCATCCAGACCACATTTTTTCAGCCGCTGAAAAAAGATATCGACCCCGTTAACGCTGGTGAAAATAACCCAATCATACGAGCTTAAATGCTCTATTGCCGTATCCAATTTACTATTCTTGATAATGGGCTTTATCTTAATCATGGGAAACTTGACAGGCATGGCCCCGCGTTCAAGAAGCTGCGCTTCAAAACTGGCGGACTGAAGACCTGCCCGGGTAATTAATACGCGTTTCCCAAACAAAGGAAGTTTGGTATACCAGCTCAACCGCTCATTTAGTTTAACAACGTTGCCAATTACAATTGCAGCCGGCGCAGTAATCGCCTGCTTCTTTACCTGTGCAGCGATTGTCAGTAAAGTCCCGGTCACAATAATCTGATCAGGTAGAGTGCCATCCTTAATAACGGCAACAGGGGTACCGGGCGCTTTCCCACATTCCATCAGTTTCCCTGTAATCAAGGCAAGATTCTGCATACCCATGAGAAAAATAAGGGTGTCCACACCTGCCGCCAGGCCTTGCCAGTTTATACTTGAGGTACTTTTACGGGGGTCCTCATGCCCGGTAACAATAGCTACTGAAGAGGATATACCCCGATACGTAACCGGTATACCTGCATAAGCGGGAACAGCAAGTGCAGAGGTAATTCCCGGTATAATTTCAAAGGGTATGGCATTTTCGCGCAGGAAATCAGCTTCTTCTCCTCCCCTGCCGAAAACGAAGGGATCGCCCCCTTTCAATCTGACTATAGTGTCTCCCTGCCTTGCACGCTGGACAAGCATTAAGTTGATTTCATCTTGCTCGGCGGTGTGTTTATCTGCCGATTTGCCCACGAATATCTTATCAGCTCGCGGACTCGCATAGTTCAGCAGCTGAGGCGCAACAAGTTGGTCATATATTACGGCATCTGCTTTCTGCAGGCTTTGTACAGCTTTAATGGTAATTAAAGCCGGATCACCAGGCCCCGCTCCAACCAAAAATACCTTACCAACTTTTACCGGCATCGTATTTTTTCCATAATTTCTTTAGCGCCCGCTTTCAACATTTTATCTGCCAGACAATGGCCGGCTTCCTCGGGACAATCGGCATCAGCAATAAGCGAGTCCTTAATCATGCTGTTCCCTTCCCTGTCTGTAACCATACCTGTTATTTTCAATCTCCCATGTTTTTCGACTGCAAAACATGAAATCGGTGCGCTACAGCCACCGCCCAGAAAATCAATAAAGGCCCGTTCAGCGTTCACCGCCAACCAGGTCGGTCTGTGATTTATATTTTCAACCAGAGACCCCACGTAATTGTCATGGCGTCTGGCCTCGATACCCAGTGCTCCCTGCCCTGCTGCAGGTATAAACTTATCCGGCTCAAGATACTCGGTTATCTCCTTTTCCATACCCAGTCGCAACATGGCAGCTGCCGCCAGGATCAATCCATCTATGTTGCCTGCATTTAATTTACGCAGACGCGTATCAACATTTCCCCTTATACCTGCAACTTGCAGGTCAGGCCGCAGATATTTAACCTGTGCATAACGCCGTACACTGCTGGTCCCGATACAGGCACCTGGTTTTAGCCTGTCAAAAGTTTCACTGCCAATTAATACATCACGAGGGTCACATCTTTCAATGGTTGCCATCAGATCAAGTTCTCGAGGGAGTTTAACAGGCAGGTCTTTGAGGCTGTGCACGGCAACATCAATCTCGCATCTAATCAATGCCTCCTCGAGGGCTTTGACAAATATTCCTACTCCTCCCGTCTCCTCAATATTGGTATCCTGGTTGCGGTCGCCTTCTGTAACAATTTTACGTATCTGGATGTCGATGCCCGGTTTCATCACCTTAAGCTGGTCCCTGACTGATTCGGCCTGGATAATGGCCAGCTTGCTTCCCCGGGAGCCGATGATTATCCTTTTATTCATGATCTCTTGCACTATCCAGATTAAACAATTTTTTTATTAATTCCGCCCGTTCCGTAATATCATTGCCGTCTTCCGAAGATTTCAGATATAGAATCGGCTCTCTTAATATTTTATCTACAATAGATGTCGTTAAACGATTAAGCGCTTGTTTATCGGAATCCGCAAGATAACCAAGCTTTTTAATAGTTTTATTGTATTGACTCGACCTGATTTTTTCAGCTTTGGACATCAATGCTTTGACTGCAGGCCTGACACTGTAGGTATGCCACCATTTCATAAAAATATCCGTTTCCTGCGATATTATCTTTTCTACGGTAGCGATCTCAATTTCGCGTTGCGCCCTATTCTTGTTCGCAAGTTCATTAAGGTCATCTATATTAAACAGATGGACATTGTTGATCTCTTTTACATTAGGTTCGACATTTCGCGGCATGGCGATATCTATAATAATCATAGGTAATTTATGACGCGCAGACATGGCTTCGGCAACATGCTGATGGCGTAATATTGAATGCGGCGCTGCCGCACATGTGATAACTATGACAGCATCGTGTAATTCATAAGTCAATTCTGCCGTTCCGGCAGGCCTGCCGCCATATTGTTTCGCTAAATGTACTGCACGCTCAACAGTCCTGCTCATAATGACGATATCTTTAAGGCCCCTGCTTCGTGCCACCTTTATTGCCTGCTTGCCGGCTTCGCCTGCACCTATTATTACCAGCTTGGATGTCTTTTTGTTATGTATTATGTCAAGCGCCTTATTGACTGCTACAGAGCTCACGGAAAGAGCGTATTTACTTATCCCCGTCTCTTCCCGCACTTTTCTGCCTGTCCTGACAGCGTATTGGAAGACTTGCCTCAGAGGAAGGTTTACCATGCCGGACTTTTCAGCAGCATCCAATGCCTGGTTGACCTGTCCCAGTACTTCATATTCGCCTATGATCATGGACTCAATGCCAGATGCAACTCTGAAGATATGATTAACCAATGCTTCATCATGTATTGAATACATGAAAGGCGACAGCCTGTCAGTCGGTATATGTAGATAGTCCTTACAGAATTCTTCACTGGCTTTGCTTATATCGCTGATATTGTTACCTGATGCATAGATTTCAGTACGGTTACAGGTTGAAAGGATTATGCCATGCGCTACGTGCTTGCGTAATGAGGCTAGTGCATCCGCCAGGCGTTCAACGTTTATGGCTGCTTTATCCCGTATATCTATGGGAGCCGTCTGATAGTTTATTCCAAGCAGATTAATATGCATAAAATTTGTTTCTATTCGTTTACCAATCTTGAATTTTAAGGTCGTTGATCAGTAACTCTCTGACTTTAGCTTCATCACCATTTCTAAGTAAATCAATCATGATATCCAGATCTATCGCATTTTGCCATCTAGCCACGGGTATTTTTTTCCCCCGCTGATGCAACTCAGTACGTACTTCACCAATCAAACGGGCGAGTGAAGCATATTCTGCCGCAAAACTGGTCTCCAATCTCTTCCTGATCTTTTTTGCTAGAGCCGGGCTTTTTCCTCCGGTAGATACTGCAATGGTAATATCACCCCGGTGTAGTACTGACGGCACTATAAAATCCGACAGATCAGGATCGTCCACTACATTCAACAGTACTTTATTATTGTGTGCTTCTTTAGCCACTCTATTATTCAGGAGCTTACTTCCTGTCGCGGCCACTGCTAAATAAGCCCCTTCAAGGTCACCGACATGATAATTTCTTTTTATGATGTGTATTCTGTCGTTGCGGGCAAGTTCATTCAACCCGATACAAAATGTCGGGCTGATTACAGTGATTTCAGCGCCGTGCTCCAGCAACTCGTTGACCTTGCGCAATGCAATTCTTCCGCCTCCTATTACAAGGCACCGCTTGGTTTTCATATTTAAAAAAATTGAATAATATGGGTTCATTTTTATACCGAGTACTTGATCCTGGTTTTTTTAAACTCTTTAACACTGAATAATACTACGAAATCGTTTACTCCACTGTCATTATGTATTTTTTTTATAATATCCAGGCAAGCATTTTTTGTATTTGCATGGACCATGACGTAAAAGTTATATCTCCAGGATGGGTTGATTGCCCGCTCGTAACAGTGACTAACCTGCCTGATTGGTATCAATCCTGTTGCAACAGATTCCACTTTATCTTGAGGGACATTCCAGCATGTCATTGCATTGGCTTTATATCCGGCCTTATAGTGGTTTATTGCTGCTCCGTACCGCCTGATTACGCCCTTTTTCACCAGCCCATAGCAAATGTCCAGTAAACCATCGATTCCCAGGTTAATCTGCCCGGCGAAACCGTTGAAAGGATTTACGGTTAGCGGCAGATCTGCCTGCAATATATTTATTACCTTTTTCTCAACGCCGGATAATTTTAAATCCCCAGTCATGCAGTTTACCTTTGAGGCTTGGTCCGTTAACTGGCTTGCTTCTTCGAGGTCAAAATTGGTCCGCAGTTTATAGACTCTGACAGCAGGCAAGGCCAATGTTGACTCAGCCTCGATACGATCAGACAATTTTTGTATTTCAACTTGCATATCGGTTTTCACAGGCAAAGACAGCGTAAACCATATGTTATGCTCATGATCACGTTCATATGCATGACTGATTCCGGAGTGTTCGAAAAGGCAGCGCTCGGCCACTCCCCTTTTTTCTGCCGGGACTTTCATAGCTATTAAAGTACTCTGATAACCGATTTTCCTGGCATCCAGTACCGGGCTGATCTGACGTATGATGCCCTTTTCTTTTAAAATCCCTGTTAATTTTATTACCTCTGTTTCTGTAATACCCAGCCTTATGCCGATCTCATAAAAGGGTTCCTTGATTAAAGGAAACCCGTTTTGCATCGAGCTTAAAAGCTTAGATTCAATACTATTAATAGTTGGGCCGGTCATTTATCTCAATTGCTCCTTTAACTCCGGCTGATGTAAACAATAAGGCTCAGACTCCAGGAAATCCCCTGTTGCCTCATAAGCACGGGCACGGCAGCCTCCGCATATCTTCTTGTATTCGCAAGCTCCGCACTTACCTTTAATGTTGCTGAGGTCCCTCAATGCTGTAAAAAGGGAAGAATCTGACCAGATTTTACTAAAAGACTGATTCCTGATATTTCCGGCTTCAATATCGAGATACCCGCACCCCTGTACTATTCCAGTATGTGAAATAAAACAGAACCCTGTGCCAGCCAGACACCCGCGTGTCACAGAATGCATGTGACCGGCTGCGTTCGATTCACCAGTCATTGACGGTAATTGCTGTTTGAGTTGTCTTTGCCTTTGTTTAACTACGCGTAAATAGTGGGGAGCGTCGGTGGGCTTAAAAAAGATTTTCTCTCCCAATTCAAGCTGTTTGCTGTATATCCAGTTCAGTGTATCCTCATATTCTTGGGCGGACAGCTCCACATCTTCCAATCCTTTACCTCTGCCTGTAGGGACCAGGAAAAAGGGATGGAAAGCAACTGCTCTCTTATCTAATGCAATCTGTAGAATTTGATTTAGATAGGGCAGGTTCAATTTAGTTAAAGTACAGTTTATCTGCAAATCCAGTCCAGCCTGCCTGATAGCGTCAATGCCTGACATAGCAGCGTCATAAGCTCCTTCCTTTCCCCTGAACTTATCCTGCAATGCAGCATCTGGAAAATCCAGGCTGATAGCAATCCTTGATATCGGAATACTCTTAAGTCTGCTGGCTGTTTCCGCTGTGATCAATGTACCGTTTGTTCCCATCACCACTTTCAGGCCTTTTGATGATGCATAAGCGGCAATATCGAAAAAATCCGGTCTTGCAAGCGGCTCTCCTCCAGTGAGAATGAGTATCGGTTTTCCAACTTCCAGGATACTGTCAATCAAACCGTAACAATCACTGGTAGACAGCTCATCCGGATTATGGGTATCTTCTGCGGCAGCACGGCAGTGGACACAATGTAAATTGCAGGAACGTGTAATCTCCCAGGCCACCAGGTTTAACCGGGGCTTAATAAGAGCCTGCTTAGTATTAGAAGTTGCCATCTTAGCGTCCTATCTCCTCGTCTGTAAGATAGCATGCAGGGTCTTCCTTCCATATATCACCGTATGCTGCCTCAGCACGTACCCGCAGGTTGCCATTACATATGTTTATATACTTACATTGACTGCAACGTCCTTTTAGCCATTCCTTACGGTTTCTCAATTTATTCATGAGTGGTTCAGAGGTATCCGTCCATATCTCCCTGAATTTTCTATTAACTGCATTTCCCAGTGAATAATGCTGCCAGAATTGGTCAGGGTGGACGTTTCCCAACTCGTCAATTGCACCTATCCTGGTTCCCGAGTTGTTGCCGCCGTTCAGTTTCAGCAACTCCAGGACCTTAGCTGCTCTTGACGGATCCTGTTTAAGCATTTGTAAATAAACATACACGCCATCGGCGTGATTGCCTACTGTAAGTATTTCTTTGGATAGCCCGCGTTTATGCATGTCGAGGGTATGCTTACAGATAGTATCTACCACCCGGCGCGTTTGTGTGTGAGTTACATCAAATGCCTGAAGACCTTTCCCGCGTCCTGAATAAGCAAGATGGTAAAAACATACACGGTTGATCCCTTCGTTTTCAACAAGGTTGAATATGGCCGGGATTTCTCCATAATTATAGTTGGTGATTGTCAACCGCAGAGAGACCCTTATGCCAAGGGCGATGCAACTCCTGATTCCCTGAAGGGCTTCACTAAAAGCCTGGTCTTTGCCGCGGAACCTGTCATTAATCTCACCAATACCATCCACGCTGATTCCTACCTCGGCAAATCCAATGTCCTGAATTACTTTAGCTGTCTCAGAAGAAATAAGCGTACCGTTAGTAGAGAGCGCTACTCTCATATTTTGTTTTGCTGCGAATCCCGCCAGTTCAAAAAGGTCTTCCCTTAAAAGTGGCTCACCACCGGAGAACAGAATAACAGGTACACCAAACTCAGCCAGGTCCGCTATCATTCTCTTGCCGTGGCTGGTATCCATTTCGTCAATTGTTCCCGGATTGACAGCATTTGCATAGCAATGAATGCAGGCTAGATTACATTGCCTGGTACAATTCCACACTATAACAGGCCTCGGTATCTGTGGATCATCTTTACGGTTACTCTCAGCAGCAGGCGTGCGATAACGCAGGTAATCACCCGGGCTTACGGTACCACACAGAAGACGCGAGATCGATATCATTTATCTTCTCCTTCTGTGCTCTTCCCGCAATATTGCTGATGGGCACTAATCATATTTATCAGCGTCTCATCTATAAAACGGTTAGCCATAGGGATTGCTTCCATCAGGTTGCCCCGGATAAGCTGCTTTTTAGCTATCAAGTGGGTGACTGCAATCATAAAAGGATCTCGATGTGACAGAAAGGCCTTGACAGAATCTGTCAGAGGTAAACCCAGATCAGCCAGCACTTCGCCAAAACCTAAGCCGATTTCCCGTGCCGCCGCTATTGTGGAGTCACGCGTAGAAGGTTCACATATATACTTAATCAAAAGGTCCAGCAAACCCCGTCCCAGGTCTGCCAGCTGCCGCTGATGCTCATAATCAGGCTGGCGGCAGCTGGGATTGCTCTCAAGAAACCGTCTGGCGATTTCTCTATGTATATGAGAAGTATCTTCTATCTCAACTGCAAGGTCTTTAACGCCCAGCTTTTTACGGCTGGACCTGGTAAACTTCCTCAACTCAGATGTCGAATATCGGCGGTGCCCGCCGGGTGTTATGAATGCTTTTAACTTACCTTCATCCGTCCACTGCCGCAAGGTCGCCTCATTGACTCCCAGCATGTGACTGGCTTCGCTGATAGTGACTATTTCTTCGGTTTCAGAATTGGGGTGATATCCTTTCATGTGCAGATTCCAGTTGGGCTAAATCTGCTAAAATTGTATAGAATTATATAGAAATATACAATATTCTGTAGAATATTAAGTAGTGGGGCAGTTTGAAGGTAAAACCTGATCTGTATAATTATCGGCGTTCATTAGATTCGGTTGCCGATTCGCACTTCTTATCACGTTTCAATTCTTTAAGATTCGAAAAAATCAACCACATCACAAGACCAAGCACAGCAGCCACAAAAACACCACAAAACACGGCAAATATCAATGGCAGGCTCATTGTAAAGCTCCTTAGCAGGGCTGGAGGTGATGTGAAAAGACCCTCTATTATTAAATCAACCTACTATAACGCGAAATCTAAATATGCGGCAACGTGTAAAATACTTAATTTGGCTGTAACTTCCAGCGGTCAGGGGGAAGCATACTATCAGCTAAACCCTTTATTGCGATTTGTTCAGTGTATTTAAGATAATTTTGCGGGTAAAGGGGACTATGCGCCAGTTGCAATGTACCTCATCAGCAAGGTAGTACTTCTTAATGAAGCCGTTTTCATCTGATGCAATGGATTGTATATCAACATAAGGGACTTCTATTGATTGGCAGAACTCTCGTAACTTGATATTGAATTGTCTTGATATCTCGCTTCTTTCCCTGGGTTTGCCGGAAAAGGGCAAGGCTGTAATAAACTCTTTGCTAGCCGCTGGCGGTATACCATGTACACATACTGCAAAACCTTCGTCCTTTATCCTACTGATAGCCTGGCCGTACCTCTCAACAGTAGCGTCGATAAGCCTGTCAAGAGGGACGGTTTTTCCACTCTTACCGTATTGCAGGTAAATATGTACACGTGCATCAATCTCCCCAAAAACCAGAAATACAATATCTCTTTTCCTGTCTATTCTGGAAAGAAAAAGGTTAAGATACTCCTTTGAACGCGTGAAGCTTCCATCCTTTACAAGGTTATAAGCGGTTGCCTGAGAGATGTGATGCACATGGAAAGGCCACTGAAAAATAAAGGGCTTGACATGACTGTCTCCTATGGTATGTATGATACAGGAGTTGGTAATGTCCGATTTGGCCCGTAGAAATGCATTGAAAACAGCCAGAGGAGGATACTTAAACACCATGTCCCAGAATGGGAAGAACACGGAACCGTGCCTTTGCAGCCATGCAATACGGTTTAATTTAAAATTTTTCAGAATTCTATCGGCGGAATCTCTTATCATGTTGGGTATACCGACAGGCCGTTGATTTCATTGTTCTACAGGGTTAATCAAAGGCCGATCTATCCGGAAATTAAAGGAATCGCTCGAACCTGTCTTTCTTGGCCTTGCATATCGGGCAGACTTCCGGCGGTCCGTCCCGTGCACACAGATAACCGCAGACTTTGCATCTCCAGATAGGGTAAGATAGGTCTTCAGTCAAAGCTGCGGCGCCTGCTTTTGCTGAAGTTTTTCCTTCTTTCTGAGAACGCCTCCTATCCGGGATAGAATGCAGCTCCATTGTACCATCAATTACTTTCTGTGAAACATAGAGAGCACAGTAACATGCGCCCTGCTCATCTATATCCTGGTCCCTGTAGTCGCAGGGACAGATGATATCGAGGTCATCGTCTTTAGTACCGGAGGCCAGCCTGCATGGGCACGACTGATATCCATACCTGCGCTCGTTGACCAGCAGCCCGTTGATCAGGCCTTTGGTGAATTCAGTGTCCGGATTCAAGTGATACCCGCCGCTTTCAGCCTCTCTTTTATATATTAAATACGCCCGGTCAACTGCTTCGGGAGTTATGTCAGTATCGGCCATCATTCTTTGAGCGCCTCTTTTATCTCCTTTTCTTTGAAGCCCACGATGCATTTGTCCTCATTGATGACAAGGGTGGGAAATGAGCAATCAGGATTCCATTTGGTTATAGTCGCCACAGCGTCGTCCTTGTCCTGCCCTGTGAGCAAGTCGACAAACACGTAGTCATATGCAACCCCCACATCCGTTAACAGCTGTTTGGTTTTTCTGCACCATATACACGTGCTCAACGCATATAACATCAGCTTGCCAGCGTCTCTTCCCTCTACATGCTCAATCTTCATATTAACCGCTCCTGAAAAATTCCTCCGGGACCTATTTGCTGATAGGTTGATGATGCATAGTGAATAATATCGTAATGGACGTGTAAGAGCAAATGGACTTTTTGACAGTCGGCATTATGCTCTGTAATATCATCATCAACTTACTCAATCGGGAGGGCAAGCCATTAATGGACAGGTATAAAATAACGGCTCAAAATTCAGTATTCGTATTAATAGACCTGCAGACCAACCTCGCATCAGCTATGAAAAAAGAAGTGCTGGAAAATACCGAGAGAAACACAGCGGCGATGATAGAAGCATGTCAAAAATTAGATGTTCCGGTACTGGCCACTGAACAGTATAGAAAGGGATTGGGATTAACTCTGGAACGCATCAGACACAAGTTGGGAGACTGTTATAAGCCGTTTGAAAAAATAGAGTTCAGTTGCTATGCGAATAAAGAGTTCCTTGATTCCTTTATTAAACTCAACAGGAAATATGTCATGATCGCCGGCATCGAATCACATGTTTGTGTTCTTCAGACTGCCCTGGATTTTCTTAATAATGGATATTTTGTCCATATTATCAGCGATGCGGTATGCTCCCGCTATAAAAGTGATTGGAGAAATGCCATGAACTACCTGAGCAATGCCGGAGCTGTTATTTCAACTACCGAGATAGTTGTATTCCAGTTGCTACAAACAGCGGGCACTCTCGATTTCAAAGCTGTCTCACCATTATTTAAAAATAAAGAAAGCTACTGGTCATCGTAATAGGGGAATTACTATGAAAAAATACCGTGATTTAATATTAATTGGGGCCATTCTGGTCAGCATCTCCATCATTATATATTTAGCTCACTACGTAATTTTCCACGATGTACATCATATTTTTATATTTTTATTGGGAGATATCGCCTTTTTACCGCTTGAGGTCCTGCTGGTAGGCATCGTTGTTGAAAGAATAATGGCCCGCAGGGAAGCTGAGAAAAAAATCCAGAAGCTGAGTATGGTTATTGGCGCCTTCTATTCGGAAGTGGGCCGTTATCTAGCATCCATGCTGATGAATGCAACTGATGAAAAGGAGTCAATCATATCAAACCTTAACGTAAAGGCAGGCTGGAATAAAGCTGATTTTAAAAAAGCTCACACCTTTGCCGCCAAAGAAATTACTAATAGCTTCAATAAAATTGACCTGGATGAATTGAAGTCTTTCCTTTTAAGCAAAAGGGAGTTTATGCTATTACTCATAGAAAACCCAAACCTGCTCGAGCATGAACGTTTTACCGATTTGCTGCTCTCTGCATTTCATTTAATGGAGGAACTGGAAACGCGTCCTTCTCTATCGGAGCTTCCCCAAAATGACGTCGCTCATATAACTGCTGATATTCGGAGAGTTTTCCAATACCTTTGTGTAGAATGGCTGGATTATATCGAGCATTTAAAAGCAGCTTATCCTTTCCTGTATTCCCATTACCTCAGAATACACCCCTTCCAGCCGCGTCCGTCAGCTATTGTTGAATGAACCGATGTGATAAAATGTTCATCTGGAAGAGGCCGTGATTCCCCGCCCGATTCATGCAAGCATATTTAACTGGATGTGATTATGAAAGAATCTATTATGGAAATTATCGTATGCCCTGTATGCAAGGGACCCCTTGAGCTCAGTGTAAATGAGAGTAACAACGGTGATATTGTCAGCGGTTCTCTGTTCTGCAGTAAATGTAACCACTCTTACTCCATCCAGGATGGCATCCCTAACCTGCTGCCTCCCAATATGAACTGCTGAATCTTTCAGAGTTTATATACAGCGCAGGAATTAGGTGATTCCCAGACCTCGACACTATCCAGTATCACACTTTCCTTAAAGTAGGTTGCCAGTCGTCCGTATATGGTTTCAGCGATGCTTTCTGATGTCGGATTGATCCTGTCGAAAGGCGGTACCTCATTGAGACAATAGTGATCATACTCAGCCAGCAATCCTTTGACCTGCTCCTTTAATACGGTGAAATCATAGGCCATACCGGAATTATCCAGCACAGCCGATCTCACTCTGACGACAACCTTGAACCTGTGGCCGTGCAGCCTCTCGCACCTTCCTCCATATTCACGCAGAAAATGCGCCGCTTCGAAGCTGTCTTCTATTGCAATAAAATACATATCAACTCCTTGCCAGATGCACTTCCAAACTGCCCCACCTGTTAATCCTTTTACCCATTGATAATTCGCTCAACATCTGCTGAACAGTTTTATGTAAAATAGGATGTTGTAAGAACGGGGCAACCTCAGCCAGCGGTACCAGTACAAAGGACCTTTCGTGCAACCGTGGATGCGGGATTTCCAGTGCCTCCTTTTTTATTATCTGGTTGCCGTAAAATAGTATGTCGAGATCCAGAGGACGCGGCGCATTGCGAAACGAAGGCTTTCTTCCCGCAGCATTCTCGATGTCCTTAAGTATATTGAGAAGCTCGTCTGCCCCCGTGTCAGTATCAATGCTGACAACACAATTAAGGAAGTCAATCTGGTCCTTATATCCCTCCGGTTCAGTCTCAAACAAAGACGACATCAGCTTGATTTTACCGCAAGCGGAAAGCTGCTCTACAGCACGGGCAATATTAGACTGCCTTTTACCCATATTGGAACCTATCCCTATAAAAACCTCGGCCATTAATACTATTTTACCCTCACGATTGCATCGCTCATGCGGCATACCATTTTCATCTGGCGGACATTGTGTACCCGCACTATATCGGCTCCCCTGCTTATACCGATGGCAACGGTTGCAGCCGTCCCCTCTTCCCTCTCATCAGGTTCTGCATCCAGCACTTTCCCGATAAAAGACTTCCGCGATGTCCCCAGCAGCAATGGCTTTTTCAGCACCTGTAGCTCGTCCAGCCGTCTAAGTATCTCCAGGTTTTGCTCAGGCGTCTTTCCGAAACCTATACCTGGATCGATTATAATGTCCTGCCATGATATACCGGCTGCTTCCGCCTTTGATATCAGGTTGCGCAGATTGCTTATTACAGTTTCCATGATCTCGGTTACGCTTTGTCCGCGCTC
>JAFGLP010000065.1 GCA_016927965.1 Dehalococcoidia bacterium
GCAGCTGATGCCGGCCAATTTCGAGGTGACATCCCTTCAGGTGGACCCGCCTGAAGCAAACGAGGGCCAGGAGATTACCATAACAGCAACCGTCATTAACAGTGGCGGCATATCTGGTAATTTCGATGAGCCGTTGATAATAAACGGTACGCAATTAAATACCCGTTTAACCACGATTCAACCCGGTTTAACCAAAACCCTGACTTATACAGTTATTAAAAACAAGCCTGGCAAGTACTCTGTTTCCCTGCATAATGCAGCTGCCGAATTCATAGTTATAGACCTGGTAAAGCGTGAAATGGAGCTGAAATATGATAGCGATCAATCCCGGACAGCTTTATGGGCTGGCTATAACGGTGGCTTTTTAATAGAATTCACTCCGACCACAGTACCTTACTGCATCGACAAGGTTCGTATATGCGGAGGTATATACGGGATGGGATGGGAAGGAAAAACATTCAACCTGTATATACTCGACAGCGACATGAAGTCCATCCTGTATGAACAGACATATGCCATTGCCAAGTTCCCTGTACTGAGCGCCTTTCCCTTTCAGCAGCCGGCATGGGTGGACTTTGAAATATCCCCGATTAATCTTAGCGGTAAATTTTATGTATACCTATACACGTCTATGGCGCAGCATAAGGGGATTCAGATAGGCGTGGATGACAGCATCTTCAATGAGCACTCTTACCTGGCTCAGGGTAAACCACCTCACATAGCAATCGTATCGCTGGGCAACATATATCCGCTGACCATCTGGTACGCTGACAGCACTAAGGTCAACTGGATGATCAGGACGGCAGGCACTGTTTTTACGCCGGCAAAGTAAACGCGGTCAATTCCCGCTGAACGAATTCAGCCTGACTAAAAATCCACAAAGCACAACCTGTTTTATTGCATGCTTTTGAGCTGCCGTTTTATCTCTTCACCATGTTCAGCCACATATGGACAGCTTGGGGATGTACCGCATTTTCTGCAATTGCGGTCATAAGTCGAATTAATAATTCCGCAGTTTGGGCAGGAGTATCTTTCTATCATCTCCGCGTACCATTGTTGAGGGCCTGCCTCCCTGATACTTTCCTGCGACTTCCACAGATCTATCCTATGCGGCATGGCTTTCTGAAATTCCCTGAGGTCTTCGCAGGGGTATGATTCGCACTCGCCGCAGAAATCAATCCCTTTAGCAGCAGCACATTTATACATTTTACACGTCTGGCAATATGTGAAACGCACGTCGGAACGGCACCCCTCGCACCTTACCTCCTCCGGCTCTTTACCGAACTGTTCTGCTATAGCTTTCAGTCTCTGCGGTTCTTCCGTGCTACCTATATAAATACTGCAAGCTTTGCAGAAAAGACCGCACACCGCCACCAGCTTTTTATTATATTTGCTGTCTTCTGCTCTTTTCCCAGCCATTTCAACTCCCTCCCGCAATCTATCAGTACATTAATTTTAAAGCATTGCACAACTCATTGAAAAATCCCGTACACCAATCCCTGTGATATAATTGCTATCATTTGATAATTTATCATTTTGATGCATGTTTTCATAATAAACAGGGAGGATAACGATGGATCATTATAAGTTATTTATCAACGGACAGTTTGTCGAAGCCGCCAGCGGCAAGACCTTCGAAGTAATTGATCCGGGGAGTGAAGCACCCATCGCCACCGTAGCACAGGCAGGGGCAGCAGACGCTGAAAAGGCTATTGCAGCGGCCCGCAAGGCATTCGACCGGAGCGACTGGAGCGGTTTGACGCCGGCAGCCCGTATGGCTAAATTACAGGATTTTGCCGATCAGGTGGATCTGCAGAGCCTTCGCCTGGCCTCAACCGAATCTCTGAACGCTGGGCAGATAGTAGCTTTCTCTAAATTGTCGGCCATGGGCATGGTCGGCTTTCTGCGTAATGTAGGCATGATGGCAGCAACGCAGTTCCCCTGGGAAGAGGACATCCCGATCCAGGGAAATAGTTTTGGAGCAGGGCGTGAGATGATCCGCAGGGAACCTATCGGTGTATGCGTGGGTATTATCCCCTGGAATTTCCCTATGAATATGGCGTTCTGGAAGATAGGGCCCGCCCTTGCCATGGGCAATACCGTTGTGCTAAAACCCGCATCCGCCACACCACTCAGCGCACTCATCATCGCCGAGGCCGCCAAGGCGGCCGGCCTGCCCGACGGGGTAATCAACGTCATCACGGGCCCCGGAGGAGAGCTGGGCAAAGTCCTCTGTACTCATCCGGATGTAGATAAGATTGCCTTTACGGGCAGCACGGAAGTCGGACGTGAAATAATGAGAATGGCTTCCGGCACTGTTAAAAAAGTCACACTTGAACTCGGCGGCAAATCAGCCAATATTATCCTGGACGACGCCGATATAGACCTGGCAGTGGAAGGCGCCTGCTTCGGCACTTTCCTCCACCAGGGGCAGATGTGCGAATCCGGCACACGCGTCCTGGTAGCCGCTAAAATTTATGATGAGTTCCTTGAGAAGATGAAGAAACGGGCTGAAGCTATCCGCGTCGGCCACCAGTTGGACCCCAATTCTCATATGGGGCCGCTAGCCAGCAAGGAGCAGCTTGCCACTATAGAGAGATACGTTAAGATAGGCAAGGAAGAAGGGGCACAGGTCGTCACCGGCGGCAAACGCGTCGAGGTCCCCGGCATACCGGGCGGATATTATTACGCCCCCACCATTTTCGCCAATGTGAAAAACAGCATGCGCATCGCACAGGAAGAGATATTCGGTCCCGTTGTCTGTGTCATTAAATATAACAGCGATGAAGAGGCCATAGCTATTGCCAATGACAGCATGTACGGACTGGGAGGCGCTGTATTCTCACGCAATACAGGAAGGGCCGAACGCGTTGCAAACAGCGTCCGCACCGGGACGATGTGGATCAATAATTATCACTGGTTCTCAGATTTCGCTCCCTTCGGTGGGTATAAGCAGTCAGGCATCGGCCGTGAGCTTGGTATGCCCGGTCTGCATGAGTATGTACAGGTCAAACGGGTACACGTATCAGCTATGGGCAACCCCTCCGCTACCGGCATGTTTTCGCTCATGCGGGCAGATAAACACCCCACTGGTTTCGCCTATTGCGGCCCCACTAATGTAGTTGCAGGACACGGTGCCCTTAACTCAGCATATAAATCCGTAGTTGACCTGGGCTGTCGCAGAGTCCTGATCATCACCGATGAAGGCGTGAGGAAGGCCGGACTGGCCCAGATGGTTAAAGATACACTGGCAGACTTCTGTGTGGGCATTTACGATAAAATCCCGTCTGACCCGGATATCGACTCAGTCGATGCAGCCGTTGAAGCGGCCCGCGAACTGAAAGCCGATTGCATCGTGAGCGTAGGCGGCGGAAGCGTCATCGACAGTTCCAAAGGTGTTTGTGTGACCCTTAAGATGGGTGGAAAAGTAAATGATCATTGCAGGCAATCAGTCCTGCATGTACCGCAGACACCGCACATTTGTATTCCAACTACATCAGGCACCGGTAGCGAAGTGACAATCGCAGCGGTTCTGACCAGTAAGAGCGCGGGACGCAAGGTATTCATGGCCGACCAGATGATCGTGCCTAATGTAGCCCTCCTTGATCCGCAGATGACGGTATCCCTGCCTAAAGGCATGACTGCCGCCACTGCTATGGATGCACTAACCCATGCTGTCGAGGCTATGACCAGCCTGATGAACAATCCCATCTGCGACGGCCTGGCATTGCACGCTATACGGCTGATCAGCGAGAACCTTCCCATCGTCATCGAAGATGGGAAAAACGAGAACGCACGGCTTAATATGCAGATTGCCGCCACCATGGCCGGATGGGCATTCAGCGTAGCCCAGACCGGACTGGCGCACGGCATGGCGCATACCGTAGGGACCCTTTACCACGTCCCGCACGGATTAGGCTGCGGCATTATGATCCCGAAGGTAATGCGCTATAACGTCGACCACACCACCGGGCAGCTGGCACGAGTGGCGCAGGCAATGGGAGTTGCTACTAAAGGAATGAAGGAGCGGGATGCAGCCCTGGCCGCAGCAGACGCCGTTGAAGACCTCATGAAAAAGTCAGGGCACCCCATGGGACTACGCGAGGTCGGCGTTCCCGGGGACAACTTCGATATGTGCGCCCTTCACGCCATCAACGATATGTGCGTGATGTTCAACGGGCGCCCTGTCAGCGACCTGAACGATATTACAAAGCTTTACCAGGAAGCTTATTAGACCTAGGCTCTCCGACCCAAAATAAGTATTCTTAACAACATCTTGCTGGTTTTTCCAGTAGGATGTTGTTTATTATTG
Organism: Dehalococcoidia bacterium; assembly: GCA_016927965.1. The sequence goes on from JAFGLP010000065.1 coordinate 4,313, forward strand.
AAAGGTGACATTCCATTGGAGTATGCTTTGCTGGTAGCAGGGCTAAGATAGGTGGTTATTTAAAAACTCGTGGAAGGGCATGTTAATTTTCAATTTCATGCTGGTATTAAAACTACTATGCCAAACAAAGTATTAATCGTTGAAGACGACGCTAATTTACTTGAGGCTCTCCGATACAACCTGAATAAAGAGAGTTACAACGTGGTAACGGCAATTGATGGTGAACAGGCACTGGATGTGACGCGCAAAGAAAAACCCGACCTCATTATTCTCGATGTTATGCTGCCTAAATTGAGCGGATTTGAAGTATGCCGTATACTCCGAAAGGAAATAAATACACCTATAATAATGCTAACCGCCAAGGCTGATGAGACGGATAAAATAGTCGGTCTTGAAATAGGGGCAGACGATTATATTACCAAGCCTTTCAGCGTCAGAGAGCTGATAGCCCGTGTCAGAGCAATGCTTCGCAGAGCCAGGATTACGGAAACACAGGAGGGTGAAGATAAGCTAATACATGTCGGTGATATTAAAGTCGATATTGACCGGCACCAGGCTTTATTATCAAATACAGTGCTGGAACTGAGACCTAAGGAATTTGAATTACTGGCATTTCTTGCCCGGAACAAAGGACTGGTATTCAGCCGAGAGCAGCTGCTTGAAAAACTTTGGGGATATGAGTATATTGGCGATACGAGGACTATAGATGTGCATATCAGGTGGCTGAGGCAGAAAATCGAGTGCGACCCCGGCAATCCCAAATACCTCGTTACTGTCAGGGGGACCGGCTACAAGCTCGAGGGTTAAGAGTGCTGAAAAGTATCCAGTGGCGTATTACCGTTCCCTTCATTGTACTCATACTTTTAAGTATGGGCATTATCGGGGCATACCTGGTGAACTTTGTAAGAGACTCACAGGTTGATACCCTGCGCTATCACCTGGAAGAAGAGGCCAGGACTATCACTGAAGCCATTTTACCTTTACTTATTCAGGGGGATGATGTTGATGCTTTTGTAAAGGAGTTAAACCAGGCAACAGATGCCAGGGTGACCATCATTGCCGCCGACGGCCGGGTTTTAGGTGACTCATATGAAGACCCTTCTGCCATGGAAAACCATTTAACACGTCCTGAAGTTAAAGATGCGCTGACAACTGGCCTGGGCAAAAGCACCCGCTACAGTACCACTTACAAAGAACATATGATGTACCTGGCTGTCACGATATCCAGCCAGGATAAGATATTGGGGGTAGTCAGGACCGCTCTACCGCTTACAAGCGTCGAACAATCAGCAGGGCACCTGACGATGACTATTATCCTGGCAATGGTGCTCGTTGCCTTACTGATGATAGCGGCCGTCGCGCTTATAGCCAGAAAGACCACGCAACCGATAAGGCAACTAACCAAAGCGGCCAATCAAATCAGCGCCGGTCAACTCGGTAACAGGATTGTAGTACAGACAGGGGACGAAGTCGGGGAGCTCGGGAACGCCTTCAACGAAATGTCCTCAAACCTGAAAATAACGGTGGAAGCACTGTCATCAGAAAAGGCCAAACTGTCTACTGTCCTCGACAATATGATCGACGGTGTCATACTGACCGATCTCGAAGGCAGTATCTTAATTATTAACCGGGCCGCCGGGAAGCTGTTTGGATTCGAGGATAAGGACGTTCTGGGAAAACCTGTTATCGAGGTGGTGCATGATCATGAAGTTGATGATGCGCTGAAACTGAGTATGCAGACCAATAAGGAGCAATCCTCTCAGTTCGAATCCAGTGTAAAGAAGCGCTTTCTGCGAATGGTAGCCGCACCTGTGGCTGAAGGCAAAACAGGTGAAATATTATTTCTTTTCCAGGACCTCACGGAAGTTAGAAACCTGCAGACCATGCGCAAAGAACTGGTCGGCAATATCTCACATGAGTTGAGGACTCCCATTTCAGGCATCAAAGCCATGGTAGAGACACTGCGTGGCGGCGCAATAGATGATAAGGAAGCCGCCGGGGACTTCCTTGCAAGGATTGAATCTGCGGTCGACCAGTTAACCCAAACGGTTTCTGAATTAACTGAACTTACACGCATGGAAACCGGAAAAGCTGATCTTACAATCACTTCTTTAAATCTCAATTCTATTATCACAGAGGTCGTTAAACAGTTAGAGCCCTTAGCAGAAAGACAAAAAGTGAGTATGTCCACCAGCCTGGCACCCGGTCTGCCTGAGATCAGGGCCGACAGCGGCCGTATCAAGCAGGCTATCGTGAATCTGGTCCATAACGCCGTCAAGTTCAATAAATCCGGCGGGCAGGTACTGATTTTAACGAGGGCAGATGCAGACACGGTCTCTGTTGATATCTCAGATACCGGCATCGGGATTTCAATAGAAGACCTGCCCCATGTTTTTGAGCGTTTCTACAAGGCTGACAAGGCCCGCACAAAAGGCGGCAGCGGTTTAGGACTGGCCATTGCCAAGCATACGGTCCTGGCCCACGGCGGTAACATCCAGGCTTCGAGCGAGCAGGGCAAAGGTTCAACATTCAGCTTCTGCTTACCCCTCCATTAATTATCTGCCCGGATAACATCCGGATTTAACAAAAATTTAACATACCATTAAAGCATCTTTAACGGTCCTCCTGCATACTTTCTAATGGGTAAAGATGGACTAAGCGCTTAGAAACCATCGAAATACAATTTAAGGAGAGATTAATTTGCAGTTAGCCCGCAAAAATAAGTGGTTTATATCCCTGGCAGCGGTGCTTCTATTATCTATTGTCGTGGGATGCGCCAGTGCTCCCACTACGAGCACCCCGGCGACAACAACCACAACAACACCAGCTTTGTCGGGGTCCTTTAAAATCATAGGCTCTAACACGGTAACCCCCCTCAGTTCAGTATGGTCAGAGAACTTCATGAAAGTTAATCAAAAGGTAAGCATATCGGTCAGCGGCCCCGGTTCCGGGGCAGGCATAGCTGCTCTTATCGACAGTACCACGGATATCTGCCAAGCTTCAAGACTGATAAAAGATAAGGAAATCGATCAGGCCAAAGCCAAGGGGGTAAATCCTAAAGAAATTCAGGTTGCCAGCGATGCCCTTTCAGTAATTGTTAATCCTTCCAACCCGGTATCGGAATTAACAACTGCCCAGCTTTCTGCTATCTACACCGGCAAGATCACCAACTGGAAAGAGGTCGGCGGCAGTGATGC
>JAFGLP010000066.1 GCA_016927965.1 Dehalococcoidia bacterium
ACCAGCGGCAGCACGCATGGTGAGAAAAACGATAACAGGCCGGCTATGAAAGCGGTCCAGTAAGATACGTCTGTCAACTGTTTCCTATTGCCCCAATACCTTTTCTATGACTTTTTGTATGTCCTTCTTGGGGCGGTAGCCGATTACCTGTTCAAAGGGCTTGCCTTCCTTGAAGACAATTATAGTGGGAATGCTCATAACGTTATAGCTTGAAGCTATTTTAGGAGCTTCATCAACATTTACTTTGGCAAATGCCATCTTTTCCTTGTATTCTTCTGAGAGCTCATCGACGATCGGCGCTACCATACGGCAGGGACCGCACCAGACTGCCCAGAAATCTACTAGCACAGGTTTTTGCGAGTCAAGGACAGCAGCTTTAAAATCCTGTTCCGCGACATTTTTTATGTTTTCAGCCATTACGCCTCCAAAGTGTTTTACTTCCCGCCGGATTCGGCGGGAGCTTCATGATTGATGGTTAGTCCTTCAATGCTTGTCCTATTTTTTATATTATCACCACTGGCAATAATGCTGTTAATGATAGATGATTCTTCTCCTACGGTGATATCGTCCCAGAGGATGGAGTTCATTATGCGTGCGCCCCTTTTTATATGGCAGTGGTCTCCCAGGATTACCGGGCCTTCCAGTTTAACATTTTCCTCGATTATGCACCCGGCGCCTGTCATGACCGGTCCCGTTACATTTGCCTTTGCAGCCAGTGTTGTCCTGGCCTCTGTAATAACCGGCTCAGCTTTGTGCAACGGCGATGTACATATGCCCGATAGAATATCAACATTGAGCTGATGATATTTGGCAGGTGTGCCCATGTCTATCCAGTAAGACTCGCTGTTGTAAGCGTATACCGGCTCTCCTTTTTCCAGCATGCCCGGAAATACCCCTTTCTCAAACATATAAAAAATGTTTTCAGGTATATAATCCAGTACCTCAGGCTCCAGGATGTAAATGCCGGCATTGATCCAATGGCTCCTGACTTCTTCCCATTTTGGTTTTTCGGTGAAACGTATTACTCTGCCGTCTTCGGTGGTCTCAACCACACCGAATTTGGTGGGGTCATCGACATGGGTTAAGGCAATGGTGACCCTGGCTTTGTTTTGCCTGTGGAAACTCAGCATGGCGCTATAATCAATATCTGTGAAAACGTCCCCGTTGAGAACAAAAAACGTTTCATCAACATGCTGGCCGGCGAATTTAACGGCCCCAGCGGTACCCAGCGGTTGTTCCTCCAGGCTGTATGTAAGCTTAACATAAGATTCGTCAACGTCCTTAAAATATTCGAAGACCGAATCCGGTTTATAGCCCATAGCCAGCACAATCTCATGCACGTTATGCTGGGCCAGCCTGCTGATAACATGCTCAATAAAGGGCCTGTTTACTACAGGGACCATGGATTTGACTACTGAATAGGTCAGTGGACGAAGCCGTGTGCCTTCACCACCTACAAGAATAATAGATTTCATAGCGGGTAATTTATTTATTGTAACCCGTTTATAACAGGCGGGCAAACATTTCAGTTTAATTAAAAAGAGTAGGGCGTCTAGGTTTCATTATCGAACTGGTGTTTGACCCTGGTTTCCATGTCTTCGAAAGCATCTTTCGGCGAGGTTACGCCTGCTGCATTTTCAAGCTGTTTTATACGTTCGGCAAGCTTGTCCTGTTCTGCAAGCACCAGCCTGATAGCTTCAGCTACGGGATCCGGCAGTCTGTCATGGTCGAGTTCGATCTTTGCGGCACGCTGCTCCTCCACTATTCTTCCAGGCACTCCCACTACGGTGCTCCCGGGCGGTACCGGTTTTATGACAACTGACCCTGATCCCACTCTGGCCCCATCACCGATGGTTATCGCACCCAGTATTATGGCCCGTGAACCAATGACCACTTTGTTTCCGATTGTCGGGTGACGCTTTTTTTTATCAAGCGTTGTGCCGCCCAGTACGACACCCTGGTACATCAGCACATCGTCACCAATCTCTGAAGTCTCCCCTATTACCACGCCTGCACCATGATCGATAAAAAAACGCCTGCCGATGCTTGCCCCCGGGTGTATCTCGATCTGTGTAAAGAAGCGGTTTACCTGCGATATCATACGCGCAATGAAATAACACTTATGGTGGTAGAATGCGTGGGCAACCCGGTGCCACCACAATGCATGCAAACCCGGATAAAGCAGAAAAACTTCGCAGGAGCTCCTGGCGGCCGGGTCGCGGTCCATGGCAGCCCGTATATCCTCATGCATCATTTTGAACCAGTTCATTTCAATTATTATTATAAACCATCCGACATTGAGAAATTCCAATATCCAAACAAATAATAAATTCTAAGCTCTAAACTCTAAACAGGTTCAATACTCTAAGTATAAGTGTCCTGGTGAACGGGATTCAGGGATTGTTCGAAACTCAGACTTTGGTATTTTGTATCTATTCAAGGCAATTTAAATAGCTTGTGGGCATTCCTTGTTGTCTCTTCTGCAAGTTCTTCTAAGCTGATCCCCTTGATTTCCGCTGCCGCCCTCAGGCTGCGTAATACGTCTGATGGCTGGGAGCGGTACTTATTTTCACGTCCGTAATATACCGGGCAATCGGTTTCCAGCAGCAGCCTTTCGGTGGGGGCTTCTCTGATGGTGCGGCGGTGCTCATCGTGATATTCGGCGGCAGGTGTGGCTGAAACATAGTAGCCTGCTTCCAGTAGCTCTGCCAGCGTGCCGCTGAACCCGGTGTACCAGTGGAAAACCAGTCTCTTTATTCCCATTTCTTTTACCAGAGCGAGGCTGTCTTTCCATGCATAACGGCTATGCAGAGAGACGGGTTTGTTGTTTTTCAACGCGATCTCCAGGAGCTTTCTGAGCACGTCTTTTTGAATATCTTTACCAGCCGTTTTCAATACCCTTTTATCATAATCGAGGCCAACCTCTCCCAGGGCCTGCATATTTTTCAGTTCCTGCCTGATAAAATCGATGTTCTCTTCCAACTGGTATGGGGGCATATTGCCGATAGCCCATGGATGCAGTCCGATGGATGGATAAACAAACCCGGGGTGCTGCGAAGCCAGCTCAATGGTTTTCCGGTTGGAATGAAGGTCCTGCCCTACTGCTATGATTGCATCGAGGCCTGATTGCCTGGCCCCGGAAAGAACGCGGTCTATTTCTTCGATCTCATCCAGGTGGGCATGGGTGTCAACGAGACCGTGCACGCGGTCCTCTGAAGATATCATCGATCGTCATTTTAAATATATCATCCGTCTGGAGTATACCGCATTCCGTCACCACGCCCTTTATGAGGTCGAGCGGTACCATTTCGAAGCCGGGTTCCGGTGCACGCAGACCAGCAAGGAACCCGCGGGCATCGATTTTTGCGGACTGGCATACTGCATATACGGGTACGTTTTTACGTGAGGCTGTCAGTGCAAGTGAATAGGACGGGACACCGTTGATAATCCAGCCCTGCAGTGAGACGGCATCTGCTCCCAGGATAATTGTGTTTGCCCGGGCGGTATACCAGGCAACATGGTTGTCAGGAAAGGTCCTGCCGGCAATGCCCGATTTTTTCAGACGCTCCAGCATAATATTGCCATAGTATATTTTGCTGTTGAGGGATTCAGCCGCCAGGACCTTAAAATCAATGCCTTTTTGCCGGGCTGTTTCCAGAGTCTGGCATACAATGGAACTGTAGCTGCAGGTCATGACGATGCTTCTCTGCCCGATTAACCTGGCTGCGTAACGGGCGCTCCTGACCGAGGTATCTTCGTTGTATGTTTTAAGCTTTCTGGCGATGGCAGCCGCCCTTTTCTTCAGATTATCCGCCGATTTGCTGGATGCTAAGGCGCCGTCAAGCTCTTCTTTAAACTCGATAACGTAATTGGGAATTGATACCATATCGGGCCGGGCATCCATCAGCCAGGCTGCTACCTGCCCAATTTCCTTAATAAAAGCGGCAGTCGAACCGGCAGTGCTTGCTGAGGCCGCTTCCTCCAGGATTTGTACAGCCTGCGAGGTAAGCCAGCCGGCGCCATGCGCCCTGTCTTTTTTAATTCCATTTATACGGCTTTTAATAGAAGCTGTCATTTAAAAAGAATTATACATTAAAGGACTGCACCATTTATATGTGCAGCTCGATTACATCATTATCCAACAGCACGTGCTCGCTGCTGACCCTTTGCCCATCGAACTTGCCGGAACCCCACACTACCGCATATCTCAGCTTATATTTAAAATCCTTATGGATGGCTTCTGCAGCGTCTTTGATAGTTGAACCTTTTCTCAGAACAACCGGGGCAGTCATGTCGACCTTGGTTCCCGGCGACTTTGTATGTACCCTGATTATATCCAGGTCCTGAAAAAGCGCTCTTTTAAGCTCTTCGAGGTTTTCCTTTGTTTGTGTTGATACTGCCAGGAAGTTGAACTTTCCCTGGTAATAATTGTCCAACTCCTTTGCACCTTCCCCATCAATGTCAAAATCGCTTTTATTGGCGATTATGAATGTTTTACGTGTGCGCATTCCGGCTGTAAAGCCCGGGGTGCCTGGTATTTGAGGGGCTATGCCTATTTTTTGCAGCTCTTCAAAAGTGGCTTCAGCCTGTCCAATGGGATTTTCCGACAGGTCAACAATGACAGCCAGCAGATCGGCATTTCTTAATATGGCATTGGACCATACTCTGGACTCATACATATTTACCGCAGGCATGTCGACAAGCTGGACCTGGATATTTTCAAACGGCATCATTCCCAAGTTGGGGCTTTTGGTGGTGAAAGGATATTCGGCGGTATCAGCCTGGACATTGGTCAATGAAGCCAGGATGGAGGATTTTCCTGTATTTGGCATGCCCACCAGCGCAATCTGTCCTGCCCCCTCCTTCCTGATATTGAAATTTTTGTGGCTGGTAGCGGATTTTCTCTCGGACTCTTCGGTGATTTTAGCGATCTTGCGGCGCAGGTCTGCCTGTAGATGATCGGTTCCCTTATGCTTGGGCATAATGGCCAGCATGGCTTCCAGCGCCTCCACTTTTCCCTCTGCGCTTGCCGCGTTTCTGAAGCGCTTTTCAGCTTCAAAATATTGAGGTGGTAAATTTGCAGGCATTCCCCGCCTCTATCAGACTATCGTTGTCTATTATTCTAACCTAAAACCGGGTTAAAAATCAGGCTTTGCAGCCATTGCAGCAGGTATGCAAAGGATGGCAAGCGCCCCGACGATAATGAAACCGGTGATATAGCCGGGTACTGCGCCGCTGATAATTGATCCTACCATTGTGGCTAGTGTAGTTGCTGTTGTGATGGCGCCCAGGTTTCCTCCCATACGGCTGGAAACAAAAATATTCGATACTATCAGGCTCCTTGTTACCATGGTCAGGCTGTCTCCTACTGCATGGCTGAGGCGGGTAGACAGCACCGAACCAAAATTGGTGGTAAATACCAGAGAGATATTAGTAATGCCTGAAATAAAGATACCTATATAAAAAAGCGCTGCCAGACCGCGTCCCCTGGCATTTACGTGGTCGCCTACTACACCATTTATTATGGACAGCAGTGCCATCACATTGGCATGAATGAAATACATCCAGCCGATACCTTCCTTATTCAGTCCTATATCGTTGTATAGAAACAGGCTGAAACTTGTCTGTTCAGTGCCGGTATGAAGCGCAAAAAAGAAGACCAGTATAATAAATATCAGCACTGATTTATTGGACAGGTCTGCACGATAATCTGAAAGTTTTACCGCTATGCCGGGCGCATCTTCCAGAA
>JAFGLP010000067.1 GCA_016927965.1 Dehalococcoidia bacterium
AGAACGTAATTTATTCGAGCAGTTCAGGAGCTTGCGTCCTGAATAATCTTGAAGTTGGGATTGTGAGGTGATAAGATAAAATGCCTCAGGAAGTTTATGAGCCGAAATATGTAATCAGCATAGCCGCAAGGATTATAGGCTGCGAGATACATACGCTTCGCTATTATGAGAAGCTGGGGGTTGTAAAACCCTATCGCTCCGGCGGTAATATCCGCTATTATTCCGAGGATGATATAGACAAGTTGCGTCATATCAAGGTGCTCATGGATGACATGGGTGTCAATATGGCCGGAGTTGAGGTAATATTAAAGCTCCGCAATAAAATGGTGGAAATGCAGGATAGAATCGATTTGCTTGAAGCCGAGCTGAAAAAATATAAAAAGCCGGATACGGATCGAAAAAATTACAGATCAGGAGGTTAGCAATGGCTGAAGCCAAGACTGACATGGCCCCCGCCAACTGGCAGGTGACCGCAACTACAGTGGAGTGTGAGATGGTCAGCGAATACGCGACCATAATGGTGAACAAAGACTGGTCATGCAAATGCACCTGGTGGTCAAGGTACAAGAAAGTAGCGGATGAAGACCCCAAACATAAGTTTTCCAAGGAATTAAAAGCGAAAATCGCCAAATGCCAGGGGCCGGACTGCAAATACGTAATCGAGTATAGAGACAAGCTGATCAAGGAAGAGGCTTCCGCTAAAAAATAGTATATGCGACAGGAAAAATTTACCGAGCAGGCACAGGAAGTCCTAGGTGCTTCACAGCAGCTCGTGAGCCGCTACTACAATTCCATGTGGGATGTGGAGCATATTTTGCTGGCGTTGCTTGAACAGGAAAAAGGGCTGGCGTCCGATATCCTGAAGAAGCTCAACATTAACCTGACCGCGATTAAAAAACGCGTTTCTGATACGCTTGAACGCTATCCTAAGATCGCTGAGCAGCCCAAGACTGCTATCGGGGGTATACAGATATATCCCACGCCTAGGGTGGCCCAGGTTTTGCAGGCTGCCGTCGGAGAGGCTGACCGCCTTAATGATGAGTTTGTGGGAGTTGAGCATCTGCTGATCGCCATTGCCAGCGAAGGCAGCGGCGATTCCGTGAAAATACTCAAGGAATTCGACATCGACCAGGAGAAAATCTACCAAGCGCTGGTCAGTATACGCGGCAGCCACCGCGTGGATGATCCCCGGGCGGAATCCAAGTACAGATCGCTGGAAAAATATGGCCGCGACCTGACGGATCTGGCGCGGGAGAAAAAGATCGACCCGGTGATTGGACGTGACGACGAGATCAAGCGCGTCATGCAGGTGCTTATCAGGCGTACCAAAAACAACCCTGTGCTGATCGGTGAGGCGGGCGTTGGTAAGACCGCCATTGCCGAAGGGCTGGCATTGAAGATAGTGGCCGGTGATGTGCCCAGTTCATTGAAGGACCGCAAGGTGATTGCGCTGGATATGGGGGCGCTGGTAGCCGGAAGCAAGTTCCGCGGCGAGTTCGAGGAACGCTTGAAGGCCGTGATGGACGAGGTGCGCCAGTCCAGTGGCGAAGTTATCCTGTTTATCGACGAGATGCATACCATGGTTGGGGCCGGGGCCGCCGAAGGGGCCATCGATGCCAGCAACATGCTTAAGCCTGCCCTTGCCAGGGGTGAGCTCCAATGTGTTGGCGCCACCACCACCGATGAGTACCGCAAGCATATCGAACCGGACAAGGCACTGGAACGCAGGCTTCAGCCCGTTTTTGTGGGCGAACCTGGCGTGGAGGCCACCATCCAGATGCTTAAGGGGCTGCGTCCACGGTACGAGGCGCACCACAAGGTGACGATCACCGATGCTGCCATTGAGGCTGCCGTAAAATACAGCAAGCGCTATATAACTGAGAGGTATCTGCCAGATAAAGCCATCGACCTCATTGATGAGGCTGCCAGCAAGATACGTATCGACATGGAAAGCGCTCCTCCCGAAGTGAAGGAAATGGAGCAGAAAATACAGCAATTTCTCGATGAGGAGAGCGCCGCCTCGCAGCGCTCAGAATATGAAAAAGCAGCCGAGATAAAGATGGAGCGCTTGCGGCTGGAAGACGAGTGCACGAAAGCCAGGGAGAAATGGGCCCAGGGCAAGAAGCTCGACACCGAGGTCGATGAAGAGACCATCGCCGAGATGGTGGCCAAACAAACAGGCATCCCTGTTTCCACTATGCAGGAAAGCGAGTCCGACAAGCTCATGCACATGGAAGACAGGCTTCACGAGAGGATAGTTGACCAGGAGGAGGCCATATCCGCTATCTCCGAAGCTGTCAGAAGGGGTAGGGCCGGGCTTAAAGACCCCAAGCGCCCGATCGGCAGTTTTATATTCCTTGGTCCTACCGGCGTAGGAAAGACCGAGCTGGCCAAGGCGCTGGCGCAGTTCCTCTTTGATGATGAAGATGCCATGATTCGCATCGATATGTCGGAGTATATGCAAGAGCACGCTGTCTCCAGGCTGATCGGCGCTCCCCCGGGCTATGTTGGATACGACGAGGCCGGGCAGCTTACCGAGGCGGTGAGGAGGCGTCCCTTCCGTGTGATACTTTTCGACGAGATAGAGAAGGCTCACCCCGATGTATTTAATATACTGCTACAGGTGCTGGAGGACGGCAGGCTGACGGACGGACATGGGCGCACGGTCAATTTCAAGGAGACCGTCGTGATCATGACCAGCAACCTGGGCATGAAAGAGTTTCGCGCCCAGGCCCGTAAGGTGATAGGTTTTAACATTCCCGGCGAGAAGCATGAGAAGGAAGAGAAAGTTGAGTGGGAGAAGCTCAAGATTGTACTTGAAGCTGACCTCAAGAAAACCTTCCGTCCCGAGTTTCTTAACCGGGTAGATGATATTATCATCTTCCACCCGCTTAACGAGGAGAACCTCAAGAAGATCGTGGACCTGCTGGTAAAGGATGTCGAGAAGCTGCTGGCTGACCGTGCCATTGCGCTCGAGCTTACCGACGATGCCCGTGAATGGGTCTTCCTCAAGGAATATGATCCTGAGTACGGGGCACGCCCGCTCAGGAGGGCTATTCAGCGCTATATCGAGAATCCCCTGTCCAGCAAGATAATATCCGGCGAAGTGAAAGACGGGGACCGGGTCAAGGTATCGGCTGAGAAGGATGTCCTGGTATTCAGCGTTATCGGAAGCAGCGGCATGGGAGAAGCTGGTGATGAGGGTATGGGGAGCGGGGTCAGAAAACGAAAGAAAAACAAGACTGCCAGGTAAGTGTCTAACAGCGCAGTATACAGCCTGACCCACCATCGCTGGTCCAGCAGCGAGCTATTTATGGGTGGATTGTCCCTGCTTATCACTGCGGCACTGTGCGTGCTAGTGATGCTGTACTGGCAGGAGGTGCGTGAGTTTTCGCGTTATGGCTACCTGGGCGCTTTCATCATTAGCATCCTGGCCGGCGTGACCGTATTTGTACCTGTGCCCAGCGTGCTGGTGGTTTTTACCCTGGGCGCTATTCTAAATCCCCTCATAATAGGGGCCGTAGCAGGCGCCGGAGAAGCGGTCGGCAGCATGGTCGTTTACGTAATAGGACTCGGCAATGCGCGTGCTTTCCATGCGATCGATCACGGGGTCATGTCCAAGTTCCGTGTGTGGATCAAGAAACGTGGCGCCTTCTCTATCTTTGCAATGTCGGCCATTTTCAATCCCCTCTTTTTCCCTTTCACTGCTGTGGCCGGCATGATGCACTTCGGCTGGTGGCGGTTTTTCCTGTTTTGCCTGGCAGGTAAGGTCGTCAAAAATGTTATGGTAGCAGGGGCCGGGTACTTCGGTGTGCTGGCCCTGTTGGAGATACTGGGAGGGAAACTGCCGTTATGAAAATTCCGCCGCCACGCAGCTTTTATATAGCGTTGCTGTTGGCCCTGTTCTTCGGATGGTGCGGCGCTGACCGTTTTTATATTTGCCGTTACAAGGGCGCCTGGCTGAAATTATGCACTATGGGCGGGCTGGGCATCTGGTGGATTAGCGACTTTATCCTGATAGCCGCTGAATATCGCAAGGACCGCTGGTACCGGCCCCTGGTGCGCTCGTGGAACCCCAAGTAATATCGGGGTGATTTGAGTTTTTCCCCGCTTTTTGCTAAATTGATAACCTATTGTCATGGGGCTGTAGCTCAATTGGGAGAGCGTCTGACTGGCAGTCAGAAGGTAAGGGGTTCGAATCCCCTCAGCTCCACCAGCTTCGTTTTAAACAAGCAAGGGTATCAATAGGTAGAACTTATCTCTTCTGTCCTATCTTGTCTTGTCTATTGATATTTTAGCTCCATACACAGGCACATGACTGCACATGACTGACTGTTAGACAATTCTGGGTTTGGCGATTATTCCGCTGACACACCATAAGATTTTGACAGGGCAACCCCATCTATGCTACGTTACGCCATAACGTATGTAGTATACAGAAACATACAAACTCCGAGCTAAAATACCTTAATCTTCATGACATGGTATTCGGCCGGTGGGCATAAGCCCCGAGGGTATCACTAGAAATGGTGGTGCCTCCCGTGTTTGGGAAGGAGAAATAATGTGGTCTGTCATCGAGGAGTGCTTTTTATCATTAAAGCGCTTTTTTTGTTTCCTCAATCCCAATGCTAGCAGTCGTTCAGCATTTCATTGCTCTAACCGGAGATACTCTGCTATTTTCCAGGATAATAGCGTTCTTTTATGTTCATACACACGGAGGGATTTTATGAAGAAAATTATGCTTTCAATCACTGCAATAGTAGTATTGCTAGTCACAATCGGTGTATTAGGCTGCACCTCTAACTCACAAGAAGCACAGTCGATAATGGTTTACAGCGGTGCGGGTATGAGGAAACCCATGGACGAAATCGGCGTAGTTTTTCAACAAAAGTACGGGACAGGAGTTAAATACAACTATGCCGGCTCAAATGCCCTATTAAGCCAGATGGAACTTATTAAAGAAGGCGATGCCTATATGCCTGGTGAGACTATGTATATTGACATTGCCGCGGAAAAGGGGCTTGTCGATTATCAGAAGCTTATCTGTTACCACATACCGATAATCACGGTCCCCAAGGGCAATCCAGCCAATATCACCTGTCTGGAGGATTTGGCCAGACCAGGAGTAAAATTGGTCTGGGGAGATCCCAAGGTTGCAGCAATCGGCAAGACTGGCAAGGAAATACTGGAGAAAAACGGTATCTACGATAAAGCATGGGCAAACGTTATCGCTACCCTGCCAACCATGAACGAAGTCATGCTACAAATAGCCCTGGGCCAGGCTGATGCATCAATAAACTGGTGGGACACAGTTAAATCTGTTAAAGACATCGAACTTATAGAGATACCAAAAGAACAAAATCTTATCGAAATAATACCAGTCGGTGTGACAACCTTCTCTGAAAATCCGGAGACTGCCAAGAAATTTGTCGATTTCTGTGCTTCTGAGGAAGGTAAAGCCATATTTGAGAAACACGGTTTTATAGGTTATCCTAACCCGAAGTACGGGATTAAGTAAAAGTCATTGCCTGCAAACAGGCCACTTAACCGGAGGTGAGAGAAGCCAGTGGTTCCAGTGACATATGAGCCTATAGGAATAATACATACGCCGTTTAAGGAACAGGTAAATACTCCTATTCAGGGCGTTCTCGCCCCTGATAGTAAAGGGGAGGTGGAAATCTTCCCTAAATATGTTGATGGCCTGAAGGATATTACTGGTTTTTCTCACCTCATTCTTATTTACCATTTTCATCTGGCTAAGGGCTATTCTCTATTAGCCAAACCATTCCTGGATAAGGAAAGCAAAGGTATTTTTGCAATACGGCATTTCAAGCGGCCAAACAATATCGGGCTTTCTGTTGTCCGATTGTATGCAGTCAAGGGGAATATATTGGAGATCGGGGAGATTGATATTGTTAATGGCACACCATTACTGGATATCAAGCCCTATGTGTCTGATTTCGATACCAGGCTTGATGTGAGAAATGGATGGTATGAGCACGCCTGCAACAGAAGCGAATACGAGCAAAGTAAGGGGGTACCACAAAGCTTTGAAGATTTTTAACAGACTGTGGGAATCAAGTTTTAAGATAATAACGTTAATTTTTGCCCTGATTCTCGCCGTTTTCATTGTTGCTTTGCTCATAGGCGTGGTTACTCACACTACGCTCCAAGCCTTGATAGACAGTCTTCTATCCGGTGAAATACAGTTTGCTATCAGGTTGAGCCTTATAACCTCCGTGATATCTACTACCTTTTGCATTATTGTATCAGTGCCAGCAGCGTATGCACTTGCTAGATACAATTTTAGGGGCAAGAATATACTTAACACAATACTAGATGTGCCACTGGCATTACCACCACTGGTTGCCGGTGTTGGTTTATTGATCCTGTGTGGTACAACAACATTTGGGAAAGGCCTTGCCGAAGCTGGGATAAAATTCGTCTTTACACCGCAGGGGATAATCCTTGCCCAGTTCTTTGTAAATATGCCCTTCATGTTTCGTGTGCTGAGGTCAACATTCCAGGGGATAAACCCAAGATATGAGTATGTAGCTCAAACACTTGGTTCCACTGAAGCAGAGACATTCTGGAGAGTAACATTACCTATGTCAAGGAATGGTCTTATGGCTGGCTCGATAATAACATGGTGCCGGGGAATAGGTGAGTTCGGTGCTGCGCTTATGGTAGCCGGATCTACAAGAATGCAAACAGAGACGTTGCCGATTTCACTTTATCTGAATATGTCAACTGGTGATCTGCCACTGGCTATTGCTGCAGCAACGATACTGATCGTGATATCCCTCGTCTCGCTTTTTATATTTGAAAAATTCAGCGGTTTTGCTCGTGTGTTCTAGGAAGAAATGAAGAAATGGTAAGAGTTGAAAGTATATCAAAAAATCTAGGAGAGTTCTTCTTAAGGAATGTGTCTATTGACATTGCCGATGGAGAATATCTCATGATATTGGGGCCCACCGGTGCCGGAAAAACCATCCTTTTGGAGACGATAGCTGGTATATATCCCCCAGACAAAGGAAAGATATATTTGAATGATCGCGATATTACCAAATTGCCACCCAGGAAACGAAATATTGGCATGGTCTATCAAGACTATATGTTATTCCCTCATTTAACTGTAGAAAAGAATATCAAGTATGGACTGAGGTCGAGAAAAGTCGACAAAAAGAAAGCGGCACAAAATGTGGACGAACTGGCCAATCTACTAGGAGTAACTCACTTGCTGCACCGTTATCCGGGAACTTTGAGTGGAGGCGAGCAGCAAAGGATAGCCATAGCTCGCGCTTTGATCATGGAGCCAGAAGTACTTCTAATGGATGAACCGCTGAGCGCTCTGGATAGCGAAACAAGGAATAAGCTCCGCGAAGAGCTGAGAAGAATACACTCTTTTACTCATACGACAATGATACACGTAACTCACAGCTTCGATGAAGCCTTCTTGCTGGGTAGTCAGATGGCGATAATGAACAAGGGAGAGATTGTGCAGGTAGGTGAACCCAGTCAGGTATTTAGAAAGCCTAACTGTAAGTTTGCTGCGGAATTTCTGGGGATGACCAATGTCTTCCGTGGAGAATCAACAATTGATAATGGTATAGCTTACATTGAAATCAATGGGCTGAAAGTCGCATCTGCAGTCGCTAGGGATGGGCAGATCTATGCATCTATAAGGCCAGAAGATATTCTTGTGTCGCTCAGTCCCATTGAGTCAAGTGCCAAAAACTCATTTCACGGGGAAATACAAAACATTTCTGACGCAGGAATGATTGTAAAAATCACTGTAGAGGTAGGTGTTTCACTTGTTGCAGCAATCACCAGACGCTCGTTCCTGGATATGGGCCTAAGGCAAGGGATGGAAGTCTTTTTAACCTTCAAGGCTGTAGATGTCCACGTTTTTTAAATGATGTTAAAATAGTGACAACTGGACTCGAATAACCCACCCAACTGAAGTCTAACTGCGCATAGGCTTGCTTCGCACCACGTGCGACAGAAATCCGTAATGTCACGTTTAATCAGGTCGTGTTTGAGTGCATCAATGTCACGGTGGTTTAGACTGTTGTGGATTGAACCAAAGCCTGCATCGTCAATTTATACAGTTAGGAAATCTGAAGTTTAAGCTGAAAGTTCTACCTGTTGATAGCTCAGCTTCATCATTCTTGACCCTTTATACTTATTGTATGCTCAACCGCGTGTCCTTCCCCATAATCCTTTACCCATAAAACTCGCATCCCATCATGTACGGTTCCTCATTTGTTCAAATAATTAATGCCATATTGATTTTAATAGGCTCTTTCTTTAATATGGAACAGTAAGACATAAATTTTATTGGGGGGAGGTTGAAATGCGAGTATACAAGGTTATCACTCTAATTGGTACCAGTCCCGAATCGTGGGAGCAAGCTGCCGCATCCGCTATAAAACAGGCCGAGAAGTCATTAAGCGGCCTTCGCATTGCAGAGGTAAAAGAGTTGGATATGCAAATCGAAAAAGGCAAGCCAGTTACCTACCGGGCTAAGATAAAAGTGTCCTTTCGATACTATCCAAGCAGTATTTTAACCTGAAGGAGACAAAGATCTAATAAGCGCGGCTACACCTCATGATGCCATTACGAGAATCGCAGTAAAGTACTTAAAATTGTGCCTTGATAGGATTACGCAGAGTAAAGATATAAAAATACATCTATAATTACGAGAATTCCCTGATATGCGAAAGGATTTCCTCTTTCTTCTGGCCGACTGAGTGATGGCGTCACGCATTTGTGCCGAGTTGTACCCGGCTCAATACAATGCAGCCATAATGGCGCCCAGCTGCATACCACCATCAAATCGGCATCTATCTCAGAATCGTTCAGGAATTCGAATAAGGAAACGGCAGCCAGGCATTTCAACCCCCCTCCACCAATTATCGCCCCGATTTTAGGTTTTCTTTTAGAAACCTCATACCGGCTATTCCCGCTCGCATCAACCATAGGGCGTATTTTATTCATCATATGATTTGTCGCCAAGTAAATCCTATTCGACCTGCATCAAGTATTTGAAAGCAATAAGCGGTTATTTGCCTGGTCCCTTTAAAGCATTATTGGCCGTATCGGTAAGTACACGGTACTGATTTTGAGATAGAATCGGACCACCACTGCATGGTATCTCAACCTGAAGAGCTTGCTGCTATCTTACTGAAAGAGGCCCATGGACTCGTTTTTGGGAATAAAGAAAGGGGCCGGTATAGAAGACCGGCCCCTTTCTTTATTGTTTGATTCAGTTCTTTTTCAGGCGACTGTTTTCTGCAGTTCCCTGAGATGGGCATCTATGCCGTGCCCGAAGAGCTTGATCCTGATCGGTTCGCCATTGCCGTATTTCTTGTAGACCTGGCAGGCCTCGCAGATGCTGGTGTCACGTCCGGTAGCCCCTTTGTCATCCAGTTTGCAGTAGGTCCCCTCGATCTCCCAGCACGGCAGGAACTGGAATTTGGCTGCCGGGCATTCGCCCTTGATCATATCAGGACAATGGCTCTTCTCCCAGCATGGCACCTTGCCGTTCCAGAAATTCTTGGTTTCATCCACTGCCGCCGGTTCTACCCTGGTTTCCATCGTTACTTTCGCCATTGTCTTTGCCTCCTTTTTTATTCGTTCCCGGTCGTGTTTTCTTTTTACATTATTAATTTAACACGTCCCCGGCCTGCGCCCATCCGTCCCAACGCTTAAATCTATAATGCGCAAAAGCGCATTATTAAATAACAGGAGCTAAGCGTTTTGGCTTAGACAGGTATATAGGGATAAGGGAGCAGCTATACCGGAAACAGTTTAAACAGGTGTAAAAAACCTGCCTTTGGCGAGCGGCCGTATTGCCAGGTCGAGGCTATTTCACGTTTACGGTAAGTGACTGGTACTGTGTGCCATCGCTGCTGGTGGCCACCAGGGTGTAGGTGGTTGTTTCGGCAGGGCTTACCTGTATGTTGCCTTCCGCCGGGACTGTCTTGCCTTCAAAGGTAACTGCTGATGCGGCGACGGTCATCCAGAGAAGAGTAGTGCTCTCGCCTTTTTTGATAATATGCGGATTGGCCGTGAACTGCTTGATGACGGGCGAATCGCGACCGGGCAGGTCGCCGGAGATGGTCAATGTGGTGGTGGCGATGATTGAATCCTGGGCATTGGTCGCTGTTAATTTATATATGGTGGTCATGGGCGGGGTCGTGAAGTCTATAGATCCGGCGGGTTCAACCACTCCAATATTGGGCTCGATGATTATGTCGGTCGAGTTTTGCACGTCCCATTTGATGACAACCGGGTAATTCGTGATGGTATTGGCCGGCTTTACTGTAAATACCGCTACATATGGCAGGTTGAAGGAGGCGGCCAGCTCTTCCGGGGTGAGGGTCCTGGGGGCTGTCTGGGCAAGAGAGGCCGTAGTGGGAGCGACCGTAGCTGGAGAGGTAGGTGTGGGGGCTGCCGGTTCGGTGTTAGTAGTCTGGGCAGGCGCACAGGCGGCAGATATAATCAGCAGTATAAAAATGAAGAATACGATCTTTTTCATGGTAAATCCCCTCCTGTTGCAGTATGTGCCGTAAAAGATGAGGCTATTATACCGTATTTATTGTTTTTGCATAGCGGATTATATTTGTTGTGGGCCTGTAATGATGGTCTGATGCGTGTCCGGCGCGAACCGGAAAGTATTATATTAACTGGCATCTCATGCAGACTGGTGGCATGGCCGTCACGGCTTTTAACAGGTAAGCTGTCTTTCGTGATGCGCATTACCCGTGCAGTTTATATTATAATGTTACATACCCTGTTGAATTGCAGGTATGAGAAGTTGGTGATTTATTATGCCTAAGCTGCCTGACCTGGTCAGCGGCTTCAAGATGCTGAAGGAAGTGGACCTTAATGCGGTCCGCTCTCAGGCCGAAGCGCCCCTTTATATTATGGTCATCGGTGAGGCCGGGTCTGGCAAGACTGCCCTGATAGAGCAGTTAATGACCGGACCACTGCAGGATGAGCCTTCGGGGTTGCCTCCCATCACCATACACCGCCCGGAGTCGGTACTGCAGTTCCCGGAGGGAGCGCTTGCCTTGCTGCTGCTGGATGCCCGCAAAGCGGACCATCAGAATGAGCGTGAGGTCTTTGACAGGCTGATTGCTGCCGGGGTGCCCACTGTGGTTTGCTATAACAAGGTGGACCTGGCCAGCGGCGAGATAGTGACGCTGAACAGTGCGATCTGGGCCGGTGCCGGCACCGCTATTATCACTGCCACTGACCGGGATACGCTCATACGTGAACTGGTGCCTTCCATCATGCGCGTGTGTAAAGGCTGCGATGTACAACTGGCCCGACACCTGCCTTTGCTGCGCGAAACGGTTGCACAAAAACTGATCGTTGATACCTGCTTTATCAATGCTACGTACAGCCTGGGCACCGGCCTGGCCGAGTTAGTGCCAGTGCTGAATCTGCCGCTAAACCTGGCCGACATAATGATATTAACCAAGAACCAGGCCCTGATGGCATATACCATTACGCTGGCCATGGGGATGAAAGGGGAATGGAGGGACACCATGCCCAAGCTGGCTGCTGTTGTCGGTTCAGCTTTTCTCTGGAGGCAGATGGCACGTTACCTGACCGGGCTCATACCGCTTATAGGAATTGCACCCAAGGTGGTTATATCCTATGCCGGTACTTATGTTATCGGCGAAGCGGTTTATCAGTGGTGTGCCAACGGTGATAAGTTGAGCGCAGAGGAGCTAAAAGGACTTTATGCCGAGGCGCTGGAGCAGGGCAGCGAAGCGGCCAGGGTATTGATCAAGAAAGGGGATGTTGCCCAGCACCAGGCGGCCGAGAAATTCAAGGAGATAGCCCAGGTTGTATCGGAGATGGCAGTGGTTACACAGGAAGAAACTTCAGGCAGGCTCCATCTGGCATGGGCTTTCATCGGTGAAAAAGGACATGATGCAGGACAGCGAATACGTTTCCTGGCAGGTAAAGCTTTCAAACCGGTGGCCATGTGCCCGTACTGCGGCAAAAAAGCCCCATCCGGAGCGTTTTTCTGCGCTTACTGCGGCAAGCCTTTGGACCAATAAATTAGTGCCTTTCAAAGGCCTGTTTCATATTCAGGAAGAATCTTATTAAGTTAGCTGCGCCTAACTCAGATTATTTTAGCCGGTTGTGCGCCGGGATAACTTGCTGTAATCAACTTTTGTTCTGCGCGATTTTATTGACAGTCCAGTATGAAAACGGCAGTTGATTAATATAACAGGACGATGTTTAGGGCACTACGTACTTTTCATGGGTAACGGCCGGTACGGCCTCCCCCGTTTTGGTCGGAACCATGTGAAGGTTGTAGGAAGTAAAATCCGAAGTGGAATTGTATATGGTGTAGCTGAAACTCCTGACTGACGACTTAAATCCCAGCTTTTCGGTTGTCCATCTTACCGGTATTTCCACGGGGGTGCCGTCGACCATCAGTTCAACCTCAGGGTTGACATACTCAAACCAGAAATCTATCGGCTTTTCGGCCTCTACACGGCGTTCCTCACGGTAGCCTTTGGGGATGCCGATGGAAAAGATGCTGTTGCTTTCCGTAATGGTGATGTACCTTTTTGTGATCTCCTGTTTTACCGGTGGTGTCTTGATTGGGGCCGTAACCTGATTCTGGTCTGCAGTGGTCTCTTCTTCTCCCTTGGCACCGGTGGAGAATACCTTGATATTACCCTGAAGGGGGTCATTGCAGGATGGCATGCAGCCTGCCGTAAAGAGTACGGCTGAAAGAATGACAGCCAGGGTAACTGTAAACTCCGGTTTTATATCCATGTCCGAATTATATCAATTTGAAGCGGGTTATTTAAACAGCCCCGCCGCAGAAAAAAGTAAAATAAGGTAATATATTGAAGGTGACAGGTCTCCAACATTTATAAGGAAATGGGGTGAAATGATCCGGACATCCTGGAAACAAGTACTTCTGTATATAGTTATCTTTGCTGCCATGTACCTTCTTTTCAATGTGCTGGGCGGTGCCAACGTTCCCATTTGCGCTCCTGCAGCAGAGAAAGAGGCACAGACCTCACAGGTGAAAACGGGAAGCCAACCCGAATTGGATGTGATCGATGCGGCTGACCTGACCCCGGAGGGCCGGACCACGCTAAAGCTTATCAAAGACGGCGGCCCATTCCCCTATGATAAAGATGGGACGGTTTTCAATAATTACGAGGGATTGCTGCCTGACAAAGCAAACGGGTATTACCACGAATATACGGTTGTAACTCCGGGGTCAGTGGACCGCGGGGCGCGCCGCATTGTAGCAGGGGCCGAAGGCGAGTATTACTATACCAGCGACCATTATGCGTCTTTCAAATTGATACAGGAGTGAATTATGTATAACTGGACCACAACGTTCAGCTCCGCTTTGCATTCCGGTGTTTATGCTTTGCCGTCGGGACGGTCTGCGGGTGCCGTCAAGAAAGCGGCTTCATACTGTGATTTGGAACATGTTTACATCGATTTGAGAGCAGTAAAAGATAAGACTGATTTTTTAAAAACAACAGCGCGTGCTCTGTATTTCCCCGAATATTTCGGCATGAACTGGGACGCACTTGGCGATTGTTTGACGGACCTGTCATGGAAGACGGCCGGCGGATATGTAATAGTATTCAATAATTTTGGTATCTTTGCCCGCAATGACCGGGCAGGCGCCGGGACAGCCGTAAAAGTTTTCGGTTCGAGCGCCATGCACTGGAAACAAAAAGGAATGCCATTTTTTATAATATTATGAGGGCGATCTTTACGCATTGGATGATTTTACAGGTGAAGAGACCTCCTGTATGTTCTCCTCTGCGCAGTATTTAAAGTTAATCGTAACGCCAGATTAAGCGTTGTGCAACCTTAGTGCAACCAGCAGTATGCCCGGACCCCCGTGCACCCCCAGCGAGACGCCCAGTTGGTTTACATAAATATTTTGCGCCGGGATTATGGCGCCTATTTTCTTAAGCAGGTCGTCGGCAGCTTGCTGGTTTGCACTGTGCACCACTGCCATTTCTTTAACAGGCAGGTTTTTCCTGACGAAGTCTGCCAGTTTATCCATGCCTTTTCTATATGTACGTGTGGCCCCGGCCAGTTTCACCTCGCCGTGGCGGAAAGTAAGCAGGGGTTTTATATTGAGGATGCTTGCTATCTTGCCGACTGACCGGTCGATGCGTCCACCGGCTATCACGTATTTCAGAGTATCGAATATCCCCAGCATGCGTATCTGTGTAATAGCTGTCCTGGCTTCAGCCACAACTTCTTTGAGACTTGCCCCGGCTTTTGCCAGTCTGGCGGCGGCCATAGCTGCCAAGCCCAGTCCCATCGTGTTCAATTGGGAATCGACTACCTCCACGGGCACCCTGCTGCTGACGGACCTAGCGGCTTGCAGGGCGGATTCACAGGTTCCGCTGATCTTGGAGGAGATATGTATGGATACTATGCCGTCGGCCCCGTCGGATAATCTCTCGTAGAGAGCCTTAAAATCATCCGGCGACGGCTGCGATGTGGTCGGCAGCACATTTGAATTTGCCAGTCTGGGATAAAACTCATCCGGCTGAATGTCGATGCCGTCACGGTATGATTTGCCTTCCCAGACCAAGAAGATAGGGATGACTTCGATGTCCATCTGTTTAGCAATAGCCGTGGGCAGGTCCGAAGTGCTGTCGGTTACAACTTTAATCAATCTTTTACTCCTTGTTGAATTAACCGTGCGGGAAATGGCCGGCCCAGATAAACGCGTCGTTGATACCCGTTTGTATGAAGAATAAAATACTCCCGGCAACAGCCAGCCAGTATGCCCAACCCGGTTCCCTGATATTAGAGGCCAGTAAAGAAACTACCAGGGCCAGGGAAGCCAGACCGACGATAAAAAGCACGGTGCGCACCGCCCACCAGGGCCCGGTGACCGGATTCTCGATAACTCCGAATGTCAAAGACATCCAGAAAGTGGAAGGTATGAGGATAAGGAAGAAGATGACATTGATTGCCTCGAAACCGAATGTCCCGGCGATGAGGAGCTTTTTTGCATCGATTTGAAACAGGATGAAATATGTTAAAAGCAGGTAGCCGATTACCGCCAGCGGCATGATGACGTAGTTAAAGGATTTTACTGCAGGGGATATTTTGCCCCAGAGGCTGTCCAGCATGCCGGGGTGCGTCATAATCCCGTAAACGTAGCTGCCGATGACCGCCAATCCTCCCACAACGTTGATTACCAGAAATATGATCTTCTGAACGTCCATCTATAACCTCCCTGCCGCATGAATAACGCGGAAATCAACCCTACTGCTAATTATATGCGCGTTTATTTGCGAAGTAAAACTGCATACATATGAGGATATTGATAGTTGGCTGGTGATTATGCGTCTTATCCACATGCTTTAAAGGTACCCGTTGTATTAGATGGAAATGCAGGCCGGAAAGGGATTAACCTGGCCGGCTGCTCAGATACATACAGATGGCGCCGCAGGCCGCCACATTAAGAGACTCCGCTTTTTCGTGGTTAATTGGGACTTTCAGGATAAAATCAGAGGCGTCGAGCAGCGGCCTGGTGAGGCCGTTGGCCTCGTTGCCCAGCGCCAGTATCAGCCTGTCACGGTTACACAGGACTGCCGTGTTTTCCTGTCCTCTCAGGTCTGCCGCAACCAGCGTGTATCCGGTATGTTTCAATTTCACCATCAGTTCCAGGTAGTGCGAGGTTCTTCTGAGCCATAAGGCGAGCAGGGTCCCGGCGGCGGATTGGACACACTTGGGAGACAGAGGGTCAGCGCATTTATCGCTAAGGATTACCCCGGAGAAACCAAAGGCTGCAGCGGAGCGGATAAGCGTGCCGGTATTGCCAGGGTCCTGTATATCTTCCAGCAGCAGGACCATGGCGCCCGTATCATCGGGCAGTTCACTCGAGTATATTTGCGTTGGTGCCTGTACTATGGCAATAATCGACTGGGGTGTCCGGGATGTGGAGATGGAATGCAGCTGTTTTTCTGTTATTATGCGGCGGGGATATAGCTGATACTCATCGGGCAACTCGTGCGTGGATAGGATTTCGCTGACGGCATGCGGAGCAGTGTTGATCACCTGCTGGACAGCCCTGACGCCCTCCACCAGGAATGCCCCGGCTGCCAGCCGTTCCCTGCCGGAGGCCAGGTCCTTATACCATTTGATTGGCTTTAAGGGGCCGGTAACAAAAGAGGACATACCACATATTATAGCCCAGTCATCAAGATATATTTAATCAAGGGATATTTTTTAATAGGGTCTACCTTGATGCAGCATTTCAGTGACATAGGTATTGCATTTTGAACCGGATATTGCTAACATCTAAGGATATATCGAAGTAGAAAAATCTAATGTCGAACTATATCACGGCTTTTGCTCTTACTGGCTGGTATAGGGACATAATAAGGCCAACTCAGTATCGGATATCTAATATTAAGGAGGAAAGATGAAATCCAGGCTCATTGTTTTTACTATCTGTTGCTTAATGATAATGTCTGTTTTGCTTATGGCCTGTGCGCCTGCTGCTGCGCCGGAAGCGAAAACTGATACCGGACAAGCAGGTCAATCCACGGCCGCTGACACCACTGGTAAACCAGTCATTGCCAATATTATGTTTACGCCTTCAGATGCTGATGATGCACTGCATGATGCGCCTGAAGTAATTTATGAATGGTGGTATATGGATGCCGTGTTCGATAACGGGTATTCGGTGGGGATGTCCTGGCAGATCAGCGATCCGAAGTTTGTCGGTGATGACGGACCGACCCGGCTGGCCCAGTTTGCCATCTATGACCCCTCGGGGAAAAAGACCAGCGCGGATGCCGTGTTCGCCCCCGAAGAGGTGAAAGCTTCGAAGACCAGCTGCGACGTGACCATGGGCAGCAATTATTTGAAGGGCAGTATTCCGGTCTATAATGTGGAGTTCCATAACGGTGACCTGGGATGTAAACTAACTTTTGAAAACATGGCGGAGGGGTTCAGGTCGCCGCCTGACGGCGTAGCGTATTTTACAAAAAATCCAGACAGGTATATAGGTTGGGTGATAGCGCAGCCCAGGGCAAAGGTGACCGGAACGCTGTTTTTTAACGGCAAAGAGATTCCTGTAAGCGGTGTAGGCTATCACGATCATAATTGGGGCAATATCGCACTGTCCGACATGTACAACTACTGGTACTGGGGACGGATTTTCCTGCCAGAATACTCTTTCATTTATTCAGTAGGTGAGATGAGAGACTACCTGGGTAAGAAACCTTCCTCGGTGATACTTGTTTATCAGGGTGAAAAACTGGTGGATGTTACCACTGATATTACCGCCGAGGGCAGTGATTTTATACTGGACAAGTTAACCGGTGCAGAGTATCCGCAGGAGCTGGTACTCAACGTTAATGGCAAACAATGCAGCGGGACGATTTCTCATAAGCTTAACCACCTGGTGGAAGCAGCCCTGCCGTGGGCGGCAGATGAAGGACAGGGGCATGCTTACTTCCGCTTCCTTTCAGATTGCGATATCAAGCTTGATATCGCAGGCGAAAAGCTAGATATACAAACTCCGTTACTGCATGAATATATGATCCCCTAGACTTATGCTGATAGTTGCGGTGTAGTACATAGCATAATCGCAGCTACATGCATCACCTCCGTGTGACGGCCCGTCTTGTCAGCGGGTCGTCTTTTATTAGCCGATTATAATCTTGAGGTAATTGCACCGGTCTGAGATTGTGTTAGCAGGTTTAACAGTTTTGGTTACCTGAACTTGAAATCTTATGCGGGAATTATTTTGCGGAATTTTCCCGCTGTCTTTCAATCCGAGCTATAATATTATTGGTTTTAAGTTTGAGTACGATGACCCTGTCCTTCAGTTCATTAACGGACACAGGTATCATTTTAGTGATAGCCTGCCGCGGGCAAATATCAATACAAATACCGCATTTATTGCATTTCAGCTGATCTATTACAGCTAATTTGCCATGTATCGAAATAGCCCCTGACGGGCAATTCTTAGCACATAGTCCACATCCGCGGCACAATGACTGATTTACCTTGATTACCGAAATATTGAATTTTTGCTGGTTCTTAATTTTACTCATGCTATTCCTACTATGTAATCCGATATAATTTGTCTTGGCTCTCAATACAGTCTATATACAATCTGCCATCAAGATGATCGATTTCATGGTCGAGTGCTTCAGCCATTAGCCCTTCAGCTTTTATCTTAATTATCCTGCCCTTACGGTCTTTGCCCTTCACGACAACGTGCGAAGGCCTTTTTAACTCTCCGTAGTAACCTGGTACGCTCAGGCAACCTTCTTTTACAAGCTGAACGCCGCTGCGTTCTAGCATTTCAGGATTGATGATTGCCATTGGCTGTTCGTCGGACATCTGAAGAACAATGATCCTGAGGGGAATTCCAACCTGCGGCGCAGCCAATCCGACACCGCCCGATT
Source organism: Dehalococcoidia bacterium (assembly GCA_016927965.1). The sequence goes on from JAFGLP010000067.1 coordinate 18,462, forward strand.
GTTGCATTGTCGCTATCATGTCATCAATAAGTTGCTGTATGTACTGATCAATGTTTGACACCTTTTGGGCTCTTCGCTTCAGTACAGTGTCTTCAGGAAAACGACATAATTTTAACTTGGCCATTTTTATAACCTACCTTGGGTACAATTCTAGCAGGAGATTTTTGGGGGTTGTATATTATCGTGATTAATGCTTCATATATTGCTTTCAGAACAGTTGGATAGAAGTAACCTGTCAATGCCAAAAATCCCAGAGTTATCTTGCCATCTCCGGCGGCGAAAAACCGATCCGGCTTATCTTAAAAAAGTCCATCGCCGCTACACAGGGTGCCTCTTATAAGTATCTATTTAAGGTCACCTCTGATTTTCTATATCCTCTATATGTTGCTGTATCTCAGAAAGCCGCTGAACCATGAACTCAGCTTCAGATTTCAGTTTTTCAAGTTCCTGTTCCTTCCCCATAGCGCTTGCAGACGTTCTTTCAGTCTGCTGGCTGCCATTGACATTACCTGTATCTCTGTCCATACCTTCGCCTGTATCCATACCGCGTTCCATACCTTTTCCCATACCGCGTCCCATACCTTTGCCCATGCCCATACCTCGTCCCATACCTCTGCCCATGCCCATACCGCGTCTTATACCTTTGCCCATGCCCCCGCCAATTCCTTGCCTTGCCTGTTGGCCTAAGCCGGGGTCACTGACTTCCGGGGTAGAAGCCATGCCAAAATGGTCAGGCAAGTTATGCTGCATAGCAGCTTTGTATTGGCCTGTCTCATAATTGTTTATCATGTCACTTATACGTCCTGAAACTCCGGTTATAACCTCAACCCCGGCTGCTGACAGCGTCTGGTAAGCATTGGGTCCGCAATTGCCGGTCAGCACAGCTTTGACACCTCTCGCAGCAATCATCTGAGCCGCAGAGATGCCTGCGCCTCCCGATGCCATAGCACTGTCATTGTTTACAGTTACAAATTCACCTGTATCAGGATTTGCAATAATGAAGTACATACACCTGCCGAAGCGCGGATCAACCTCAGCATCTAGATCAGGGCCAGCAGCTGAAATTGCAATTTTCATAAACTTGCCTCCAACTAATAATTTACATCGACATCACCAGTCAACATGCTGGCGATCTGTGCGGTTACCCTTATTATTTGACTTGTAATTATATTTGACAAATCTGCTGTTAATGACATGATCACGTAGATATAAGCCGGCACTACAGGTTTGCCCTGTAATGAATTGGCGGCAATTTTGCATACAGGCTTTCTCTAACATTTGCAATACAGTCAATTATTTGCAGTCCTGTCTTAGAATTAAATCTAGGCGTATTATTTTTGCAGTACCTTGATACTTGCTTCGATATCCTCAAGCTGTCTTTTCATGATTGCAGCCTGATCTTTGAGGAATTCAATCTCCTGGTCTCTGGTCATCGGGTCTGAATAGGGACTGGTATATGTATAAGGATACGGGCGGTAGGCTGTGCGACCATATATTCCTGCCGCCGATCTTATTCTCCATGGGCTGCAGAATCCCCTCCCTCCTCCTGTCATAGGCCCCATCCCTGCCGGCCCTGTACCATCAAATCCTGGCATAATATACCTCCTTTATACTTTTATTTTAACCTCTGACTGTTCCAGCTCTTTTATCCTTTTTTCTAATTGCTCAATCTGATTTATTAATATTTTGGACCTGTATAGTAAGAAATTCTTTTCCTGCCTGGGTGTATTCAGCGGAATGGCGCAATATCCCATGCCGCAACCGGTCATAGGGCCCTTTCCTGCCGGTCCCGTACCATCAAATCCAGGCATGATACACCTCCTTTATGCCTGTGCAGTCACAGGCCAAGACTTCATAAAAATTCATATTCAAAGCGATACAGATATCCTGTCAGGACCTTGCATATCAGTCTGTTTCTATCTCCTGCACTCTGGCATCAATTCGCTCGAGTTCTTTCCTGATGGCTTCTGCCTGGTCTGTTAAATAGGATAATTCCTCTTCTTTAGACATAGAGGCAGAATATGAAGCATAACTTTGAGATGCAGGAGCGTATGAATAGTCGGGGTGAGCATAAGACGATGGTAGAGGTGCAGCTATATTGTTATAGTAGTAAGCTCCCCTTGGCAGACCTCCCCTGCCCAGGCTTACATAAGGCCATGGAGGCGAACTGCCTCGAAAACCGAAACCGCCTCCCCTGCCAAAGCCGCGTCCATACCCGCGTCCGAATCCAAGCCCAAACCCACGACCTATTCCGCGTCCAAATCCAAATGCCATTTTATTACATCCTTTATTATTCTTTATCGTTTTCATTCGTTTATAAGCGCCGTATGTTCATACCGTGTCTGTTCCTGCCATGTCTGCCCCGGCCCATGCCCGCCGGGAAAAGAGGCATGATACTGGGCGTATAACACTCGGGACAAAGATCCGGAGGGGCAGAGACCATTGTTTCAAAGGGCACATCCCACTCGTGACCGCGTATACATCTGAAACGGCGCGTGGCCATCTCATAATTTCCTCCATTTATCCTTAATGACTTGCCATTAAGCAAAGCATCAGCTACTTTTGATCTGGCTGAATCAAGTATTCGGGAAAAGGTAGTCCTGGATATATTCATTCTTTTAGCGCATTCCTCCTGCTCCAACCCTTCAAGGTCTTTAAGATTTAGGGCCTCCGCTTCTTCAATAAAAAGCTGTATTTCCTGTAAATTAACCAAGGGCACTCCCACAGGCTTAAAATATGTTACCTGTGGAACAGAATTTACCCGCCTGTATAGTTGAGGCCTTCCCATCTGTTAACTCCTGTATGTTTTATGAACATGAGTGCAAAATATAGTTATTATGAACGTATGTTCATAATAACTATAGATATATTTTAGAATACTGTCAAATTTATGTATGTGATGTGATATTCTGAATAAATAAAGGATCCGGGATTCAGGAAGATGGGTGGGTGATTTACCAGATCGAATAATATATCTACCAAAGTTCCTGCAGCCTGGCAAATTCAGGAAGATAAAATGATTTAGGTGGCAATCTGAGTGGCGCTGGTTAAACGGTAAAGAGATACCGGTAAGCGGTGTATGGCATGGAATAATCGCAGCTGCATGCATCCCCTCCGTGTGACGGACCGCTGACAAGACAGGCCGTCTTTTATTATCGAATTATAGTATTAAAGTAATTGTGAATGTCCAAGATTGCACTCTCTGGATAATCATTAAAACATCGTTGGTGAGATGAACAACCCCGTTATGTGAGGGGGCCGATTATGGATACCACGCAGTAAATGAAGTTCGTCGCGATATTAAAATTTGTATCAGTAAAAGTGAGGGAGGAAGTAAAGTAGACGCAAGGATTAGTATTGCTTATAATCAGTCACAATAAATGATCGCGTGAGGAAGGTACCGGATATGCAAACTGAATATGGTAACTGGGTATCCCGAAGATTAATCTACGTGCCTCTGGGGATGATTGTTATTTGCCTGGGATTGTCTTTCATATCCCTGTTTTTCCTGATAGGCACAGCCATTTTTACAATAATAATGGCCTACTTTATCTACGCCTACTATCAATTCTCCGCCCGGGGAGACGATATTCAGAGCCGCGTTCTTGAGCTTATCATGGGGAAAATAGACTGGGACGGCAATGGCGAGGCCATAGATATCGGCTGTGGAAATGGGGCATTGGCCATCAATGTAGCAAAAAATTTCCCGGACGCCGCCGTAACGGGGATTGATTACTGGGGAGCACAATGGGACTACGCCAGGGATAAATGTATCAAGAACGCTGAAGCTGAGGGCGTGGCAGACAGGATTGTCTTTCAGAAAGCCAGCGCATCTAAATTGCCCTTCGGGGATGGTAAATTCGACCTGGCAGTCAGCAATTTTGTTTTTCATGAGGTTGATGATACCAAGGACAAAAAAGAGGTTGTAAAAGAGGCGCTCAGGGTCGTAAAGAAAGGCGGCAGGTTTGTTTTTCAGGACCTTTTTCTGGTCAAGAGCATCTATGGCGGACCTGATGAGCTGGTAAAAACGATCAGGAGCTGGGGAATAGAAAATGTAGAGTTTATCAATACGAGCAACGAGGATTTTATCCCAGCAGCCCTCAAGCTGCCATTTATGTTGGGTGCAATCGGTATAATCTGCGGAACGAAATAAATCTCCATAAATCCATCAAGCCCGGGACTCCCCATGACTACGTATAACACTTGATAAAAAAATAATAATGTTCTATAATTCTAAACATGTCGAAAAGTAGAATAAAAGATATTGAAAAATACGCTGATATATTTAAAGCTTTATCCAATCCGCATCGTTTAAAGATATTTATGCGCCTGGCCTGTTGCGGTCCTGAGGGTATGGAATGCTGCTCGGCAGGACGAGTTTGTGAGTGCGTGGGTACTCTGGGCAGCATGCTGGGCATTGCGCCGTCTACCGTATCCCATCATCTCAAGGAACTATATCGCGCCGGGTTGATTAAGATGAGCCGCAATGGGCAGCGCATTGATTGCTCAGTGGCTCCTGAGACTATTGAATCACTGGCGGATTTCTTTAAGCCTGCCGTTATAGGATAAAAAATTCCGGATACTCGGGTAGACAGATATCGAATAATAGTAAAGGTAAATTAAAATGAGGATTAAAATATGAAAGAGAAAAAAGAGGAAATCAGGAAATTCGTAAGGTTGGGATATGCTGGGGTAGCCATGGGAAATGCGTCATGCTGCGGACCGAGTACGGCAGGTGGCTGCTGCGGCATAAGCGAAGCTGTTACCAATGCCAGTAAAGCTGTTGGCTATACGGATGAAGATGTTAACTCGGTGCCGGAGGGCGCTAACCTGGGGTTGGGTTGTGGCAACCCGGTGGCAATGGCTTCGATAAAGGAGGGTGACACTGTGCTTGACCTTGGTTCGGGCGCCGGATTCGACTGTTTTCTGGCCTCTAAATGTGCCGGTGCAGCCGGCAAGGTCATTGGGGTGGATATGACCCCTGAGATGCTGGAAAAGGCCAGGGAGAATGCTCATAGGGGCGGATATCAAAATGTTGAATTCAGGCTGGGTGAAATAGAGAACCTTCCTGTGGCTGATAACTATGTCGATATTATTATCTCCAACTGTGTGATTAACCTTTCTCCGGACAAAGCGAGGGTTTTCAGTGAAGCTTATCGCGTGCTCAAGGCTGGAGGACGGCTGATGGTATCCGATATTGTCTTGCTGGAAGAATTGCCGGATTATATACAAAAATCGGTGGCTGCCTATATCGGATGTATAGCGGGGGCTGCTCTCAAAGCGGAATACCTCGAATCGATAAATTGCTCAGGATTTAAAGATATAAAGGTGATAGAGGAGACCGGGTTTGGCATTGATTATGCTTCACAGGACCCGACCTTCAGGCAAATCATGGAGGATGAAAAAGTTACAAAGGCTGATCTTACCAGGCTTGGCAAAGCAGTCAGGAGCGTAAAAGTAAGCGCTGTGAAACCTTCGGAATAGCGGCGTTTATTAGACCCTGTGACAGTTTGCGCTCTTGTCAAAAAGGCTCGCCAGCAGCTTTGAAACTTCGGCCTTAAACGGTGTTTCCTGCCCTTTAAAAAGAGCGGCGTCCTTTTCCGGAGTGGAACCAGTATTTAATTGAAGCTGTCGGGCCGGCTCAGATAGTTTATCAGTCATAGACTGTTCTTTGGCTGGTGCCTCTGGCGGGCCGGAAGACGGCAGTCTGTAAGATGCAGGTGAGCACTGCTCTAAATCCGATTGTGATATCCACTGAAAGTTGACCCCGCAACCCGTACAGAACCTGGCTCCGCAAATAACCGGTGTTCCACAATTCGGACAATAATAATTCTGTCGCATTGTTATCACCTTCTTATTTTAAAGCCCTGTTAACAACTCCTTTCATAAAATATAACGTTCTCTTACTATAATTAGTTTATACCAGAAATGTTAATTAAGTATTAAGCCATACTTAAAAAGAGACGTTATACTGATTATTACTATCCAGAACGGGCTTCCTGGCGGCTGCAAAATTGTAACCAATTGCAGTCGAAGCTTGAGAGCTGATTGGCGGGGCCCGAAATTATTAAACGCGGCGGTCAGCCAGTTTGAGGTTTATTTTTGCTGAAGCCGAAAATATAGATTATCTCCAGTATAGCCAGCGTATTGAGGATCAGCAGCACGATAAACCAGGCTTTGTGGCTGTTGCGTGCTGATCTCCATAGCGCCACCCCTTTCCAGGGTATAGTCCAGAGCATTAATGCCAGTGTTACCCATGCCACCCAGGCCGGGTATAATGAAGTTATCTCATTCATTTTTCCTGTTTACTCCTTATTGACGGGACAATTTACTGGTTTTTTCTTAACCTGTCCATCTCTTTCTGAATTTCTTTCCGTTCCCAGTCGCTGCCTGCCTGGGGGAAGGCAAAAACGCTCAAACAATGAAACAGCAGTCCTATCCCCCAACCTGCCAGCGGAAAAACGAACCACGGAAATGGTGATCCTGTCACCGCCCATATGATAACCAGCATTACATTTATTGCCAGATAGATGAAGAGGTGGATAAAAAAACCTTTCTTTTTCTCTACGCGGCTTTCTGCCAGGCTGCGGATCTGTTCTTCTGACATCTGAGATGACATGGCCATGCCTCCCCCAATTCATAATTGCTAAATTATAGCATGCCCTGATCGCAGATGTTATCTTTCAGGATGAGCCATTATTATACTCAGGGATAATCCTAATAATATGGGAACGGGGGCAAGTTCCTGAAATAAAACGGATAGTAATAGGGCTGTGTATAATAGCGGCTGTACCCTTCATTCAGTCCTCTGGTATATCCTGCATTCTCACCCTGCTTATAGCCTTCATCCTTGCCTTTGGCATAGCCTTCATTATATCCGGCCTTGTTGCCGCGATCATATCCTTCCTTGTTGCCAACCTGATAGCCTTGATCGTAGCCGGCTTTCTGGCCGTCTGACATGCCGCGCACATATCCTGTCTTGTCCCCATCGACCTTGCCCTGGTTATAGCCCGACGCAAATGCGCTGGTGCTGCCCCATAGATATCCTCCCAACAATGCCGCAGCTATCACAATAACAGCGAACACGATGATAAGCGCCAGTAGCCATTTACTTAAGGTGAGCGTCCAATTCCATGCCATCTCAGTCCTCCTTGTCCGTGAATTCCCGGCTCTATTAATATTTTGTCTTTACCTGAAGGCAAGGTCAAGCTGGGTTTAAAATATCAGCAATCTCAAGCGGATGAAGATTTGAGCAGCCTGCTGAACTTTTGTCTGAACTTTTCCAGCTTGGGGGAGATGATTATACGGCAATATGGCAGGCTTTTATTGGCTTCGTAATAATTTTGATGATAGTTATCTGCCGTATAAAAATCAGCCAGAGGTCTTATTTGTATTACTATGCGGCCAGTGAACTCCCGTGAGCTGTCCAGTTCAATAATATATTTTTCAGCCAGCTCTTTCTGTTCCGGGCTGGTATATAGAATAATGGAATGATACTGTTCCCCGACGTCGTTGCCCTGCCTGTTTAAGGTGGTGAGATCATGGGTGGCAAAAAAAACATCGAGGAGGTCTTTAAAGTCGAGAATAGCGGGATCATATTCTACCTTGATGACCTCGGCGTGGCCTGTGGTACCGCTGCAGACCTGCATATAGCTGGGGTCATATGTATTACCGCCGGCAAATCCTGATGTTACCTGAGTGACGCCTTCCAGTTGGGAAAAAATAGTCTCGATACACCAGAAGCAGCCTGCGCCGAATACGACGGTCTCAATTAATTTTTCCAATTATTTTGCATACTCCTGTGTGGTCCGATGCTATTATTGTATTGCGGTGGCTGACAATCACAAAATGACTGTATTATTGAGGATGATGCCGATATGACTCTGTTTTTTGGTTTAGCTGCTTTTGCTGTACAGTAATATCTCTGCGAAGTTGGTTATTTTGGCCATGTTATTGGTTTCCATAAACCCGTCGTAAGTGAGGTTGATCCAGGGTTTATGGTACCTTGCTGTGAATTTATCGGACATAGCCGCCACAATCCCACCGGGCATGCAGCCGTGCGGCATGACCGATATCACACCGGCAAAGTGTGGGTTTTTCATCCAGTCTAAGCCGCTGCCGATGCTGAGTACTGCTTCGCTGCCGCACTTTGGCGACAGGTGCTGGCCGGATAAGGATAATAATTCGGAAGTAGATGGCTCCTTTTCATTGATTATAGCGTGGCAATGGGAGGCCATTTTATGTTCATCCTTTTCCTGTACATTCTTCTTGATATAGCTGATGACGGTGTTTTTAATCTTCCTGTCATGCATGGAGTCCTCGAGATTGCGGAACGAAGTATATTTAAACCATTCTCCCAGCGGGGAGATTACCACTTCCAGTCCGGCAGACTCGCAGACCTTCGCAAGGTCGTTATTGCTGAACCGGTTGGTCCTCAGGAAAATCTCTCCGTTGATGCCAACCAGCGGTTTACGGGGGATATCATGGTCAATGATAGATCCGAACGCATCGGCGGCCTGTTTAAGCAGCAGGCCTGTATCGCTCTTCCGGCGTATAAGCCCTGCTGCAAGATTGACATATTCTTCGAACAACCGGTCTGCGGCCGCTGCCTCTTTTTCGTAAGGCCGAGTGCGCCAGAGGAGCTTTTGAAGGTAATCTACCAGTACAATGCCTTTCCATGCCAGACGCTCAAATCCTGTCCCTAAATTCAGATCACGGTAGGCGCTGTTGGAGACGGACGTACGTATGGGCAGGCTGATGCCCATCTCTTTGAGGATATGCATTTGCTCAATGGAGTATTTACCCAGCCGGCAGGGACCGTACGACCCTGCCATAAAGGCTTCGTAATTGGCGGTGCCTGAATTATTATCATGATGGAAGCGGATGAAATCCCCCAGGCATACACGGTACGGCAGGCACTCAGTACCTGTGGTCAGTTGATTGCCGTAAAGCAGACTGCGCTCGTCAGATTCGGGCAGTACCACTGCATTGACCCCGCAGGCTGACATCGCTGCGGCAACGGCCTCGGCATGCGGCGCCATCCTGGGCACCAGCAGCGTATTACATTTTCGAAGTACCGGGGATGAACCCCTGTAAATAGTTTCAGATATGGTCCCATGCTCCTGCTCAGTGCATTTATATGCTTTGATTGTATCAACGAAAGCTTCCAGTCTGGTGACAATACCTGCTTCGGCGGCGTGTTCGTCTATCTCAAGCTGGCCCATCGGCTTGCTACCCATGATATTTTCTACCAGCCTGAGGATGAATGAGTTAGGACCGCAGCCAAAATTGGTCAGCACCAGTCCGTAAAGTTGAGGATCGGCTGTAGTTAATGCTGCGGCAGCCAGCAGTTTACTTTCGTAAAGCCAGTAGGGACGGTCCGAGTATTTTTTGGGATCGATGGTCTCCAGAGGAAGATAGTCTAGTGGTATGGGGACCACTCCAAGCTGTGCCAGCTTCTCGGCAATGCCGAGGTTGGCGCCGGTATCCTGCGACATGTAGGACCTGGTGAAAAGCACGACACCGGTCTGGCCCTTTTCATGTATCTCATTTAGCAATTTTTCACCAAGTTCAGCCCGTTTTTCTTCAAATCTTTGCTGGGCCTCAAGGCCGGCCAGAGCAGCCTGCTTTCCTTTACTTCTGCTATACCCCATCTTTACTGCTGTTTTGGCAAGGTTGTTGATGACCTCTGCCTGGCCCTGGCTGAAGTCAAGTACGGGTATCAGTATGCGTCCCTTTAAATCGAGGACCTGCTGAATAATAAAGGGTGATGCCTGGATCAGCGGACAGGCATACCGCTGGTTTTCGTCGCCGTCCTTTTTTCCGAGCCTGACAGCGCAGGGGAAAAGAATATAATCAGTGTCTTTTAAAGAAGCTGCGTGGCCGTGCAGCAGCTTGATGGGGAAACAGCTGTCTGTGTAGCTGAGCTCAACCGACTGCTCTATGACAGCGGCGTTGGTCTTACCTGAGAGGACAGGTCTGGCATTTAGAGCATTGAGGAAGCCTATCAGCAGGGGAGCATAGTCATATGTGAGAAGTGCACGCGGGATGCCCACGGACGGGCCGTCTCTGCAGGTTTCCTGGATATCGCTGAATAGCAATTTTTCCCGCTCGTCAAAGCTGGTCTGCATCCTGCCCAGACCGGCTGTGCTGTCATAGAGGTCGCACCTGCTGCCATAGAATGTCGGCTTTTCCCCGGGTACATGCATGCGTGAAATAGTGCAGTTATTGTCGCACGACTTGCAGGTGAAGGTTGAAAGCTCGCACGGCCGGTCGATCACTTCATGAAAACCTTTAAAGCGAGAAATTCGACCGCCCATAGATTCCCTGGCCAGCATTGCAGCACCGATGGCGCCGCTGGTCTCCTTGTGTTCAGGGACAATAATATCTTTGCCTTTAAGCTGTTCGTGGAAGGCAGCCACAACCGCCCGGTTATGAAAAACAGCACCGGTCAGGATGATTTTACTGCCCAGCCTGCGGTGTCCAACCACTTTTGACAGGTAGTTTTTAGCGATGGAGTTGGAAAGGCTGGCCGTAATTATTTCCAGGGGTATGCCTTCCTGCTGGGCTGAAGCTACTGCCTGACCCATAAAGGCGGCGCAGCGTGTGCCCAGGTCGATAGTATGGGGAGCGGAGAAGGCCAGTCCAGCAAAATCCCCGTTCTTGACCGAGACCCCCAGCATATCAGCCAGTTCATCGATAAAACTGCCGGTACCGGCTGCACAGGCTTTATTCATCTGATAGTCAATTACCACGCCGTTGCGTTTAATAACCAGCTTTGAGTCCTGACCGCCTATCTCGATAATGTCAGCATCGGTGTCTATATCGGCCGCCGCCCTGGTCTGTGCGGTTATCTCATTCTTAACCAGGTCAGCGCTGATCAGGCTTCCCACCAGGTATCTGCCGGAGCCGGTTACTCCAACTCCTTTTATTTCAGCCATGCCTGCCCCATTTTCAAGCAGGTTTTTAAACACTTCTTTAACGGCATCTACAGGCCTTCCTGCGGTCATCAGGTAATGTTTGGCGATCACCCTGCCTTCTTCATCGATGATCACTGCCTTGGTGCTGGTCGATCCCACGTCCACCCCCAGGTAGCCGCTGCATTGTTTTTCTATCTTGAGGCTGGAACCATGTTCCTGATTGGCGACGTTTTGCAGACCCGGTAATTCGTAGTATTCTTGCCGTATTTCAGCGTCAGGCAGAGTGATAGCTTCAAGTTTATTTCCGGTGGAAAGCAGGGCGGCGCCGATGGCATCAAGGTAAAGATAATCTGAGGGTACCTGTATTTCCGTTTTCTTCCTGTTCCTTGCGGAAATTATCTCATTGAGTGCCCTGGTCATTGCCGTATTGGCAGCGACCCCTCCCACAAAATAAACAGGCGCCTGTATCTCTCCTTTCCGTAGTGAAACCACCATGCGGGCAATGCTCTCACAGAGAGAGTACAGCATGGCCTCAACGGGGGTGCCTTTTTGCTGGAGATGTATGAGATCGGACTTGGCGAATACGCTGCACCTGGCGGCTATCCTGGGCGGATTTCCCTGGCAGCGCAGCGCGTAGCCGGCGAAATCCGCCATGCTGATGCCTAACCGGTAAGCCTGCTGTTCGAGGAATCTCCCGGTGCCTGCGGCGCACAGAGGGTTCGAAGCGACCCGCCAGGGCTTCCTTAGCCCGTCTTCGAGCTCTATAACAAGAGAGCTCTGTCCTCCAACCTGTATGATAGTACGTGCGTCATTGTGGAAATGTAGTAGTCCTGAAGCTACAGACAAAGGACTGCTGTAATCCATCCAGCCGACATCCGATGGTATTACAGCCTTGCCTGAGCCGGTCACACCCGCGCTTGATATATCATTAAGGCTGAAACTATCTCCCAGCAAGTTGATAAGGGAATTAACTACGTTTCTGGGCCTGGAAGTTATCCTGCTGTGGTCCATATAAACGGCAGCCCCTTTATCATCAACAAGCGCCAGCTTGATGTTAACTGATCCTATATCGATTCCCAGAGAGTAAGACATACCGAGAAAAAGATTATATCAGAATCTGGCTATCTGACAAACTCGAAAGTCCAACTGGCTGTTTTCTTGACATCAGCTATTTCTGTTGCTATAATACGGCAAATGGTTGCCGTAATCCGTTAAGGAATGAGAGTGAAATGACAGCAGTTGCGCCAAATGTAGAGAGAAAAACCTTTTCCATACTCCAGGTGCTGGCCAATACCTCAAAGCCGCTTGGATCTATTGTAATTGCGCGTGAACTGAAAGACCTGGGAGTTGACCTTGGGGAAAGGGCGGTACGATATCATCTCAAGCTGACCGATGAATACGGATTGACCAGGCTGGCTGGCAGGAGGGACGGGCGGCAGATTACGGACATGGGGTTGAAAGAACTTAAGCAAGGGATGGTGAGGGAGAAGGTGGGGTTTTCCATATCGAGGATAGAGCTGCTGGCTTTCCTGACCACATTCAACGTCAATAAAAAAGCGGGGTCTGTGCCGGTAAATATCTCCCTGTTCAGGAAGCAGGATTTTGAGAAAGCATTACTGATAATGAGACGGGTTTTCTCCGCCGGGCTTTGTACCGGTAACCTGGTATGCAGGGCCCGGGCCGGAGAGAAAATCGGTGACTTTATCGTGCCTTACGGAAAGATTGCGCTGGCTACAGTATGCAGTGTCCTGGTGAACGGGGCGCTGTTGAAAGCAGGCGTGCCGATTGACTCGCGGTTTGGCGGGCTGCTTCAACTGCGTGACCGCAAACCCTGGCGGTTCGTTGATTTGATTCATTATGCCGGTTGCTCTCTGGACCCTGCCGAGGTCTTTATCAAGGCTAAAATGACCTCTGTTACAAAGGCAGTGAAATCAGGCAATGGAAGCATACTGGCGAATTTCCGTGAAATTCCGGCCCTCTGCCGTCCCAGGGCACAGGAAGTAATCGGCAGGCTCGGTGGTGCCGGGCTTAACAGTGTCCTTTTACTAGGTGGTGTCAGCGAGCCGGTCTGCGAGATCTCGATGGAATTGAACAGGGTAGGCCTGGTCCTTATCGGCGGCCTGAATCCTGTCGCAGCTGTGCAGGAAGCGGGAATAGAGGTCGATTCCCAAGCCATGAGCACTGTAATCGATTACCGTAAACTCATCGAGTTTGAGGAGCTCTTAAAATAAATGCCTGACAATCATAATTTAAAAATCGATATATTTTGCTGTACTTCCAGCTGCGATCCTCAGGAATTGGAGAGGTCCTGTGTCAAGTCCGGCGCGGAAGTTAAGGTTATTCCTCTGCCCTGTTCGGGCAAGGTGGACATCCTTTATCTGACCAAGGCTTTTGAAACTGGTGCCGATGGAGTGGCCGTTTTAACCTGCAAGGAAGGGGATTGCCATTATCTGGAAGGCAACCTCAGGGCGGGGAAACGCGTGGGGGCTGTAGATATGTTACTGGAGGAGATCGGCCTGGGTAAAGGACGTATGGCTGTTATCCGCATGGGCGACGGCGGCATCTCACAGGTGATGCATGAAATAGAGGACTTTCGTCAGAAAATAGAAAAGTCCCCGAGGACATACTTCTCCGGCGATGACCTTGAGCTGGAGAGTAAAGAATAGAG
>JAFGLP010000068.1 GCA_016927965.1 Dehalococcoidia bacterium
AACCAGCGGTGCCCTGTACCCGAGATCCGCTATAGCGGGGCTGAATCCGATCTCGAGGTTTTGTTTTTCAGGACTGCAATGGTTAAGCGGTGTTGAAGGTTGGGTCTTGCGCGGCGGAGGGCTATGAATCCCGTCAGGTCCGGAAGGAAGCAGCGGTAAATAGTAAGCTCCGGGTGACGCGGGAATGCCTGGCTGGAGCTGGCTGGCGGGCGTAAGCTGAAAAGCATTATCGACAGAACGGTGCACGGCCCATGTGATTTATACAGTGGCGCGTAAAGGAAATACATTACATAATAATAAGTCCCGCAGGTTGCCGGGCACAGGTCTTAAGGCTAAGAGAAGGCTTGGTCAAAATTTTCTGGTTGATGCAACTATACGGGATGCTGTTCTTGATGGTGCCCGTGTTTTGCCTGGAGATACTGTTGTTGAGGTGGGACCCGGGTTGGGTGTGCTTACTGAGAAGCTGGTTGCTCAGGCTAAAAGGGTGGTCGCCGTGGAACTTGATGAGGATCTGGTCGGAAGATTGACGCGTAAGCTGGGCAAATCGGACAACCTGAAAATCGTGCATGCCGACATCCTTAAACTGGATTTAAAAAAAGTACTTGAGCCGAATACATCTTACAAGGTAGTAGCCAATATCCCTTATTACATAACGTCTCCCATTCTGCGTTATTTCACCCAAAATGAGGCAAGGCCTTCCCTGATGGTAATCATGATGCAGGCAGAAGTTGCCGAAGATATTGCCGCTAAGCCTGGTCACATGACCTTCCTTGCAGTCAGTATGCAGTTGTTCTCCCGGCCGGAGATAATCTGTAAGGTCCCGGCGGCCAGTTTTTCCCCTGTACCGAAAGTCGATTCTGCGGTAGTCAGGTTTAATATGCTGGACGCCCCGGCTGTTCCAGCGGATGAAATTGACGGATTTCTGCAGCTGGTTCATGCAGGCTTCTCAGCTCCCAGGAAGCAGATGCGTAACTCGCTTGCACTGGGGCTTAAACTGGGACTCCAGTCAACTGCGGGATTGCTGGAAGCAGCGGGTATTGACCCGCAGAGGCGTCCGGGCAATTTAACGCTAGAGGAGTGGTGGAAGCTGTATTTAAACAGGGGTATGTACAGTTGCTGACATTACAGGTCCCGGCCAAGGTCAACCTGACGTTAGAGGTGCTGGGCAAAAGGCCGGATGGTTATCACGAGATAAAAAGCGTTATGCAGGCTATCAGCCTGTTTGATGTGCTTTCTTTCGTAGCTGCAGATACTCTTGAGTTAAGGTGTACGGCTGCTGAGCTGCAGTCGGAGGAAAACCTGGTAATGAAAGCCGCCCGTGCTATTAAAGAAACTGCCGGATATGCAGGCGGTGCACTGATTACATTGGATAAAGGGATACCGTGGGAGGCTGGAATGGGAGGAGGAAGCAGCGATGCTGCGGCTACGCTGGCCGGGTTGAATCGGCTGTGGTCGTTAGGCCTGCCGCGTGAAAAGCTGCTGGAGATTGCTGCAAGCCTGGGTTCAGATGTGCCGTTTTTTATCTATGGCGGCACGTGCCTGGCTGAGGGTCGTGGTGAGAGGATTGCAAAAATACCTGATCTAAAAAAGACATGGTTTGTGCTGCTTAAGCCTGCTCTGCCCGGCGGTATTGGCAAGACCGGACGGTTATACGGCTTTATAGAACCGGGATTGTATACCAAAGGTGAATATTCGGAGAGCATGAAAGAGAAAATAATGTCCGGCGTTGGGATTGAGCCTTCCCATCTGTATAATATTTTTGATAGTGTAGCGCTGGAAGCTTACCCGGGGATTGACCGTTATTACAGTATTTTCAGGGAGGAGGGCGCCTCATCGATTCATCTGGCCGGTTCCGGGCCTGTCCTTTTTACATCTGTGCAGGGTCAAGAAACAGCCAGCCGAATACATGCCAGGCTGATTGATAAGAAAATGCAGGGATTTGTTGTGTCCAGTCTGCCGGGAGATAACATTGGATTCTGATGAGAAAAAGCCCGCCGGCAAAGGCATGAAGTGGCTTAAGGAAATCGGCTTGCTTCTGGGCATGCTTGCGCTTTCAGCCGGGATTGCTTTTATCCTTACATATTTTAAGGAATATTTTGATATAGAGCTTCGTAATTTTGGCTGGATTGCTTATGTTGCGGTCTTTATAGCCAATATATTAAGCAGTGCCACTATACTGGTGCCTGCTCCGGGGGTGGCCATTACCCTGGCGGCAGCCTCTGTATTCGATCCCATGTTCGTAGCAATAGCTGCAGGGACCGGGGATGCTATAGGTGAGATGACCGCCTACTCGGTGGGCTATGCAGGTGAACGGATCATTGTCGACGAGCATATGCCGGCTTATCGAAAAGCAGCATCATGGATGGACAAGTACGGAGTATGGGCGATATTCGGCATAGCGCTGGTGCCAATATTGCCATATGATCTGATAGGCATGGCTGCCGGCGCATTGAAAATAGCATGGTGGAAGTGCTTCCTGGCAACCCTGTCGGGTAAATTGCCCAGAGCTTTCATTGTGTCCTACATGGGTTACCAGATGCCCTTCCTTCTACATCCTTTCGGTCTCTAAATTACGCAGCAACTCAATCGCCATCCGTTCCTCATCAGATCTGGTTTTTACCTTCCCATCCAGCCTGGCGGCCAGGATCTTTTCAAGTATGATGCCCATCTGCCGGCCACGCGGCACACCCAGCGCTGCCAGGGATTCTCCGTTCGACCTTGTTTTTACCATGTGTAATTTGTCCAGGTAAAGCTTCAAATTTTTACGGATAATAGCAGACGGCGCCAGTAAATAATTGGCGTACACTGCTGTGTAATTGAAGCCTATAAGTCTGAAGTATGTCTCAGAGGGTTGCAGGAGCGAATGATCGAAAAGTACCTGGTTGCTTTGAAGGGCTGCCGTATGCCTGGCTATTTCTTCCAGTTGTCCTCCACGTATATTCAGCCGCCTGAGCAATTCATTCAAATGCTCTTTATCGAGATTACAAACGAGCAGGGCAAAATGCAGATGGACCGGCGATTGTCCGCCGCATTCTGCGTCTGCATTGCGGAATGCTTTTGCCAAGACGCGGCCCCATGATAAGGCCGGGCTTAGTTTAGCAAGAACACCAAGCCTGGCTGCCCGTCTGAAAATTTTGCCGGCATGAGGTTCTCCCAGCCATAAGATAACCTCATGCCTCAAACGGTCACTGCTGATGGTATCCAGCATATCGAGATCGCGTCGCAGCAGCCTGGCGGTCTTGCGTTCCATATGAAAGTCAAGTCTTTGCTCGTAACGCACTGCACGCATAATACGCGTGGCATCGTCCCTGAAGCTTTTTTCATGCAGGACACGGATCAGTTTATTACTAAGGTCCTGCCTGCCCCCGTACAGATCGGTCAAATCACCGAAATGGTCTGGGCTGATACAGGCAGCCATAGCATTAACTGTGAAGTCGCGTCGAAGAAGGTCCTCTTCGATGCTGCCGCTGGCTACTGTTGGTAGAGCGCCCGGATGGGCATAAGTTTCACTGCGGCAACCGGCCAGGTCGATCCGATAACTATCCAGCTTAAAAGTGGCGGTGCCGAACCTTTTATGTATCGTTGGCCGGCTGCCCAGTATCTCGGCCATACTGCCTGCAACAGTTAGTGCATTACCTTCGATCATGATATCGATGTCCTTGCCTGG
This sequence comes from Dehalococcoidia bacterium, assembly GCA_016927965.1. Next base: position 3,668 of record JAFGLP010000068.1, read on the forward strand.
CCTGCCGATTATTAGATCACGTACGATGCCGCCTACTAGGTATGGTTTATACCCAGCTTCAATGGCGGTTTTACCTGTCGTGAGGATCAGGTCCCCTACCATCGCTGGAAGGTCATTGGTTATCCTGTCGGCTATATTATCCAGCATAATGATTTGATATCACTGAGTCGATATATTCATTAGCAGCAAGTTTGCCCGTTCCCTGCTGAAAAAACGGTCGTAAATAAAGATCAGTATATCGATAATAATGAATACAATAAAGCCTGCCAGGCCGCTGATGCCCGCGGTAAGCTCATCACCTCCGGTAATCATCATTACTGCCAGCACAGGAACCGCATTGATTGTGCCGTGAAAGATGGATGCAGCTATAACAGAGCGCGACTTTATGCGGATGTAGTTGAAAAGCGGCGTGACAATAATTACCCATGCCGTCATAATAAATACTCCGGCCTGTGGATGTCCGGGGTAGTTAAGTCCTGCGTACAGGACGAGCGGCGCATGCCAGATTCCCCAGATAAATCCGATTAATAACGACGATTTCCAGAAGCCCATAAACCCCAGCTCTTTAACCAGGAAGCCTCTCCATCCCAGTTCTTCTCCGAAGGCTAATATGGCATTGAATGTGGTCCCCGCTATCAAGGCTACCAGCACGCCTATCCAGATAGGATGCGTCGCGAGGCCTGCCAACTGTTGTTGGGCCTCCGTGATCTGTTCGGGGGTTAATACTTCCTGCAGGGAGTTAAAAAACCCTGTCATATCGGGAGTAAATGATATACCGGGCAGCAGGAGACTGACTCCCATCACTGCAAAAGCAATTATAACGGGCAGAAACCATGCTACGAAAAACCATGGATTCATGTGGAACGAGATGCCCAGGGGTTTGGCGAGAGGTTCTCGAAAGATGGCTTTCTGTACAATTATGGCGGCTGTCATCGGCACAAGCATATAGGCCATAGCGAGCAGCATCAGTCCTTCTGTTGCTCCTCCTGCTAACATGTATATGTATACCATAGACCAGTCTACCAGGAAGGTCAGCCCTAAAAATATCAATATCTTTTTTGTCTGCCGGCGCATTACATACTCCCAAGTGTGAGGATATTTCACTGTTTACGGTTTTTTAAATCTTATCGTATAGCTCCATATATTTCCATAGGCTGAAACGGTTACAAAGTCTGCCTGAGTTATCATCTTCCTGGTGGTGGCTCTCCATGGATAATCGGGGTCGGGCAGGTATTCCGAGACAGAAAATATCCCGTCTGGTTTAAGAACACGTTTTATCTCTCTTAGAGCCCGTTGTTTGTCCGGTATCTCCTGCAAGACAGTCACCAAAAAGACCAGGTCGAGGGAGTTGTCTGAAAAAGGCAATTCGTAGGCGCTTTTATGGATAACTTCTATATTTCTAATATCGCTATTTTCCTCTCGCACGAGTTTTGCTTTTAGCTTGTTCAGCATACCCTGTTGTGCATCCAGCGCATATATTTTCCCTGTCTGTCCGGCGGCACGTGCTGCCGCTATAGTGAAGGCTCCGCTTCCGCAGCCTATTTCGAGTACTTGCATACCCGGCCTGATGCCGCTGTCAGCTATAATTTTTTCAGGCGGCTGCATCTTTTTTTCTAAAACCTGAGTCCAGGAATAAGGCTATAAAAGCCGGTGCGGGGAAATTAATGTACCTCTTGATAGCCCTGATAACCACCTGGCAGAGGATGAGACATGCTATGCCTATAAGTAATACTAAAATAACGATCGGCATTCTTCTTTACAGTGATACTTACTGAATCCAGTGCTTTTCAAAGAATTCCCAGATAATCTCCGTTGCCTTAAAATCACGGGACGTTTTACCGATCATTCTCTCCGGCATGTATTGCAGGCCGCCGGGCCAGGTATGGCCTCCTCCGTTTACTGTATAGAAAACGACTTCGACATTGTCCTGGCATCCGGTGTATCTATCTATTACAGTTAGTGTGCTGTCTTCCGGGTTCAGGTGAGGCAGTCTGTCGGTCTCAGATGCAGCCACGCAGCCATTATGGGTAATCCAGAAGTTCACTGTGTCTGCTGCTGAGATCACCTTGCCTGTTTTGAGCGAAAGAAAAGATATCTCGCCGCCCTCATAAGGCACCACTGCATCTTCCGTACCATTAATAATGAGGACTGAAACAGGACGTGGCGGCGACCATATGGGAACCATTTTTTGGGGTATGTTTCCGGCCACCGGAGCAATGGCTGCAATTTTATCTGACAGTTCACAACCTAGGCGATGGCACATCATCGCCCCGTTGGAGATTCCAGCGGCATATACCCGCTGTCTATCGATGGTCAGGTCCTTTTGCAGGAGGTCTATAAGGGTTGAAATGAAACCCACATCATCGATGTTTTTTGCCTGGGCAATGATGTTGCTGTTGTCCCTTCCGTCATTCCAGTGGTGTTCAAATCCTTCGGGATAAACAACAATAAAGCCCTTTTTATCTGCCAGTGCATTAAAATCCGTGAGAGCGTCCATGGTCCGGCCCGTGCCGCCGCCGCCATGCAGGGCGATTACCAGCGGCCATGATCTATTTCTATCATATGAAACAGGAAGATGAATCAGATATGAGCGCTGTAGCCCCTCAACAAGTATTTTGTCCGTATAGTTGTTTTGTAAGGAAATTGCTGTCTGATTGTCTGTTGCAGCCCGGTCATCGGTCAATACGGGTTCAAGTGATGATTTTATGGATGTGCAGGCCGACAGCAGCATGATTGCCGACAGGAACGTAATCAGCCTTAGGAGCTTCATTCCTCCCCCTTTATTTTCCCTATTGAAATCTGTGCTATATATTGAAGGACTGTATTACAGATCAGGCATAATGGCTGCGCTGGTGGTACGGCTGAAAGCGCAGCAGCTTTCAACTGCCTGGAGGTGTTCCATGGTCCCGAAGGAAGTCAGGCTGCCTCCCGTTTCCACCTTAATATTCAGAGCAGGATTTATAATGATCTTGCCTTCTTTATTCCGCAATGCGAGGATGCGTACGCCGGTAAATTGCTCTTCTATATCTTTAACGGTTTTACCGATCAGGCTGGAATCAGGGCCTACATAAATTTCCTCGATCAGGTATTCTCCTTCCTTGCTGGAAAGCACTGACTCAATGAACTGGACCGTAGTCGGGCGCAGGGCCAACCGTGCCATCTGTTGTCCTCCCAGTACTTCAGGTAATATGATGTGCGTTGCCCCAGCCTGTTTTAAACGATTAGCGGCATTGCTGTTGCTGGCGCGTCCGATGATAATCAGCCTGGGATTAAGCTCATGCGCTGTCAGCACGGCATAGGTGTTGTAGGCATCATCTCCAAAAGCAGTAATCAGGCTCTTGGCTTTTTCGACTACAGCCTGTTTAAGCGCATCGTGACTGGTTGCATCATCCATAATAGCCAGACAGCCCTGCTGAACTGCCCTGGTATAGCTGTTCAGGCTCTGATCGATCACTATAAAGTCAGCCGATTGTTCTTTGAGTGTATTGGCGATGGCCTCCCCGACCCGGCCGTAACCGCATAAAATAAAGTGATTATTCAATTTTTTGATTTTAGCTTCCATACGTTGCCTCCTGAATAATCCGAACTCTCCTTCGAGGGTTGCCTGCACTATACTGGTCATAATAAAAAAAGCGAGCCCCACACCTCCCAGTGATAAAAAAATGGTAAATATTCGGCCATTCTGTGAAAGAGGATGTACTTCGGCAAAGCCCACCGTTACTACTGTGATAACAGTCATGTAAAGCGAGTCAAAAAAGCCCCAGCCCTCTATAATTATATAGCCTGAAGTACCCGCGGCAAGCAATGATATGAGAGCGATAATCCATTTGAGATAGCGGTTTTTATTATCCATTCCCACACTCTGGTTATGCAGATATCAAGCTTTCTTTATTCCAGCGAGCTAATGATGTCGTCTATCTCGGTTGTAGTCTGGAAGCGCTCCTCCAGTATATAGCGGATGATACCCTTGGTATCGATGAAATATGAGGTTGGGAAATATGGGGCACTGTACAGGTCATCTATATCACCCTGACTGTCCATCAATACAGGGAACGTAATTTTCTCTTTAGCCACATAGTAGCTGACAGTATCAGGATCGCCGCGTACATTAACCGCCAGTACAATCAACTGGTCCCTGCTGTATTTATCATAGGCAGTCTGTATCAGCGGCATTTCAGCTTCACAGGCGGGGCATCCTTCCAGCCAGAAGTTGAGCAGTATCTTGTAGCCGAGGAATTGGTTTAATGTAAATTTGGCACCGTCAATAGAATAAAGTGTAAAATCGGGAGCTCTCTTGCCGATCTTGGGAGCTGCCTCTACCAGGTTCTGCGTCTTTACCTGCTCGATTTCCTGGCTGGTCTCCTGTCCTGCGGTGTCCTTCGAGCGTATCCTCATATAGTACATGGTGTCAGGCTCAAGGCTGTCGATTTTCACCGTATGCCAGGTGGAAGCCTTCTCAATTTGTGACATCGAATCAGAGTAACTTTTATCTATTGAGTAATCTACTTCGCCGGTGGAGGGCTCGTCGGTTTTCCATACTATTGTGATAGATGAGTCAGTAACGAGCCCGGTGTTGATGTTGGAGATATCAGGCGGAGAGGTGTCCTTGCTGGCAGTATTGATCACAAATCTCTTTGACACTATTGTGTCTGCCAGAGCACTGAATGAGTGCTCGGAGACGTTAATATTATCGATGTTATATAAAATTCTTACACGGTAAGCAGTAGCAGGGGAGAGGTCCCTCAGTATCAGGGAATGCAGTGTCTGTGGGCCCGGTGTGATAACTGTCTGAATGTTCCTGCCGTCAATATCTACCTGTGTAGAAGTGGGTTTGTCCGTAGTCCAGTTTATGGTTGCCGCCTTCTCTGTAATCGACTGCAAAATTACGTCGGTTATGGGAGCTTTGATTTCCTTGATCTTGGCATTGCTGGATGTGTTGTATATGATTTGTTCGAGATCAGCCAGGTTGGTAATAGGGCCTTCTACCCTGGCACGAATGATGCCATTAGCATCTATGAATATATAGGTTGGCTCATACGTTATATTATAATTATCCCGTAGTTTTCCGAATGAATCAACAATCACCGGGAACTTTATATCATAATCGCTAACCAGCTCGTCTATTTCGTTGTTACTGGTGCCTGAAGCAATTGCTATTATTTCGATATCGCCCTGCGGGTACTTCTTAAACAGCACATTTAACTTATCGGGAGTATACAGGCGGCGCTGCACCCCGTTGATATGGAAGAACTGCCTATCCCAAAAGTCACGGTCCCAGAAAACAAGTACAACAGTTTTGCCTCTGAACGAACTCAACGCGGAAATATTTTCATTCTCAATTTGCATTACGAAGTCGGTGGCTTTATCGCCGACATTAGGGCCCGATTTAGGGATGAATAGCACTATTGCTCCCCAGACCACCAGCCCCAGGACAAGCGCTGCAATAACGACAGTGAGAAAACGGTTTTTTCCTGTATGTTCTGGCATGGATGTCTTCAGGACATCCGGCGGTTTATCGCGCAGGGGATGCAGGTGCAGGGTGGGTTTATGCCCCTTTGCGGCATCCCCCTTCTTTTCTTCCTGCTTGCCTTCATCTGCTTTTTCCTCCGGCTTTTCTGCGTCTGCTTTCTCCCCTGATTGTTCTGAAGCAGGCGCCTCCGGCTCTATTTTCAGAGCATCCAGCAGCTTTTGCCTGGTTATCTCTTCATTTTCTTCTTCCGGCTGAGTAGTATTGATCTTTTCTTCGGTATCCGGGACAGCCGGCTTAAAGTCAGGTTCCGCCCGCACCACCAGCTTGGCAGCATCTTCTTTTTTAATTGCCGTATCCTCTACTGATGCAGCTTCAGCTTGTTGTTTATCGACAACCTGCTCAACTTCTGTGTCTTTGATTGCCGTATCATCAATTGAAGCTGTTGCAGGAGCGCTTTCTTCATTTTTTATGCGGGTATCGTTAACTGTTTCCGCTGTATTTTCTCCGGTTGCAGCAACCGGAACACTCTGCTCGATAGGAGTATAACTGGCTGTAGCCATGTCCTGTGATTCCAGTACGGGAGCTATATCCTGGGTAAACCTGGTGTTTATCAATCTCTGTGTTTCGGTTACTTTTTTTTCGAGTGTTCTAATCTTATCTATAAGATGCTTACTCTTATTATCAAAAGTTACTTTGGATATTTCCCCGACCTTTAATCTTGTTTGCAGGACAGCCAGTTCTTCCTGGTATTTATCAAGCTCCATGGTTTTGGAGGAAAGCTCTTTTCCCAGTTTTGCTTTGATCGAGGCAATGGTTTGCCTGGCGCTGTCTATGGTAGAGCGGTGCTCTTGGCTTAACTGAGCGTAAGCATCTTTCCCGATGACTTTCTCAGTCCTCTTGTTTTCCAGGCTGTTGAGGATCTCCTCAGCCTTTTCAATTTTATCGAATACGCCTTTTAAATCATCCATGAGAGGTGATGTTTTTCATGAGTCCATGAATAAAAATAAATTATATTGAATTGAATTAAACACCTGAACCGGCCTTTGCGGAACTGCGCAATACCTGTTTGAATAATATTA
>JAFGLP010000069.1 GCA_016927965.1 Dehalococcoidia bacterium
ATGACTGGAGGAAAAAGGTGATATACTGGGCGCCGCTCTTCCACTTCTACCAGCCCCCCACACAGACTCCTTCGATATTGATGAAGGTGAGCAACGAATCCTACCGCCCGATACTGGCTGTCCTGGGCGAGTTTCCCAACGCCAAAGCCACTTTTAATATAAATGCAGTCCTGACCGAGATGCTGGCGCTTTACGGCTATACGGATATTATAGAAAGTATGCGAAAGCTGGCCGAGAGGGGCCAGGTGGAATTCACCGGTACCGGCAAATACCACCCGATTTTACCGTTGATTCCACGCAGCGAGGCGGAACGGCAGATACGGCTGAATCATGATACCAACAGGCAATACCTCGGCGATGCTTTTCAGCCGCGCGGTTTCTTTCCCCCGGAGATGTGCTATTCCAGCGACATCGTGAAGCCGGTAGTAGAATCAAGGTGCAGGTGGATTATTGCCAGCGGGATCGCCTGCCCCGTCAAATGGCCGATGGATGTCATTCATACCATAGATTACCCGGGTGAGCAGGTCGCGGTTCTATTCAGGGATGATATATTAAGCAACAAGATCAGCTTTAAGGACCTTGATGGGAATGGATTTATCGAACATCTCAAGCAATTCCGTAAGACTGAAGGCGATGTATACGTAATAACCGCCATGGATGCCGAGACCTTCGGGCACCATATTCAGCACTGGGACAAGCTGTTTCTTTCACAGGTCTACGAAGTGCTGGCTCCTGAAGCTAATAAAGCAGGCGTATTGCGGGAGCAGAAGCCGCTGGCTGACCAGCACCGTAAACTATTCAAGTATGAAAAAGCGGCCGGTACTGAAGATATTAAAATCGTTACTATCAGCGAACTGCTGGAGATATTTCCCAGGGGGCAAAAGATAATCCCGCTGCCGTCATCCTGGAGCACTTCCGCCGATGACATTAAAATGCAGAACTATTATCCGCTGTGGAAAGATAAAAATAATCCAGTACATACCATGCAATGGGAGCACCTCGACCTTGCAATAGACGTTGCTTACAAGGCAATTGATGTGGCCGATGGTGTGGCCAGCCTTGAGTTTGCGGCTATCGCCAGGAATACGCTGGACCTGGCCCTGCACAGCTGCCAGTTCTGGTGGGCCAGCAAGCAGCCGATGTGGAATATAAACATGATATACAAGGGCTTGACCCTGCAGCGTGAAGTAATGCTGAACGCGTATAAAGCTATTTCACTCAGCGGCTGTCCGCCGGAGATGAAAAAGGAATATTATTATCGTGTGGTTGCAGGCCGTCACGTATTCGACCAGATCACGGACTACCTGTATACGGATTAATAGAAGCAGGGGGAAAAGAAATGAGATCAAGCGAGCTTACCGGAAAAGAGGTAATAGACGCAGAGGCTAAAATCGTGGGGTCTGTGAGGGAACTGGATATCGATATAAAAAATTGGACTATTAACGGGATTGTGATTAAAACCGGGTTCATTAAAAAACTGATCGTTAAGACCGCTGATATCGACAGGATCGGCGACAAAGTCATACTGAAGGTTGCCCTGGATAAAATTCAGAAATCCTGAGCAGCTAATAGAATATCGGGAGACGGAATAAGGCGTTGAAGCGGATATTTCTCGGTCTGGCTATCCATAATCACCAGCCTATCGGCAATTTCCCCTGGGTCTTTGAGGACTCGTATGCCAGGGCATATCTGCCGATGGTCGAAGCCCTGCGGCGGCATCCGGCTATCAATGTCTCCCTGCATTACAGCGGCTGCCTTTATGACTGGCTTACCGCAGAGCACCCTGAATTCATTGAATATTTGCAGGAGCTGACCGGCAGGGGGCAGGTGGAGATCATGGGTGGTGGCTACTATGAACCTATACTGTCGGCTATCCCGGATAGGGACAGGGCGGGACAGATCAGGATGATGTCGGATTTTATTGAGCGTATATTCGGCTGCCGTCCGGCGGGAATGTGGTTGGCGGAAAGGGTCTGGGAGCAGGGGCTGGCCCGTGTGCTGTCGAATGGCGGTATGGACTGGACGCTGGTGGATGATACCGGCTTTAAGATGGTAGGGAAGGATGACGAGGAGCTTTTCAGCTACTTCAATACCGAGGAGCAGGGGAGCTATCTTAAAATATTCCCCATATCCAAGTATCTCAGGTACTCCATCCCCTGGCATACCGTGGACCAGGTGCTGGGATATCTTAAAGATAACTCATCGGAAAGCGGGGATAGGATAGCCGTGCTGGGCGACGACGGCGAGAAATTCGGGGTCTGGCCGGAAACATACGCTCATTGCTGGGAAGATACCTGGATAGAGGATTTCTTTAAAGCCGTGGAAGATAATGCCGAATGGTTGACGACGGTCAGGTTGGGCGACTATGTAAAAGAGTATAAGCCCGCCGGGAGGATCTACCTGCCCTGCGCATCTTACGATGAAATGCTGGAGTGGTCGCTGCCCGCCGACAAATCATGGGAATACTCGCATCTCCGCCATGGCCTGGCTGATGAAGACAGGGCCGATATATTGCGCTATATGTATTGCGGCTACTGGCGCAATTTCATGGTCAAATATCCCGAGGTCAATCGCATGCACAAGAAAATGCTGCTGGTGCATGGAAAAGTGCATAACGCACATATCATCGATGCCAACGAATGCGGTATGGACTATCTATGGCAGGCGCAGTGCAACTGCCCGTACTGGCACGGTGTTTTCGGGGGGATTTATCTTACCGATATCAGGGCCACGACTTATGCCAACCTGATCAGGGCTGAAAGACGGGCCGATGCCGTGATGCAAAGCTATAAGAAAGGCTATACCTGGAGGCGGATAGACCTGGATGGCGACGGACACAGGGAAGTCCTTGCCGAAGGCCCGGAATTTAACCTCTATATCAGCCCGCACGAGGGCGGCAGCATATTTGAGTTGGACCATATAAGGAAGGCCTGTAACGTGCTCAGCAGCATGTCCCGCAGATTTGAAGGCTATCACAGGGATATACTGGAGGAGAACAGCGGCGATGCCGGGCAGGATGAAAATGGTGTGAAGAGCATCCATGATGTCGTGAGGGTAAAACAGCCGGATACCGGCAAGCCTGTTTATGATAATATGCCCCGCTCCAGTCTGCTGGACAGGTTCCTGGAAACCAGTGTGACCCCGGCAGATTTCGAGAGAAATGAGTTTACCGATTGCGGTGATTTTGCTGACGGTACGTATGACTTCAGTGCGCAGGGCGGCGGCAAAAAATTGGATTTGATCCTGCAGCGTGAGGGCGGGATAAAGTGTGGGGATTCCATCCGCAGCATATCCATCGAGAAGAAGATAAGCCTGGAAGTAAACTCCGGGGTTATCGGCATCGACTATAAATTTACCAATAAAGGGAATGAGGTTATCGATACCCTCTTTGGCAGTGAATGGAACATCAACCTGCTGGGGGGCGGGCACAACCCCAACGCATATTACCGTGTGGATGGCAGGGAAATCGAAGATGAGCGCCTGGATTCACGCGGGGAGATAGCAGGGGTTGACCGGTTAATCCTGGGCAATACCTGCCTTGATATAGAGCTGGCGCTTGAGCTGGACCGGCCTTTAAACATCTGGCGTTTTCCGGTGGAGAGCATCTCCAATTCGGAGGGGGGAGTTGAGCAGGTTTACCAGTGCAGCTGCGTCGTCATCCTGCTGCCTTTGAAAATAGGGCCGGGGCAGTCCGGGACATTCCACTATAGCTGGCATACCGTGATATAGAACATACCGCCGCTTTTCTGTAATAATAGTGGCCGGGATTTAACATATGTCTGTGACTCCACTCAGAAAACAATACCTGCGCGTCAAACAGCGCTATCCCGAAGCGATTGTATTCTTCCGGCTGGGCGACTTCTACGAGACTTTCGATGATGACGCCAGGACCACATCGCGCGAGCTTGAGATAGTGCTGACCTCGCGGGAGATGGGCAAAGGGGTTAAGGTGCCGCTGGCCGGCATTCCGTACCACGCCGTAGAAAATTACCTGTCCAAACTGATCAGCCGCGGCTACAAGGTGGCCATCTGCGAGCAGCTTACTCCCCCCGGCAACGGTCTGGTTGAACGGGACGTTATCCGCGTGGTCACCCCGGGGACGGTCATAGAGCCCGGCATGCTCACCGACAAGAGCAACAACTACCTGGTCAGCATCGTTGCCAGGAAAGGGCAGGCCGGCGTGTCTTACGTAGATATCACGACGGGAGAGTTCGCCGCAACGCAGCTCCCGCTGGAGCTGGCCGCCGATGAGATCGGGAGGCTGGACCCGGCCGAGCTGATTCTGCCTGTATCCGGGGAGTTCGATGCCGGCTCTTTCCGCAACGTCAGCAAGCTGGATGACTACTATTTTGAGAAGGATGTCGCCGGCAGGGCCTTACTGGACCATTTTGCAGTGGCTTCGCTGGACGGCTACGGCTGTGCCGGGCTGCCTCTGGCGGTCAGCGCCGCCGGGGCCATCATCGGCTATTTGAAAGAGAACCAGAAAGCAGCGCTGGGGCTGCTGACCCATCTTGCCACGTACTCGGCGCAGGCTTTCATGACGCTGGACACAAATACCAGCCGCAACCTTGAGATTTTCAGCAGCCTGCGCTGGGGCACGGCGCAGGGCTCCCTGCTGTCGGCCGTCGACCTTACCAGGACTGCCATGGGCGGCCGCCTGCTGAAGCGTTTCCTGGGACAGCCGCTGCTGGATATCAGCGTACTGGAAAGCCGCCAGCAGGCGGTGGAGTGGTTTTATAAGGACACCATGGCACGCAGATCGGTAACATCATTATTGAAAGATATCCCTGATATGGAGCGCATTATCAACCGTATCAAAAGCGGAAATGCCAATGCGCGTGACCTGGTTGCCCTGAAGTCGGGCCTGGAAAAGACGGCTGAAATTCTGGCAGGCCTCGGTGAAGCTCCCTCAGTGATAACGGATGGCTTGAAGCAGTCACCCGAAGTAATCGATTTAATCGGGCAGTCCATCGCCGATGAGCCTAACATCAGTTTCGACCATGGCGGTGTGATCAGGCAGGGATTTTCCGAAGAGCTCGACAAGGTGAGGGTGATCTCAGCGGACGCCCGCCAGTTCCTGGCAGGATTGGAGAAGCAGGAGAAGGAGCGGACGGGCATCAAGTCGCTCAAAATCGGGTACAACAGGGTCTTCGGGTATTACATCGAGGTATCGACCTCCAACCTGGGCTCGGTGCCGGCCGATTACATACGCAGGCAGACGCTTACCAATGGCGAGCGCTTCTATACGCCACAGATGAAAGAATACGAGTCCATGATACTGAATGCCCGTGACCGCATGATCGAGCTTGAGAAGTCGTTGTTCTCCCAGGTATGCGGCCAGGTGGCGGCTTACGGAGAGAGAATACTCTCCTCTGCTGCGGCGCTGGCGCATATAGATGTCTATTCCAGCCTGGCGGAGGTAGCCTCACGCAACGGATATGTGAAGCCGCAATTGAATAACGGCGATTCCATAAAAATAAAGGGCGGCAGGCACCCGGTAGTGGAACAGGCGCTGGGCAGGGCGTCTTTCATCCCCAACGATACAGCCCTTTGCAACCAGGACGACCAGTTGATTGTATTGACCGGTCCCAACATGGCGGGCAAGTCCACCTATTTGAAGCAGGTCGCATTGATCGTGCTGCTGGCCCAGACCGGCAGCTACGTCCCTGCCGATGAGGCGGAGATCGGCGTGATGGACCGCATCTTCACGCGCATCGGCG
>JAFGLP010000070.1 GCA_016927965.1 Dehalococcoidia bacterium
CGGTCAGGCTATCCAGGATATGCTCTGTGCCGGCGGCATCAATAAATTCAAGCCCATGATCTCCTGCAATACCATCACCTGGGCCAACAATGCCAATCTGGTAAAGATGGACGGCGGCGACTCTGTAACCGTCAGTTTGGTTTCAGGATATACCAAGGATATAGCTCCTGGCGATACCTACACGACATATATAATGACACCTAATGTACCTGTCCCGGGACTTTTGCCCGGCGGCAAAGACATTCCTGCTGGCTGCAAATAGTGTAGCAATAGTGAGGGAGACCTTATCGGTCTCCCTCACTATGAATATATAAATGTCATATATGGATTGGTGATATGTTAAAAGTAAATAATATTGAAGTTGTCTACAGTAATGTGATCTTGACGCTAAGGGGTGTCTCACTCAATGTACCGGACGGTAAGCTGGTCACGGTGGTGGGCGCTAATGGCGCAGGCAAGAGCACAACATTAAAAGCCTGTTCAGGCCTGCTTAAAACGGAGCTGGGAGAGGTAACGCACGGAAATATTGAATATGATGGCGTGCAAATCCATAAGAAATCACCCCAGGAAATCGCCGGCATGGGCATCATTCAAATTCAGGAAGGGCGAAGGCTTTTCGCTCATTTGTCTGCTGAGGAAAACCTGAAGCTGGGAGCTTATTTGAGGAATAACTCAACATTAAAGCGCCAGATGGAAATGGTGTACCGTCATTTTCCCAGGCTGAAAGCTCTGAGAAACAACACCAGCGGTTATCTATCGGGTGGTGAGCAGCAGATGCTGGTGATCGGTAGGGGACTGATGTCCCAACCCAAGATTATGCTGATCGACGAAGCTTCGCTTGGCTTATCACCAATTATGGCGCAGTCGCTATTTGAAGCTATTGTCAATATTAATAAAGAAGAGAAGATCGGCATGCTGGTGGTTGAACAGAACGTGCTGGCTGCTTTGAAGATTGCGGAATATGGTTATGTCATGGAAAACGGACGTGTGGTGCTGGATGGTCCGACCGAGAAACTCAGGGAGAATCCTGACATCAAGGAATTCTACCTCGGGTTAGGTAAAAAGGACGCCAAGAAAAGCTATCGTGAGGTAAAGCACTACAAGCGCAGGAAGAGATGGCTGTAGTCTAATCAAGGCTGGTAAATTTGGCTCTTACCCGGGTATAATGTTGCGGTGGTTCTTTTACGTTAATAATAAGGGGGAGATTCGATAATGCAGAGACCTGTATCGGCTTATAAAGACAGTGACGATGGATTACATCCATTTAATACTCCGGATTATTCGGAATGGTGGTACCTGGACTGTCGCTTTGATAATGGGTATTCCTGTGTACTAACCTGGCACTGGCTAAACCAATTTATAAAGCCGCATATTCCTACAATTCAAATTTTTACTTATACCCCGGAAGGTAAACGATATGTTGGTATGGAAGCTATAGATCCCAAGGATTGTCATGCCAGCGAGAAAATATGTGATGTCAAAATGGGAAGCAGCTACCTGAAGCAGGAAGGCAAGGTTTACAAAATGGCTATGCACAGCAAAGGTATTGGCTGTGAGCTTACATTTGAGGGCACAGTACCAGGCTGGAAGCATGGCGATGGTTTAATGGTACCTGCAAATGAAAGCAATATTGTCGAAGGATGGGTCATCGCCTGTCCCAGGGCTAAGGTTTATGGGAAACTGTTTATCAAGGATAAAGAAATTGCCGTTACAGGCAATGGCTATCACGATCATAACTGGGGCAATAAAGATCTATATGATATTTTTAAAGGTTGGTATTGGGGCCGTTTGAACGATCCTAAATACACCATTATTTTTTCTAACACAGAGACCCTCGATGGGCAATGGATTCCCAGCCTTTATGTGGCTGATGATAAATCCACGTTGTTGGCTACCAGCCAGTATGATTTCAAAGTGGAGAAGGAAGAGGCGGATCCCAAGACTGGTGAGAAATATGCCAAAATTATTTCGCTCAAATATAATAGCGATGATTTGAAGCTGGATTGCCGCCTGGATACAAAAAATATTGTAGAACATGGTCCGCTTCCCAAGGTCAATGAATTTAATATGTCTAACTGGAGGTTCCTGGCTGATTATGAAGGCCAGATAACTGTAGACGGAAAAACCGAGGCAATTAAAGGCGAAATTATCCATGAACGTTTTCATTTCAGGTAATAATTCTTTTTTTAAACTATTTCAATAGCAAACCACTTGATGGTATAATATCGGCATGTCGTTTTACCGCAGATGAGAAATCAGCGGGAATGGCTGCCGATAAATGCCGTTATTATATTAATAAAGGACTGGATCTGAGCGTGATATGCCGGAACTAGGTGTTCTATTTATGGTGAAGCTGTTCGTTTTAGAACGTACCTATGGTTGTGGAGATGGGAGTGGGGAAGTTGTTAGAGATCAGTGAAAAAAACCTGCCAAGTGTGAATATATTAATCAACAAAAATTTAAAAAGGAGGGTTTCTAAAAGCTATGCCTGAGAGAGTGGGAATAGTAGCGGCTGCATCGACTAAATTTGAAGCAGCTAAGCCTTGGCAACACCTTGCCGAGCTGGCGTTGGAGGTGACAGATAAAGTAATTGAAGCTGCGGGCGTCTCCCTGAAGGATGACATAGAAGCAATCGTCAGCAACTCGCAAGACCATTGGGACGGCAGAACAATATCATCCATGCCTATTCCGGATGTGGTCTGTGGGCATTTAAAAGATGAATCCAAAGTAGCGGATGACGGCGCTTATGCCGTTGCTTACGGCGCTATGCACATTTTGTCAGGGGACCATAAGCTGGTGCTGGTGGTCAGTCACTGCGCAGAGGCGCATACAGACGGCACTATCATTGAAAACTGGTCTATTGACCATATCTTTACGAGAATGCTGGGTATGGATTACACCGTTGCAGGGGCTCTGCAGGCCAAGAGGTATATGGATAAATACGGCATTACACCGGAACAGATGGCCAAGGTTGTGGTCAAGAACAAGGGTAATGCTAAAAAGAACAAATTGGCCCAGGACGCTGCCACGTTGACTGTCCAGGATGTGCTTAAATCAACAATGCTGGCTGATCCAATAACGGCAATGCAAAAGAAGCCTGTTTCTGATGGCGCCTGCGCCCTGGTTTTGGCCAGTGAAGATCTGGCGAAAAAATTGACTAAAAATCCCGTCTGGATAGCCGGCATGGGCAATTGCTATGATGCTCATATGCTGGGCGACCGCGATCTGGCCAATTGTGATGCACTGGTTACTGCATCGCAGAAAGCATATAAGATGGCCGGTATAAAAGACCCGTTAAAAGAAGCCAGTCTGGTGGAGCTTTCCGAATATTATGCTTATCAGGAACTGCTCTGGAGCGAGGGGCTCGGCCTATGCAAACCCGGCGAGGGAGGCAAACTGATTGACAGCGGCAAGACACAACTGGGTGGGGAATTGCCGATTAATCCCTCTGGCGGTCTGCTTTCCGGTGTTCCGGTAACTGTTGCCGGTTCTTCAAGGGTGGCGGAAGCGGTCTGGCAGTTGCAGGGATTGGCGGGTGACCATCAAGTCCCGGGAGCCAAGGTTGCTATTGCGCATGGTTGCGGCGGAATTTGTGGTCAGATGCATTGCGTCCTTGTTCTCGAGAAAGGGGGCAAATAGATGCACAAAAATAGGGTCGCCATTGTAGGCATAGGTGAGACTCTTCACAGTTCACGGCGCCCTTACGTTAACGATGGTGAATTGATCTACGACGCCGTGACGAAAGCGTTGAGTGATGCAGAGTTAACTATCCGCGATATCGATTCGGTAGCAATTGGCAATATGGACTTCTTTGAAGGCCATGCGATGAATGATGCCATGCTATCCCTTTATAGCGGGGCTGCCGGAAAACCCGGCTTTAAAATGAATACGGGTGGTACGGTTGGCACTATGACAGTGATCGAGGGATGGTATCAAGTAGCTTCCGGTATGGCGGATACCTGTCTTTGCGTAGGTTGGGAAAAGCATGATGAAGCCACTGTTACACCGTGTATATCCACCATTACCGATCCTGCCATCGACCGCCCATTCTGTGTAGGCGCTTTAAGCGGCCTTGCCGTAATTGCGATTGACTATATGACCAGGACCGGCTGCACAGTAGAACACGCTGCCATGGTGAGGGCCAATGCGTCCCTGAATGCGGCCAGGAATCCCAACGCTCATTTGCGCGATAAGTATACTGTTGAGGATATAATGAATGCCAGGATGGTGCTATATCCATTGAATCTTCTGACAGTATGTCCCACCAGCCTTGGAGCAGGTGCTGTGATCCTTTGCAACGAAAGCAAAGCCAGGAAAATCTCAAAAAAGCCTGTGTGGATCAAAGATCATGTCTCTGTACATTCGGAATACGGCGGCGCACAATTTGGCGTTAATGAAAAGCGCAGGACCTCGCATATTGTAGCGGGAGAGCAAATATTCAAACGGAATGGTATTACAAACCCGCGGAAGGAGACTCAGGTTTTCGAGATGTATGACCCATCCGCATATTGTATACCGGCCTGGATGGAGGATTTTGGTATCTGTGAAATCGGCGAAGGATGGAAGTTGGTAGAGAAAGGGTCAATTGCCCTTGAAGCAGAATATCCGATCAACCCTTCCGGCGGAACCTTATGCACGAATGCGATAGGAGATACTGCCCTGTTGAGGGTGGCTGAGGCAGCCCTGCAGATCAGGGGTGACGCAGGTGAACATCAGGTAACACGTGAGGTCAAACAAGCTCTGGCCAGCGGGTTCGGTGGTTCCTACTGGACAGATCTATTTTTACTGAGTAAGACTACTGATTAATTGGAGGTATTGTAAATATGA
>JAFGLP010000071.1 GCA_016927965.1 Dehalococcoidia bacterium
GGCTCGATATGGAAGCCAAACTTGACGATATCCTGACCGCTGACAGCATACTGCTGATCGGGGCGCACCCTCTTAAAACTCATCCTGTAATCGGTTCATATATCATGCGGGCAACCGCTAAAAACAAAGCACAAATGGTTGTCCTGGATGCGCTGCGTAACCCCTTCACTTTCCGGGCCAGTGTATGGCTTAAACCTCCCGAGGGCAAAGAAGGAACGATAATCAAAGCATTAGGAAATGCCATCCTGGAACATGGACTACCAAAATCCTCCGGAGATAAGAGCAAATTCTCGGCTGACTTCAAGGCCACAGAACCCAAGAAAGCAGCCAAAGACCTGGCTATGGATATTCATGATATTTATAAAGCAGCTGAAATTTTGGCAGAATCCAAGAATAGCATCATCATCTATGGTACCAGCATACTTGAATACAAAGATGCTGATTTAGTGGCAATGATTCTAAACCTGGGAGCTCTGATAAGCCAGAATAATAGCAAACCAAAGGTTATCTCGTTGAAGCGCAGCAGCAACAGCCGCGGCGCATGGGAACTGGGACTCGCTAATGCCAAGAGCTCAGTACTCGCAGAACTGTCAAAAGGCAAAGCCAAAGGTTTATATGCCTTGCTGGCAGACGATCTGTCCGCTTCCCAGGCAGTTGCAGATAACATGAAGGGAGTTGAATTTACCGTCGTACAAACAAGTTACCTGTCAGCGGCGGCGGCAAAAGCCGATGTCGTGCTGCCTTCCCTGCTCTGGACCGAGTCAAAGGGAAGTTATACCACGCTGGACGGCGTCACCAAATCGACTACACCGATGATTAAAGCAAAAGGCGACATCAAGTCAGATGCAGATAGCTTGAAGGAAGTTGCCAGGCATCTTAAAAAATAACGCCTGTAAGGAGTGAACAAATGGCAAAAGTAAAAGTTGCTTCTGTTTGGTTGGAATCATGTGCAGGGTGCCACATGTCATTATTGGATGTTGACGAGTTTATTATTGACCTCTCTAAACTGGTCGAGTTCCGCAGGTGCCCCATAACCGATATTAAAGGCTTCGATGATGTGACAGTAGGCATCGTTGAAGGCTCGGTTGGCAATGAGGAGGAGAAAGAAGTAATAGAAGAGCTGCGCCACCATAGCCAGATATTGATGGCCCTGGGAGATTGCGCTTGCTTTGGCGGCGTCTGCGCCATGCGAAATACGTTCGATAAAGAAGATGTTTTGAAACGTGTTTATATGGATGCCCCCGGCATATACAAAGGCAAGATACCTGCAACACCAGGGGTCCCCGCTCTCCTGGATAAAGTATATCCGGCCAATCAAATAGTCAAAGTTGATTGCTACGTACCGGGTTGTCCGCCTGATTCGGAGGCCATTAAATATGCACTTACGGAGTTGCTGGCAGGGAGAATTCCAGTACTACCGAGCAACATAATGCGCTTTGATTAAAGAGGTGAAATATGGCAAGTAGAACGATTGTAATTAACCCTGTTACCAGAGTTGAGGGGCACGGAAAAGTCACCATTCAACTCGATGAAGCTGGAAACGCAGTCAATGCACGTTTTCATAACACGCAGTTCCGTGGTTTTGAAAAGTTTTGCGAGGGACAGGTTCTCTGGGAGATGCCCAATATCACCACCAGGATTTGCGGTATTTGCCCTGTCAGCCACCAGCTTGCATCTGCCAAAGCCTGCGATGCCATCTTGGGCATTGAATTGACCCGCCCTGGCAAACTGCTGCGGGAACTATTACACATGGGACAGTACATTCAGTCGCATGCACTGCACTTTTTCCACCTGGCCAGCCCTGACTTCTTATTCGGCTTCGATGCAGATCCTGCAACCAGGAACGTTATTGGACTGATAGGATCAGACCCTGCCCTGGCAACCGAGGCAGTCAAGCTGCGCAGCTTGGGCCAGACCATCATTAAAAAGCTGGGTGCCAAGAAGATTCATATGAACGCCGCCCTCCCTGGAGGAATGACAACCGCTCTCTCTGCTGAAGATAGAGATTATTTCCTCAAACAAATCGACTGGGCACTGGCAGACGCCCAGTTGGGGGTAAAAATCCTGTTGGATTACGTGGGGAAAAACCGTGAGATGGTAGACAGTTTCGCCACATTCCCTTCTGCATATATGGGCATGGTTGATAAAGACAATAACCTGGCGCTTTACGACGGCAATCTCAGGTTAATCGATTCGAAAGGCGTTGTCCTCGAAGAGCAGTTCAACCCAGCAAACTACCTCGATATAATTTCTGAGTATGTTGAAGACTGGTCTTACATGAAATTCCCCTTCTATAAAAAGCTGGGATATCCCGGTGGTATCTACCGTGCAGGACCCCTGGGACGACTTAATGTATGCACCGGGATTACTACACCGCTGGCCAACGCTGAGCTCAAGAATTATAAGAAACTGAGCAAGTTCGGTTTTGTTGAAGGGTCAATGTATTTCCATTATGCACGTTTGATCGAAACTATCTATGCAATTGAAAAAACCAGGGAAATACTGGAGGATAAAGATGTTACCTCCACCGACCTTCAGGTCAACTCCAGAAAATATAATGAGCATGGTGTGGGCGTCGTGGAGGCCCCACGTGGCACACTGTTCCATGATTACTGGGTTGATGACAGCGGCAAGATGACCAAAATCAACCTTATCGTCGCCACAGGTAATAACAATGCTGCCATGAACCGCTCCGTCTACGAGGTGGCTAAGGACTATATAAAAAACGGCAATGTGACAGAGGGCATACTCAACAGGGTCGAGGCTGCTATACGCTGCTATGATCCGTGCCTTTCCTGTTCCACCCACGCACTCGGGCAAATGCCTCTAATAATACAGCTCAGAACGCCTGAAGGGCAGATACTGAAGCAAGTATCCAGCTAATTAATTCAGGGATAGTTTAACAGGGGCGGGCTACCGATTTGTAGCCCGCCCCTGTTTTTGATATCGTTTTGACATGGATTGCACGGTCATTATAGAAGGCAGGGAAACCAGGGCCAAATCTAATTCCAACCTGCTTTGGACAGCACTGGATAACGGCTTCTATATACCCAATCTCTGCGCTATAAGAGACAGAGATAAAACTCCCGCATCATGCCGTCTTTGCTTCGTAGAGATTGTCGGACGTCCCCAGCCTGTTACGGCCTGTACAGAGACTGTATCAGACGGTATGAAAGTGACATTGAACAGTCCCGGAATACAAAGGCTGCGAAAGAGCTCTTTTGATCTATTGATGAGCAATCACCGCCTCAATTGTTCACATTGTAGTAAGAATAAGAATTGCGACCTGCAGAAAATTGCACATAGGGAAGGATATAAACTCACCAATAGAAACTTGAAAATAATCGATTTCAGTTATCCCGTTGATGCCAGTCATCCACTCATTTCATTCGATCGAAATAAATGTATATTATGCGGCAAATGTGTATGGGTATGTCAGCACCAGGGCAAAGGGGTCCTGGATTTCGCTTTTCGCGGTATTAACACTATTGTTTCTACTTTCGCCGGGATTCCCTTATCGGAAACAGACTGTGATGCATGCCTGGCATGTGTGGCTGTTTGCCCGGCTGGAGCACTTTATCTAAAACAGCCGCAACCAGAGGGAGCTTATGTTTGAACAAACTTCTGACCAGGAACTTATCTCCGAGGAAAAGGCTAAAACATTAAGTGATCTTTATCTCCATGAACGTTATTTTGATTTTGAGAAATTAACGTTCACCTCTATTGAAAACGGTTTTATCGATAAAACTCCGATTTACCGGCTTCACGGAACGGTGAAGGTTAAGTCTCGCAGTATGTTTGAGCGGCTTCTATTTGATAATAATGCCAATATTTATAAATTCATGGTGGAAATGAATGCAACTAACGGGCATATCATCAATTACGAGTTCCAGTAAGCAGTCAGCATTGTTCATCCCAGGCATCCTTACCTATTAAAGGCACAAACCTGACAGCACCAAGGTTCTCTATATTATTGCGGAATTCTCCATGTGTAACTTTTAGCAGTTCCTGTTCCCAACGGGTCCCCACCGGTATGATCATTCTGCCTCCCGGCACAAGCTGACTCACCAGCTTAGCACTTACACGAGGAGCAGCAGCAGTCACAATAATTGCATCATAGGGAGAATTTTCTTCCCATCCCAGTTCCTGCCCGGCAACATTAATATAAATATTCTTGTAGCCCAAGATATTAAGTAGATTACAGGCCGTTTCTGCAAGTTCCGGTATCCGTTCAGTAGTATAAATACTACCGGCCAGCTCAGCAAGAATGGCTGTCTGATAACCGCTCCCCGTACCGATTTCAAGAACCTTTTCCTGTTCTTTCAAATCGAGGGCCCGTGTCATAAGAGCGACAATGTATGGTTGCGAAATAGTTTGCCCGTAACCTATGCTTAACGGCCTATCGTCATAAGCATAATTCTGCAACTCTAATGGTACAAAAAGCTCACGGGGTATTTTTAACAAGGCCTCCATGACACGCTTATCCTTTATTTCCAGACTGAGTGATCTGACAAGGACTTCACGTTCCCGTTTGAAATCCACCGCCTTTTAATCCTGTTCTACTGCTATGAGTTTAACGCCGGAATAAATGTCAATATTACCATTATGAGTATCAATGCACCGGCAATAATCCCAATGCGGATAAGATCCGACTTCACATAGTCATGATTAACTGCATACAATACAGGCGCCACTGAACCAGCAGCCTGACGTGAATTGCCCTTTACAGCTGTAGCCGAACTTGCCCTGGATTGGCTGACAGGCGTCACAGGGCGTTGAGATGACTCTGCAATCTTGCCTTTGGCCCTGATCCTGCGTGATTTTTTACCCATTTAAGCTCTCCTGGAAAATGTATTCATGCTTTACGGCCGTGATTCATCGCGTATACGGCCTTATAAACCTTATAATTATACCTGTTTATATGCTTTAGTAGTTGAGATATGCGCGTGACCCAGTACTTCCTGGATATCCTGGATATCAGCACCGCCCTTTAACCTGTGAACCGCAAAACTGTGTCTTATAGTACGGGGAGTCACTTTTGAAGAAAGGCCAGCAAGATCGGCGTATCCCTGCACTATCTGCCAGAAGCCCTGCCGTGTTAGCCTCTCACCCCGCTGATTTAAAAATAAAGCTTTCTCTTTATCGCGTGTAAGCAGCTTAATTCTAACCGCATTTACATACTCCCAGACAATATCCGCAACACACTTATCCAGCGGGACCAACCTGGCTTTCCCCCGTTGCCCATTTACCTCTATACTATTTTGTTTTACATTCTCCACATTTAAGGCCATCAATTCACTGGCCAGCATGCCGCTGGCATATAATAACTCCAGCATCGCCCTATCACGTTTTGCATCCACAGCAGGCGATTTTGCCGTTTCTGCCAGCAACTTCTGTACTTCCGGTATAGATAGGACTTCAGGCACAGCCTTGTTGACCCTAGGGGCAGCCAGTTTGGGCGCAAGGTCCTCATTAACTTTCCCCCTATCCGCCATAAACTTAAGAAATGTTCGCGCTGCTGCTATTTTCCTTGCTATAGTTGACAGCGTGTAGCTTTTTGCTTTCAGGCTCGCCATATACTTCTTAAGATGCTCCTCACTCAGGCCATTCGCAGCATGTCCACGTACATCCTCATTGCTCAACGAGATAATATAATCGGATAGCTGGCTCAAATCATTATGATAGGCATCGAGTGTATTTTTTGAGCACTTCTTCTCTTTAGAAAGGTAGTTCAGAAATAGTCTTATGTCTTCTTCCATCTCAAACGTCCACTATTTTATCATAAATTCATATTTGTCGAATAGGACATTTTATTACATTGCAGGATAAGCTTTGTCCTTCAATATAATCGATGCTAAAATTCATCAGACTATGATGAAATCTCATCTTGAATTATACCTGAAACTACTCCCCGCTCAACCTGGGGTATACATGTTCAAGGACATTACAGGTGAGATAATTTATATTGGAAAAGCATCCAACTTACATAACAGGGTCAGGATTTATTTTAAACAAGTTCACAATACCTCCGAAAAGACTGCTCAGCTTGTTACTAAAATCGATAAGATAGAGTTTGTTGTTACTGACTCCGAAATTGAAGCACTGATTCTGGAATGCCAGCAAATTAAAAAGTATCGTCCTTATTTTAATATATTGCTGAAAGACGATAAAAGTTTTCCATATATTAAAGTGGATGTCAAAAATGATTGGCCGACGATCAGCATTACCAGGCGCAGACATAATGACGGTGCCAGGTACATAGGCCGGATACCCAGCGCGTGGTCTGCACGTCAAACATATGAATACATAAAAAAAATATTCCCCCTACGGTCATGCAATAAAATCATCAACGGCAAAGAAACCAGGCCATGCCTGAAATATCATATACAACGCTGCCCGGGACCATGTATAGGAGCGATCTCTGCTGAGAACTACGGTATTCTTGTCAAAAGGTCAATCGCATTCCTGGAGGGAAAAGAGGAACAGGTCATCAGGGAGCTTAAAAAGGAGATGGAGAGCGCATCAGCCAGACTGGAATTTGAAAAAGCCGCCCGGATCAGGGACCAGTTGCAGGCAATTAAAGCCGTCATCGACAGTAATAAGATTTCATTGAATATTAAAGGAGAACAGGACGTTATTGCCATAGCTCGCGATGAAGATTTGGCCTGCATCAGGATTTTTTCTGTTAAAGATCACAGGCTTATACATGATGAGCACTTTATTATAGAAAGGGCCTCAGGCGAAACAGA
>JAFGLP010000072.1 GCA_016927965.1 Dehalococcoidia bacterium
ACCGTCAGGTCCCGGTCTACGATATAGATGCCGTCGGAAGTATTTTCTAAGAGCAGGTTGCAGTGCTCCTCGCTGTCTCTCAGCGTCTCCTCGAGTTTTTTACGCTCCGTGATGTCTACGGCTATTACGCGCACAGTTTCGGCGGCGCCGCCGGGGCCCGGTATACCAGCGATTTCGACATAGGCGGAGAAAACGGTCCCGTCCAGCCTGACCATGTCTATTTCACAGGACTGTTTTTCGCCTGTCTCCCACATCCTGCCCATGGCCAGGCGGAAGGCGTCCTGTGAACCGGGTGCAACCAGGCCGGCAAAGGCGCTGCCTGACAGGCCGCCTTTACCGGCACCGAGTAATTCGAGGCTGGCGGCGTTGGCCGAGAGGATAGCTGCGTTGCCGTCCAGTGTAAAGTAGGCCACCGGCGTGGTATTGTACAGGCGGCGGTAGGTGTCCCGCGATGTCTCCAGTTCCACCAGAGCTTTTTGCAGATCTTCAGTCTGAACATTCAGCCTTGACTTGAGAGCGGAAAGCTCGTTGACGAGAGTTTTTTTATCTTTACCGAGATCCTTATCCATATCCGCTGAGGAGGCGGACACCATCTTCGCTGCCTTTTTTACCGCCTTACCAGCACGCGTCGCAAGTGGCAATTGCCTGTTCCTGACGGTTTCCTTTTTGGGTGTCCTGTCTTTTTTTCCGCTCATTCGAAGCTGAACCCCTTTTCCTTAAATAGCTTCAGGCAGGCATCGACCACATCCCTGTCGTAAAGCGTTCCTCGTCCGTCCGTTAGCTCCTTGCAGGCGACATCAAGCCCCGGCGTGGCAGGCCTCCAGGGACGGTAAGTGCACATGCCGTCCATCACGTCGGCCACCATCAGGATTCTGGCCTCCGGCAGTATCCGGTCGCCGGAAAGGTGGTGAGGGTAGCCGGACCCGTCCAGGCGTTCGTGGTGCTGCTTTATCACCTCAGCCACCGGCCAGGGGAACTCAATATCTTTAATAACGTTATGGCTGGCCTGCACGTGGGACTGCTCCAGTTGAATCTCCAGTTCGCTGAGTTTGCCCGGCTTGCTGAGTGTCTCGGAGGGCACGGCGGCTTTGCCGATATCATGCAGCTCGGCGGCTGTCCTGACGAATTCCACCCTGTCGGGCGGGTAGCCCATTTCCTCTGCAATGGATACTGCCAGGCGGGACACGCGCCGCTGGTGCTCGGCGTTGGGGTGGTCTCGCAGCCCGGTCAGCCTGATCAGCGCTTCGACAATACCCTTCACAATCCTTCTTTGCAGCTCGAGGTTCTCCCTGAGCCGGGTCTCCATCTCCTTGCGTTCGATGGCATAGTGGATGGAGGTATAGACAGACTGCCAGTTGATCTGTCCCTTGGTCAGGTAGTCCTGGGCGCCGCGCTTGACGGCCTCAATTCCAACGCGGTCATCGGCAAGGCCGGTGAGCACGATGACAGACATCGACGGGAATTTCGCCAGCACTTTCGTTAATGTATCCAGTCCCTTGCTGTCGGGCAGGCCCAGGTCCAGCAGCACGGCGGCAAAGCCGTTTGAAGAGAGCTTTTGCATGCCCTCCGCCAGCGTCTCCACTGTATCAAATTCCAGTAACCCGGGGGCATACTCTCCCATCATCTCCTGGATGAGCTGTGCGTCGGCCTCGTTGTCCTCGATAACCAGTATTTTCAAAGTTTTGCTTTGCATGGCTTTCTATAGGCCTCCACGTGAACTCTCAATTATTTTACTTTTTTATCCCGGGTGTTTCCCTGTTAACCGGCAATTTAACGATATTAAACCAGAAATCTTCTATCCCCTTGACGACCTTGACGAACTCATCCAGTTCCAGCGGCTTGGTAACATAGCTGTTGGCGTGAAGGTTATAGCTTTTGATGATGTCTTCCTCGGCGCTGGAAATCGTCAGTATAACCACCGGTATGCTTTTCAGATCGGTATCCTGCTTGATTTCCTTCAGCGTGCGCAGCCCATCCTTGCGCGGCATGTTCAGGTCCAGCAGGATGAGGTCGGGGCGCGGCGAACCGGCGTGCTTTCCTGTTTTACGCAGGAACTCCATGACCTCTATGCCGTCACTGACGTGGTACAGCATATTCCCTATCTTTAAGTCGCGCATGGCTTCCATGGTCAGTTCGGCATCAGCGGGGTTGTCCTCGGCAAGAAGGATAATAATGGGATCACCGTTTTTAGCAGGAATCATTTCTGTTTACCTCCGTCAACTGGAATAGTGAAATAGAACGTTGCCCCCTGTCCTGGTTCGGACTCCACCCAGATGCGCCCACCGTGCCTTTCGACTATCCTTTTGGCTACCGACAGCCCCAGCCCTATACCCGGCACATCGCGCCCGTGCAGGCGCTGGAAGATGATAAATATTTGTTCTTTGTACTCGGGATTGATGCCCATTCCGTTGTCCTTTATGGAAAAAATCCATTCACGGTCCTTCTTTCGGGCGGACACCTGGATGACTGGGGGCCGCTGGTCCCGGTACTTGATTGAGTTTGCCAGCAGGTTCTGGAATAGACGTACGAGCTGGGGCCTGTCGCCCGATATCGATGGCAGCGGGTCGTGCGTGATTTCAGTCCCGCTTTCCTGGATGGCGCTGCGCAGGTTGTCGGTTGTCTGCCTGAGCACTTCTTCGCAGTCGACCGGTTCGAAGGGCTGCCCGCGCGTTTCCACGCGTGAGTATTCCAGCATCCCGTCGATCATGCTCTGCAGCCGGTTGGCGGCCGTGACAGTGAAATCCATGTAGCGCAGGCCTTGTTCATCAAGTTTGTCACGGTATCTCCGTTCAATTAACTGGATATAGCTGGAGATGGTGCGCAGCGGCTCCTGCAAATCGTGCGAGGCCACGTAGGCGAACCTTTCAAGCTCCGTATTCGACCTTTCCAGCTCCCTGGTCTTCTCCTGAATTTGCAGTTCGGCCTTTTTACGGGCAGTCAGATCAATGACATGGACGGCGGCGTTGGTGATATTTCCACCTGTGTCCATGATGGGGAACATGATGGCGTGCAGCGTTAAAGTGGTATCCTTATCAGGGGGCAGGCCCATGAGACGCGAGTAGTCCATATATATCTCGAACCTGGCGACCTCGCCTTTTTCAAATACGTTTCTCACCAGGGGCATGTACCCCTGCTCCTCGATCATGGGGTCATGGAAAACGTTATACTTGCCGACCAGGTCCTCTTCGTTGAGATGGAGCAGCTCGCAGCAGGCCCGGTTGATCCTTATCAGCGTCCCCTTTTCATCGGATATCCAGATGGGGGTGGGGCTCTGGTTGACCATGTTGTTGAGAAAAAGGGCATAGTTCTGCAGGTCTTCCTCAGACTTTTTACGGTCAGTAATGTCAATGGCTGCCGTGATGTAATACAGTGGGTTGCCTTCCCCGTCCCTTTGAAGGACGGTATTAACATCCGCCCAGATCAAGGAGCCGTCCTTTTTCAGGTAGCGCTTGATAAATCTAACGGATTTTTTCTCCCCGGACTGCAGCTGGCCGAGACATTTCCGGGTCAATTCAATATCTTCGGGAAAGGTAAGGTCCTGCCATGTCCGGCCGGCCAGTTCCTCCAGGGTGTATCCCAGCATAATGGCAAAGGCCGGATTGACGTTGGCTACTCCGTTTATAGCGGTGATTGATTTGCCGACGGAGGAGTAATCGAAGACGTTTCTGAATTTCTCTTCGCTTTGCGCCAGTTCCTCTTCGGCTTTTTTGCGCTCGGTTACATCTACCAGGATTGCGCTGGCGCCGGTTACCTCACCGGCGACTGTTGCCAGTGTGGGTGCGGTATAAAACCAGATGCTATGCCCGTCCCTGTGCAGCAGGCGGAACTCCAGTTTCGGTTTATAATCGGGATCAGATATTCCACTCATGAAAATTTCCATAACCTTGGGGCTATCATCCTGATGAAGGAAATCGGTAAAATTTCTGCCTATCAGATTGTCATCGGAATAGCCAAGGGCTTCGCAGATCACCTTGTTTACAAATGTTATAGTGCCGTTCAGGTCAATAGTTGCTATACCGGCTCCCCCGGTCTCCACCAGGCTGCGGTACTTCGCCTCACTGACCGCCAGTTTCTCCTCCGCTTTTCTCTGCTCGGTTACATCATCATAGATAGCGACGATCTCTCCTGACGGCAGCTTATAGACATAGTTTTCGCGCCAGGATGCCGTCCTCGAGTCTTTGTACAGTGAGGTGGTACAGGACTCAGACGTGCCCGTCAGCCAGACCCTCCGGAAAACATCAAGCAGGCCGAACTTTACAACTCCCGGGAATACCTCGAGCACGCTCCGGCCCAGAATGTCCTCCTTGCGCACCTTTTCCATGATCTCAGCTGAGCGGTTGAAGTCCCTGATAATGAAGTCTTCTCCATCTGGTGTTGCCTCATAGACTGCGACACCGCTGGCCATATTATCGAAAAGCTCCCTGTAGCGTGCCTCAGTTTCTTTAAGCTCCTGCTCCGCCTGCCTGCGCTTGCTGATATCGCGCGTAACACCGGCATAGCCCGTATGCTTTCTGCTGCTGTCGTACAGCGGCCGGATAAGCGACTCTGTCCATACGGTTGACCCGTCTTTGCAGTATTGCTCGGCTTCTACGGTCAGGCTGGCTGCCCGGCCCTTTGCCAGGTCTTCCGCTGCAAGTTCCAGCTCATGCATTATCCGCTGCACGGACTCCGGTGTAAGCACCTGGTCCAGTTCCTGGCGGCAAACCTCTTCGGGGGTGAAGCCGCGCAGTTTGAAGATGGAGGGGCTCAAATATGTGAAGCGCATGTCCGCGCCGGCGGTCCACACGACATCATCCACGTTCTCCGCCAGCAGGCGGTATTTCTCCTCGCTTTCCCTGAGGTCGGCAGTGCGCTCCTCCACCTGCTGCTCGAGACCGGCGTTGAGCTCCCGAATTCTAAGGTCCGTCAGCCGGCGGCGTTTTTCCAGCGTTGCCAGCCTCGTGTTGACCAGGAAGACCAGCACTACGACAACAACTATGTTGATCAGGGAGAACAGCGCCAGGCCGAACTCAGTCGAGTAAAATCCTACGCTCTCACCCTGCATCTGCAGCCAGCCCGTCAGAATTATCAGGATCATCAGAGCAGGTATCAGCAGG
>JAFGLP010000073.1 GCA_016927965.1 Dehalococcoidia bacterium
CCCTCGGCGCTGGAAAGGACGCTGCCCTATATGGACCTGATTTTATTTGACCTGAAAGAGATAGACCCGGCCCTGCACAGGGAGTTCACCGGGCAGGACAACCGCCGCATACTGGACAACCTGCTGCTGGTAAGGGACTATATCAAAGCCCACCAGGGCAGACCGGCGCTGTGGATACGCACACCGCTGATACCCGGCGCTACAGCCAACCGGGAGACCATAGAGCGCATAGGGCGCTTTATACAGGAGAACCTGGAAGGCATCATGCAGCGCTGGGAGTTGTGCGCCTTCAACAACCTGTGCCGCGATAAGTACAGGAGGCTGGGGCTGGAGTGGAAATACGCAATGACCCAGCTGCTGCGCAAAGAGGAGCTTTTAGAGCTGGAACGGATAGCACGGCAGTCGGGGCCAGACCCTGAAATCATATTCGCCACGGGCGCCACCAGGGTGGAAAACTAAATATGCAGGAGGGCCAGAGATGACGATACAGCAGCAGAATATGAATGCGTTTACCAAGCAGGACATTGAGAGCTTCAAGCCCGAGATGAAGATCGGCATGCTGGCCACCGTTACCGAAGAGGGCCTGCCCCACCTGACGCTCATCTCAACCATTCAGGCCAGCGCGCCCACCGAGCTTTTCTGGGGCCAGTTCTCCGAGGGGCGCAGCAAGATCAATATACGCAAGAACCCCAGAGCAGGCTTTCTGATCATGACGCTGGACAAGAACGTCTGGCGCGGCAAGGCTACCTTTACACACTCAGAGCGCAGCGGGAAGGAGTTCGATATACTCAATGAGACGCCCATGTTCCGCTACAACGCCTATTTCGGCATCCACACGGTGTATTACATGGACCTGGTTGATCAGTCCGGCAAATCACCGCTGCCGATGAGCAGCGTTATCCAGGCGGCCATCAAAACAATGGTGGCCAAAACACTGGCAGGGAAGGGCAGCAAGGATGTGCTGAACGTCTTTACCCGCAAGCTGCTGGACAAGCTGGACAATCTCAAGTTCCTTTCCTATATCGGCGCTGACGGCTACCCGGTGATCATACCGGTCATACAGGCACAGTCGGCCGGGACGGACCGGGTGATCTTCTCCTCTTCCGTATACAGCGAAGATCTCAAAGCTGTGCCCGCCGGGGCCGCGGTGGCCCTGTTCGGCATGTCCTTCGAGATGCAGACGGTGCTGCTGCGCGGCACTTTTAAGGGGATACACAGCATAGGCGGTTTTGAATGCGGGGAGATAGAGGTCAACTGGGTATACAACCCCATGCCACCCAGGATGGAGCAGATCTACCCGCCGCTCAAGCTGGAGAAGATCACGGCATTTTAAGACCAGCTCGCTGGATGTACCTCCAGGTTAAACTCTAAGCTCTAAATACTGAACTCTATACAAGTTCAAATATCAAAGCTTTAATGCTCAACGTATTGATCATATTATGTCCAGGTTGGGACCTTATCAAATACCGGTTTATCTCTTCCCATGGCGCTTCATAAAGCCGTTGATGAAGATCCTGGTGGAATCCATCGCTTCGATGAAGAACCCGTGCCGCTTGTCCTGCAGCAGGGTCAGCTCTGAGTGCGGTATCAGATGTTTCAGCAGCTCGCTGTTCTTGAACGGCACTATATGGTCGAAAGTCCCGCTGATGATCATAGTGGGCGACTTTATCTTTTCCAGCCTGTCCCAGGTGTCGAATTTTGATACCGCTTCAGCCTGCCTGGCAAAGATAAAGAGCGGGGTGGGATACTTGATGGTGGCCTCGTGGTACTTCTTCAGAGCGTCGGGGTTCTCCTGTATGAAATCCTCCGAGCAGAACAAACGGAAGACCTCGCTCGAGCGCTGTTCCGGCGTCATATTCTTCATGTAATCGAAGTCGAAGAGCACTCTGGCCCCCACCGGCATGGGCGGGATGGAGTTGGGCCCGCCCGGCGTCGTACAGCCCAGCACCAGGTTGTTCAGCCTGTCAGCATGGTTAATGGCGAACTCCTGGGCTATCATGCCGCCCATGGAGACGCCGAAAAGGCTGGACCGTTTGAGTGAAATCGCATCCATGACTGCGCAGACATCGTCGGCCATGCCGACCACCGTTACAGGAGCGTCCGGCTTATCGCTCCTGCCCGTGCCGCGGTTATCGATTAAAATAACCTGGTATTGAAGCTTGACGAACTCGTCGGGTAATCCTCCCCACTGCAGGGAATACTGTCCGAAACCCTGGAGCATGATGAGCGGGTCCCCCGCACCCAGTACCTCGTAATATATTTTTACACCGGCCGCATCAGCAAACGGCATATTCTGTCCCTCCAAATATTAAATTGCATGGATTATACAGTTTCCCGCGGCAAAACCAAATTCACTTGGAAAACGGCTTCCGGCGTTATATAATCGCCTTACACCAACCTTTTCCAGCAGTTGCGGATAGATAATGAAGGCCATTTTATTGAAGACCCTGCCGGCGGCAGCTATTTTTATCACAGCAGCCCTGCTGATGGGCGGCTGCTTCCCGGTAACCGCACCGGCCGGTCCGGCACAGCAGCAAGCGTCACCCGCCATCACAGGCAACGCCCTGTTCACCTTCGGCCCCCTGCAGGTAACTCCGCAGACCGTGACCTCCGGCCAGCCCTTCACAGTAACCATGCAGGTCAGCAATTCCGGGACTGCGGAGGGTACATACGTTGCCGATCTGTATATAGACGGCGCAATGGCCGACTCGCAGTCTGTTACAGTCAGCCCCGGCCGGCAGGCGGAGGCCTCTTTCCAGATCTCGTTACAAACGGCGGGCCATCACATCATCGGCATCGGGAAGCAGACCCTGGACATCACGGCCGTTGACAGCCGCATACCCGTGACGGTCAAAATCGACAGCGGGCAGATGGACGGCTGCAACCCGGCGGCGGAAAGTGTTTCGCTGCAGGCACACATGACTGTACAGGACAACGGCCTCATGATTAAGCTCTCAACGCCGCCGGGCGGGTTCACCTTAACGGGAGTCAATATAGCCGGCTTTATCAAGGACAGTACTAACGACTTCAACCTCGATCCTGTAATAGGGCAATCGGTATGGGTGTACGGGGATGATATAGCGATGGCCGATCCTGTCCGAGATGATTTCACGGTCAACATTTACGGCGACCACAGGAACAGGCTTTACTCGGGAAGTTATAAGAAAACACTCTTCTCGCATATCCCTTCCGCCGTAACTGTACCGGTGCCGGACATCAACATAAGCAGTGATTTTTACATCGAGGTCCTGCCGCTGAACCTGCCCAGGCTCAATGCCGTGGGCGGATGGGACCGTGATTTATGGCACCGCTATGTCGTGCACACCTGGTACTACCAGCTTTGCATCGGATACGAAAATTCGCTGGCCCCGCAATCATGGATATCCGACAGCGGTGTTGCCGTGCCGGGATACTATCCTACTTACAACTGGATGATCAGGGCCGAGGGATACCAGGAGCAGAATTAGAAATGCAAGCTTATAATATAATGGCAGCCTTATAGATTGTAGATTTCAAAGGAGGGGAACTATCAGTTCTCTAATTATTTCGATCATCCGGTATGGCGTTATTGCGTTTGGTATAGCGTTCGGTTACTACCTGTATTTTCAATGGTCTGATGCCAGGCCCGCTACCGGGATAGTCCTGCTGACGTGTGTAGCGTTTAATGGCCTGATAAGCTTTTTCGCCCACGTGGTCTTCCATAAAGCCGATGCCAAACGATTGGGGCTGGAATCAGTAAATCCCGGATTTCAGTTCGAGGTGGGCTTTGCCAACCTGGCAATCGGACTGGCAGCTGCCATCGCATTTTTTGGCGGTTGGGGCGTGGTTGCGAACACGGTGCTGATATTATGCTACTCGCTGTATATTCTACAGGCTGTGCTGTTCCACCTGTGGAGGTACGCCAAAGGGGAAAAACGCAGCCCTGGCTACTTATGGGGCAGCATCGTTTTTGGCTTCCTGTACGTTGGCAACATGCTATTCTTCGTTTTTGCCGCCGTAGAGCAGGAACATCTGGCGTTTTTTTGATCCTCGCCTTATTTACATTACACGGCAATTTATGGTACAATACTCACTCAGAAAGTGAAGTTTCGATTTGCCACATACTCATTGGAAAATCCTACCAGAATCAGATAAGCCCCTGGATCACAAGGGAATACATGCGCTTGTAGCCAAGCTGCTGTATAACCGCGGGATAACCAGCGCCAAAGACGCAGATATTTTCCTCAAGGCCGATAAACGCCTCTGCGTAGACCCTTTAAGCCTCCCCGATATGCACCATGCCGTCAACCGCGTATATAAAGCGCTCCTTTCGGGCGAAAAGATAGCTGTTTACGGCGATTTCGACGCCGACGGCATCACAGCTACGGCCCTGCTGGTACAGGGACTGACCGAACTGGGCGGGGACGCCATCCCCTACATCCCTCACCGTCAAAACGAGGGCTACGGACTGAAAATCCCGGCTCTGGAAAAATTACGTAAACAGGGCATCAGCCTGGTGATCACGGTAGATACCGGCATCACGGCCTTTGCCGAGATAGAAAAAGCTAACAAGATGGGGCTGGATATACTGGTGACCGACCACCATGAGCCCCTGCCGGAGCTCCCGCCGGCCAGGATCATAGTCGATCCCAAGCGGGTCGATTCGCAATGCCCGTTTAAAGAGTTCGCCGGCGTAGGGGTGGCTTTCAAGCTGCTGCAGGCACTGCTCTCAAGCTCCACCAAAGAAGATCTGCTCAACAGCTCGCTGGAGCTGGTTACGCTGGGTACCATCGCCGACATGTCGCCGCTGTTGAGCGAAAACCGTTACCTGGTCAGGGCGGGTTTACACCTGCTGAATAGGACCAAGCGCGTTGGGCTGATGGAGCTTATGCAGGTAGCCTGCATCGAAAAAGGCAAGCTCACTGCGGAAACCGTTTCATATCAGATCGCCCCGCGGCTGAATTCGGCCGGGCGGCTGGACGACGCCGGCACCAGCTATCAGCTGCTGGTGACGCACGACAGGGCGCAGGCCAATATGCTGGCAACGGAGCTGGAGAAGAAAAACAAGGAAAGGCAACAACTGGTGCTGGAAACTTATGAGAAGGCACGCGCCCAGATAGTGCAGGACGGCATTGACAGGCCGTTGCTGACGGTCTGCGATGCAGACTACCCGGCAGGCGTAATAGGTC
Organism: Dehalococcoidia bacterium; assembly: GCA_016927965.1. Next base: position 5,169 of record JAFGLP010000073.1, read on the forward strand.
TGGTGGCAGGCAGGCTGGCCGATGAATTTTACCGCCCCGTCATCATGGTTAAAATCGGCTCGGAAAGCTGCCGCGGCAGCGCCCGCAGCATACAGGAATTTGATCTGATGGTCGCGCTCAAGACGTGCCATCACCTGCTTATCAAGTACGGCGGGCACGCCCGGGCAGCAGGATTCAATGTACATACCCGCGACCTGCCGCAGTTGCAGAAAAACCTGCGCACACTGGCAACCGAGCAACTGGCGGGACTGGACCTGCGCCCGCATATCGACATAGACGCCGAGGTGTCACTGTCCATGTTTTCCAGGGGCATGTTCGACGATATACGAAGCCTGGAGCCCTACGGAATGAGCAATCCGGCGCCCATTTTCCTCAGCCGCAAGGTGGAGGTAATCGAGCAAAAGCTGGTAGGCGGACAGAACGACCATATCAAGCTGAAGCTGAAGCAGGACGGCATAACCTGGGACACCATCGGGTTCCGGCTGGGCAGCTACATCGGCGAGCTGGCGCGTCATATCGACATCGTATACAGCGTAGAGGTAGACAACTTTAACGGCAAGGGGCAGCTCAGGCTCAACCTGCTTGATTTTGCCCGTTCGTACTAGCTTCGTCGACTTCCGCCGCCGGGACAGTCTTTTTATTCCGTAACAGCAGTACTGCCAGCATGATTACGGATACTGCCACCACTGCTATATCCACCACCTGCGCTTCCGGCAGATTGAACATGAACGGTGTGGCATCCCCGCGGAAGAAGCGGATGGCAAAATCGCCGGCGGAGAAGTAGATCAGCCATATGAAGAACAGCACGCCGTCCGGCCTGGTGTGCTTGCGCAGCAGCCACAGCAGGACGAACCCTCCCATATTCCAGACAAAATGGAAAATTTGGGTGGGATAAAGCGGTACACCCTGCGGCGCATAGCTGTTGGAATTCAGGTATATAACGGCGATAGGCAGTTCGCACGTGTGGCCATAACAGCAGCCATTGATCAGGCATCCGATCCTGCCGATGGCCTGTGCCAGGATAGCACCCGGCGCAACCAGATCACCCATCATCCAGAAGGACAGCTTTTTCACCCGGCAGTAAATCAGCAAAGCCACTGCCGCTCCCAGCACGGCACCCCAGACAGCCAGTCCGGCGAAATTCAACAGCTGTTCGGGATGGGTGATGTAATATTCCCATTTATCTATAACGTGCAGGATGCGTGAGCCCAGTATACCGCCGATCACACCCCACAATCCGACATCCCAGATAATATCCTGCGGGATATTGCGCCTTTTAGCTTCCAGCAGCGAAATGCCGATCAGGGCGATGACAGCCACGACAACCATGACGCCGTACCAGCGTATCTCAAACGTACCCAGGGAAAATACTATAGGGTTAAGATCAATATCCAGCATTTAATCCTTGCCTCACTCAAAAATAGCGTCGACGAATGATCTGGCATCGAAGGGGGCGATGTCTTCGACCGTCTCGCCCGTCCCGATATACCTGATAGGTATCTGCAGGCTGTCGCAGATGGCCAGGACAATGCCGCCCTTGGCCGTACCGTCCAGCTTGGAAAGGAAGATGCCTGTTACGTCCGTGGCCTCGGTGAAGCTGTGCGCCTGCGACAGCCCGTTCTGCCCGGTCGTAGCATCGATCACAAGAAGGACTTCCTGCGATGCCTCGTACTTGCCTGCCACCTTCCTGATCTTTTTAAGCTCGTCCATCAGGTTATGCTTGGTCTGCAACCTGCCCGCCGTATCGATAATTACTATATCGGCATGGCGGTTCTGGGCCGCCTGCAGCGTATCGAAGACCACTGCCCCGGGGTCGGCGCCGGGCTGCTGGGCAATCACATCCACGCCGATTCGCTGTCCCCACAACTTAAGCTGGTCGATGGCGGCTGCCCGGAAGGTGTCGGCCGCCCCCAGCAGGACCTTCCTGCCGCTGCTCTTATACTCGCTGGCCAGCTTGGCTATGCTGGTGGTCTTGCCGGCGCCGTTAACACCGACCAGGAGAATTATCTTCGTATTGCCGTCAGGGCCAGCGGCGGCTTTAGCGGCCACATCCAGCATGCCGGCCATCTCGTCCTTGAGGGCGGAGCGTACCGCCTCGCCATCCGTTATTTTCTGGTCCTTAACGCGCTTCTTCACGCGTGCCAGCAGCTTCCCGGTAGTCTCAAAGCCGACGTCAGCGGAGATGAGGATCTCCTCGAGCTCCTCCCAGGTCGAATCCTCTATCTTTGAGCGGTTAAACAGTCCCGAGATTTTGCTGAAAAAGCCCTCACGGCTGCGCTTGACGCCCTGTTCTGTGCATTTGAATAAATCAGACATTGAACTTTCCGGTGACATTGAATTGTATGTCACCCGTATATGAAAGGCAAGTCCGCGATTGTGAAACCTCAGGCTCTAAATCTTAAATAAAATCGAATACCGGATACCCTGCTACTTGGTCTCGACGATCTTCTGGTAGCCCTTGATCATCTCGGTCTTCATCATCTTGCGGACCATCTCCTTCATCTTGGGGTCCTGGATCATCTTGATCATCTGGCTACTGAACTCCAGGTATCGCTCGTCCTGCTGCGGGAAATCGAAATAGCCGTGGCTTTCGTAGTACCGGTAATCGGCATCGAAGGGGAAGCGCATCCTAGCCCAGATGGCGTCGCGGAAGATCTTATGCCCACCCACACCCAGAAAAGTGGCAGGTTTCAGATACTTGTGGCGGGAGTAATCAACCAGCTTACCTGCAAGGTCATCGATGAGCGCATCGAGCTGTCCTGAATCGTTGCATTCATCCGTGACCACGCCGGCCAGGTTATGCTGACCCACCTCGGCCATGGCCTGCATTATCTCCCGCAGGTTGGCAATTTGGGACAGTGGACCAGATACCAGGAAAGCGATCTGCTTATCCACCTGGAGCGGCACGTGGCCGTTGAAAAAGCATCTGTCCCAGTACATCTTGGTCCTGGCGGACAGGAAGCGGTCCCTGATGGGCCCGGCATAGACGGTAATATCCTGGTCCCTCATGGTGGAATTAACAAAATTGACGAAATCATCATTATAAACACAGATATTGTCGAAGGCGCACTGCATGCAGCCCAGACAGCCGCCCTTGATGTTGACGTCCCTGATATTGGTGACTACGACGCTGCCGGTAAAAGCGGAGGCAAACCGTTTGACCATACGGGCAATATTGGATTTTTCATCCTCGATGTCCGCCAGCAGCCGTATTTTCAGCCCCGTGCTGTCGACCTTGCCATTACCCTGGCCCGGATTATAGTCGAACTCGGTGTGCGTCAGCGGCGCATAGGCCCTGGCAACCGGCTGTTTCTTTTCGATGGCGGACAGGAAATCGCCCGCCCACTTCAGCAAAGTTGCCCTGGCTTGATCGGTGAAAATATCATCCATATCGGCGGATAAGAACCCTGTGTATCTCATACCCAGGTCATCACACACCGCGTGCAGGTAATTATGCGCCGTGTGATCAAAGAAATGTATGGAGGTAGACAGGGCGCAGGTATATTTATCTTTAAAGGCGCCTTCAGCCCCCCTCTCCCAGACCAGCTCGATAAACCGCTTGTACTGCGATGCCACCAGGAAGACATAAAGCGGAAAGGCCCAGATCACGCCATCCGCTTTCTTTATCTCGTTAATAATATCCTGGAAGCGTGACTGGTCTTTCTCTATCTTGATTATATCGTGAGCTATATTGATAAGCTTGAACTCGTGATCGGGAAATTTCTTCTGGATAAACTTGATATACTGGACTGTAACGCTGATCTCGCCCTTGGGACTGCCGTTGAGCACAGCAATCTTCATGATTACATCCTCCAAAACCTAATTTAGTAAGTGATTACACAGGTTGTTCCGATGTTTTAGCACACTGTTCGGGAGCCGACGGGCGATTGACCGCAACAGGCTGCTCCACCCGTTTTTTTATCGCTTCGTAGATAGTCCCATTCAGTCCTTCCGCTACGGAAGTCAGATCCCAGCGCCTCTCCGAGGCCAGCCAGCTCTGGATGGCAAAGCGGACACCCCCGAAAAACAGCAGCCTCACGGCGTTGACATCGATATCGCTGCGGAACTCCCCGCTGCGCTGACCGTCAGCCAGTATCTCGTTCAGGATAGCTTCGGTGCGGGTCAGGTTCTGCCAGGCATCCTCAGATCTGTGCCACATGCTGAGGTTGGTGATCACATAGACCTGCCAGGCAGCCATGTAATGCCCTTGAAAGAACTCCAGGTAGAAATGCGTCATTTTGCCCAGGCGCTCGCCCGCCGGGCTGATGCCTGCCAACTGACTGCTCATCTGCCCCATAAATCTCTTCAGCCCGTCGTTGTTCATAGCGACCAGCAGCTGTTCTTTATTGGGAAAATACTTGTAGATGCAGCGCGGTGAAACGCCGGCCAGTTTGGCGATATCACGCAAACCAGCCTCGTGATAGTTCACGTTATAAAAAACTTCAGCGGCGGCCTTGAGTATCCGCTGGCGGGTCTGACCGGAACCTTTTCTTGCCATGGCAACACGTAATATTATTTCACCTGGCAGCCATTTGTCAACATTGTTGACCCGCATAAATTATGGCTAGATCGGCAGCATAGAAAGGATTTTGCGGTTTCAAGCGGCTATATTGTGGACATATACGTTGAAACGCCAATCAGATTTCCTGTACAGATCCGACTGAATTTGACGCCGAAAAAAAGCGATTATAAAATCAGCTTGTACTTCAAATGCAGAATACAATCAGCTCTGACCACTTGCCATTCCCGCTGAAATACAGGACTGCATTACGTGTCATGTATCACAACTCAATGCCTTTTTGACGCATTCTTATTTATAATGGTGTAAATTAATATACGTCATTAACTAGAATTAACACAGCAAATGCCCCGAATACTCCGAAGATCATAGAGAGTATACCGCTTACCCTAGCATAATTAGTTACTGCGTGTCCCGCTCATTTTGCTTATGATTACGTATGCGCCGGTCTTCAATATATATACAATATTCTATCAGCTACAGTTATAGATCACACCATACGGGTAAATTTGCACCCTGTGTTCGCATATCATTGCCGCTGTATTTCATTGTTTACAGCAGCACAGCTTCATATATTGACCACAGGTGTGCCGTAACTCCTGTACGTTCCGGTCCATTGGAGACTTATCCTGAAAATAGGTAAAATAAGTGAATCTTTATACTTGGACTTAACGGCCAGGCAGTCGGGAATATCTAAAGATATAATTATGGATAAACAGGCTGGAGTCTTAAAAGAGGTCAAGTCGTTAACCGCAGTTGAAAACCTGCTTAAAATCCTGATGACTGGCATTGAAGCAGAAACGACGCTGCAGCAAGCGCTGGATTATCTTATCAGCAAGTTTGCAGCCGCAGATATGGGGATAGTGTGGAGATACGAACCTTTAACCGACACTCTGATTGTCGGGGCTTCCCTCGGTATTGACATCAAGTCATTACAACAAAATCGATTTAATCCGGGCGCAGGAATTATCGGAAGGGCATTCCGGAGCGGGAAGAGCGAGTCATTTAAAATTGATAATACAATAGCCGCTGATCCGAATAACATTGAAAAAGTCCTTGGAGTTAAGATTCCTGGTTTGGCTTCGCCGGTAGAAGGTATATGCATACCGTTGAATGCCAATTCGACAAAGTACGGTGCCCTGTTATTTTTAAGGTCGGGGCATAGTACCTCATTTACATCCAAGGATACTCTTTTTTTTCAAATTTCAGCTTACTTGCTCACCATACATGTAAAAATGGATGCCATGAGCAAAATCATAAAAGAAATAGCAATAGCAAGTAATAATGAGCAGTATAAGGCTGGTATTGTATCCAATCTGGCCCATGAAATGCGCACCCCTTTAACATCTATCAAAGGTTTCTCTACAGCATTATTGATGAAAGATGTTGTCTACAGTCCCGAGAAGCAAAAGGAATTTTTAGAGATCATTGACCGGGAATGCGATATCCTTGAAGACCTGATTGCGGATCATCTGGAGTCTTCTATCATCGAAGCAGGCATGATGAAGGTCGATCTACAGCCTGTCAGATTGCCCCGGCTCGCAAAGAAGGCTGCGGATGACATAGGTCGCCGCTTTCCCAAGCATGTTTTACTGGTTGATTTTACAGATGACTTCCCCTTGGTTGATGCTGACCCGGAGCGGATCCTTCAAGTTCTACGTCAATTACTTGATAATGCCGCAAAATACTCCCCTGAAGGCGGATTAATTGTTTTACAGGGGAAAATAGTTGAAAACAAAGCTGTAATCAGTCTGGCCGATGAAGGAGTTGGAATTGCTCCGGAAGACCTTAACCATCTGTTCGACCGGTTCTTTCGTGCGAAATCGAACTCAGGATCCCAAATTATAGGTACAGGATTAGGCCTGCCCATATGTCGTGCTATCGTTGAAGCGCATGGCGGTCATATCTGGGCTGAGAGTCAACCGGGACAAGGCAGCAAATTCTACTTCAGTTTGCCATTAAAAGGTCCCAGTCAAGGCCTGGCAGATTAAAAGGAGCGTACCATAATAGACAAAATCTTGCTTATCGAAGATCAGCCACAAGTCATTCGGTTAGTCACCGAAGTATTACGTGCGGTCGGGTATGACGTGATAGCTACCACCAATAACCAGACAGCTGTCGAAATGGCAGCTGTTGAGCAGCCCGCTCTTATTTTGCTTGACATCATGTTTCCCCGGGGCCCTGATGGTTATGAACTGTGCCGCCAACTCCGCGAGTTTTCTGATCTACCTGTAATCATGCTTACAGCCAAGGCTCAGGAGAACGATATATTGCATGGTTTTGACGCAGGGGCCGATGATTATTTAACCAAGCCTTTTAATTCCAAGGAACTGGTGGCACGAGTGCGATCAGTCTTACGGCGTACTTACCATTCTGATGAGATCATAACCGCTGTTTTCAAATGTGGAGACCTTGTAATCAATTTTGCCCGTCATAGTGTCGAAATAGACGGAAAGAGAGTGTCCCTGACCCGGACTGAATATGCTCTCCTTCGACAACTCGCTCTTAATCCTAACCGGGTCATGCTGCATCGAGACTTGCTTAATGCGGTATGGGGACAGGAATACCTGGATGACATTGATTATCTGCGAGCCTATATACGCTACTTGAGACTGAAACTGGAAAAAGACCCCTCGCATCCGAAATACATTACCACCTCACCTGGCATCGGCTATATGCTGACATGCAATGATTAAATAACAATATAACATTCCGCCAAGCTCCCCCTCCATTCTAATTTACATATTCGCATTTTTCTTCTTTTTTCATTATTTTTTCATGAAAGAGTATACGTTTTCTATATATCTTTAATGTAACGCGGATTATGATGATACTACTATTACATTAAGCAAGATTTTCACTGGCTGGAATATTCAATATAGGGGGATGAATTGAGCAAGATTCTGAATAGGAAGCAGAGTAAAAACAACAACGAAGAACTTGCAATGTCTTTACCTCACAAGTTGGATTCGAAAAAGACGGTTGAATTTGTCGTCAATAAAGCCATGAGACATTCCGGCGAAAAAATAGGGCTTAGCAGTATAAAGGCCCTGATAGCCTGCATAAAGAAAGGTGATCCAATAGCATGCAGCTACTATCAATACAATGTAGCCAAGCAACTGGGAGAGGTAATGGGTTTATGGGATAAAAATATCAAAGCCGTATATGCCTACGGCTATGATGACAATACATCTGCCGGGGCATGTTCTGAAAATATATCGCCGTCTTCACTTGTCCACATGATCATCTGGGCAGAACGTAAAACCAATGCCCTTAAAGCTTTAATAGAAGCGATAGACCGGGCCATGGTCCAGCATCACCGCAATTTGTTAGGTGTCAAGGAATTAGAACATGCATTGGACATTCAGGTAATCGATGATGACGATGTAAAGAACCATACAGGCTATGCAGCGCTTTTAAAGTCTATCTATCAGTCCCCTGTACAGGTATGGGGCAACAACCCTGGTAAATGACATTCATTTAAGGACAGAACTTAAATAAGCATGTGCTTTTACTCACACTCACTCGCTCTGCCAGGTCCAATGACTGAAGACCGGAAATAATAATTACTGACAATTAAGGAGCAGCATACGTATGGGAGTATCCAATAAGGAGAAAACTGATAACCTGCTTTCACTCTTGCGGAATGTACAGGAGGAATACGGATATCTGCCTGAAGATAGGCTGAGGGAAATTGCCGCAACACTTGATAAGCCTCTTATTGATGTATATAGCGTTGCCACTTTTTATAAGTCATTCAGCCTCACACCCAGGGGACGGCACCATTTTAAAGTGTGCCTTGGCACTGCCTGCCATGTCAGAGGTTCCAATAGAATCCTTGAAGAGACCAAACGCAAGCTGGGCATACAACCCGGTGAGACCAGCGAAAACGGTGAATTCTCTCTGGAGACGGTAATGTGCCTTGGGTGTTGCGCCATTGGTCCCGTAATAGTCGTAGATAACAAATATTATGGACAGATGACGCCGGCAAAATTAGAGGCAGTTTTGAAAACACTAGGTAGGAAAGAATGTCTATCAGAAATGAAATAAAGCGAATACAAACCGCCAGTGATCTGGAGAATCTGCAGCAGATAATAAGCAGTGGTAAATCATCACAGATTCCCTGCATATCCCTGTGTGCGGGTACAGGTTGCCGTGCAGCAGGAAGCGAGGAAGTCAGGGATGCGTTTATCAAAGAAATTGAAAGAAGTAAACTGCAAATTAACTTGCAGCTAAAAGAAACAGGCTGTCATGGTTTTTGCGAACGCGGACCCATCGTGGTCATTCATCCGAAAAAGATATTCTATGAGAAGGTGCACCCTGAAGATGTTTCGGAGATCATAACGGAGACTGTGCTGAATGGCAGGATCATTGAACGCCTTCTCTATATTGACCCCTTAACCAGTGAAAAAATTGTATATGAGTCGGACGTGCCGTTCTACAAAAAACAGCAGCGCATTATTCTCGGCGCCAATGGAGATATTGATCCCACCCGGATTGAAGATTATATAGCCACTAAAGGCTATTCTGCACTCAGCAAGGTCATGCTTCATATGTCTCCTGGTGAGGTTATCGAGGAGGTGAAGAAGTCCGGCTTGCGTGGACGCGGAGGCGCCGGGTTTTCAACAGGAGGCAAGTGGGAGCTTTGCCGGCAGGCAAAGGGGGATGTGAAGTATGTAATCTGCAACGCAGATGAGGGCGATCCGGGTGCATACATGAACCGCAGTCTCCTGGAAGGGAACCCTCACAGCGTGATTGAAGGGATGATAATCGGCGGATATGCTATGGGATCCAATGAAGGCATAATTTACGTTCGCGACGAGTACCCGCTGGCTGTAAAGCACTGCAAACTGGCTATTGAAACTGCCAGAGAATACGGTTTACTGGGCCATAACATACTTAATTCAGGCTTCAATTTCGATATAAAAATCTCAATGGGTGCAGGAGCTTTTGTTTGTGGTGAGGAAACGGCACTCATAGCTTCAATTGAAGGCGGCAGGGGAACCCCCAGACAGAGGCCCCCTTTCCCTGCCCAGAGAGGCTTGTGGAACAAGCCGACTAATATAAATAACGTTGAGACATGGACCAATATACCACTGATCATATCGAACGGAGCAGGATGGTTTTCACAGATTGGCACAGCGAAAAGCAAAGGTACAAAGATATTCTCGCTGGTGGGAAAGATAAATAATACAGGTCTCGTTGAAGTGCCGCTGGGAACCACTATTCGTGAAATTATTTATGATATCGGAGGAGGCATACCGGGCAACAGGCAGTTTAAGGCTGTTCAGACAGGCGGGCCTTCAGGTGGATGTATACCATCTTCACATCTCGACCTTCCCATCGACTATGAAAGCCTGAAGAAAGCCGGTTCCATCATGGGTTCCGGCGGCATGATAGTGATGGATGAGAATACCTGTATGGTTGATATCGCCCGCTATTACACAGCCTTTCTTAATGACGAGTCCTGCGGTAAATGCCTTTCCTGCCGCAAAGGCACCCAGCGGATGAAGGAGCTATTGACGGACATTACTCAGGGCAAAGGCAGGGAAGGTGATATCGAACTGCTGGAGGAACTGGCGTCTACCATAAGAGATGTATCACTTTGCGGTCTCGGACAGACGGCGGGCAACCCTGTTCTGGCGACCATTCGTTATTTCAGAGATGAATATGAGGACCATATTAAGCGGCACCATTGCCGGGCAGGTGTCTGCAAGGCACTGGTTAAGTCTCCCTGCCAAAATGCCTGTCCAGCCGGCATTGACGTCCCGCGCTATATCAGGCTGATACATGAAGGCAAGACTGGTGAGGCAGTCGCTGTAATTCGTGAGAAGGTACCGTTCCCCGCGGTGCTTGGCTATGTATGCCTGCACTTCTGTGAACAAAAATGCCGTAGGGGTGATATTGATGAGGCACTGGCAATAAAAATGCTGAAGCGTTTTGCCGCTGACCATGATGATGGATCATGGAAAAAGAAAACCACCAAGTTGCCTTCATCTGGCAAAAAGGCAGCCGTAATAGGGTCTGGACCAGCAGGTCTCACTGCTGCCTATTACCTGGCCAAGCAGGGACATGAAGTCACCGTTTTTGAAGCTGCCCCGGTTACCGGCGGCATGATGCGGCTGGGTATACCAGAATTCCGGCTGCCCAGGGATATTCTTGACAGGGAGATTGATGACATCAAATCCGCCGGGATAAACATTAAGGTCAATAGCGAGGTTGAGTCGCTGGATGCTTTGTTCAGACAGGGATACTCTGCGATTTTTACCGGCATCGGTGCCTACCGGAGCAGGGACATGGGGATAGATGGTGAAGACGATGCGTCAGTGCTAAACGGCATAGAGTTTCTCAGGAATGTGAACCTGGGCATCAAGATGGACATTGGAGACAGGGTATTAGTAGTAGGAGGAGGAAACGCAGCCATAGATTCTGCACGGACTGCGCTCCGCCTTGGAGTTAAGGAAGTGGCAATTGCCTACCGCCGTACATATGCTGCCATGCCGGCCAGTGTTGAGGAAGTCAAGGAGGCAATTGAGGAAGGCGTTAAGTTGGATTTCCTGGTAACCCCGGTCAGGGTCAGCCGACTCAACGGTAGATTGAAAGTGGAATTCTTACGAATGGCATTAGGCAATATAGATGACAGCGGAAGGCGGCAGCCTGTGCCGATCAAGGGAAGTGAGTTTACCGGCGAGTACGACACGATAATCAAGAACATAGGTGACCGTCCTGAAGTCCCCGGTGCCTATGAATTAGTCTTAGGAAAAGGCGGAGAAATCAAGGTTGATCCTGATACACTCGCAACCTCAAAGGAAGGGGTCTTTGCCGGCGGTGATGCCGTATCCGGGCCGGCTTCGGTAATCGAAGCAATTGCTGCAGGCAGGCAGGCCGCTATTTCTATTGACAGGTTTCTGGGCGGCAAGGGAGATATTGAAGAGAAGCTGGCGCCAGCGGAAGAGATAAAACCTTTCACGCAGGAAGAAGGGGAAAGGCGTCGCCCGCCCATGTGTATGTTATCGCATGCTGAGCGCAAAAGCTTTGCGCTGGTCGAGCTTGGCTATGATCAGGCCAAGGCAACAGAAGAAGCAAAACGATGCCTGAGATGTGATTTGGAAGAACATTGAGCCACTACAGGCAGAGGTGAGAAAAATATATGTTAACACTTAAATTAAATGGCACGGAAGTCAGGGCAGAGGAGTGGTGGAGCGTACTGGAAACAGCCAGGTTTTATGGCATTGAAATACCAACATTATGTTATAACGAAGGGCTTTCGCCCTGGGGCGGATGCCGTCTCTGTATTGTCGAGATAGGTGAAGGGGAAAACACCAGGCTGGTAAGCTCCTGCACCTATCCTGTCGCCCAGGGACTTAACGTCAGGACCCATTCCAGGAAGGTTATCGCAGCCAGGAAGGTCATCGTTGAACTGCTGTTGTCAACCTGCCCAAGTTCCAAAACCATACAGGACCTGGCATCTGCGCTTGGCGTCCAGAAAGTAAGGTTTAAAATAGATTATGAAGACTGTGTTTATTGCGGCTTGTGTGTCAGGATGTGTGCTGAGCAGATGAATGGCAAGGCAATAGGCTTTGTCAACAGGGGCGG
>JAFGLP010000074.1 GCA_016927965.1 Dehalococcoidia bacterium
AAGCAAGGAGTAAGTATATGGCAGAAGTATCAATGGGCGGCTATCAAAATAAAGATGATACCCTTCATCCTTCGGACAACCCTGATTATTATGAGTGGTGGTATTTTGACGCCAGATTCGACAATGGATACGCTTGTGTAGCTACCTTCCATTGGACTAACGCTTTTATCCGTCCACATATTCCTACGGTTCAAATATTCATCTATACGCCGGATGGTAAAAAACACATAGGCATGGCAGCAGTGGATGAAAATGAACGTTCGTGTAATACCAACATATGTGATGTCAAGATGGGCAAGAACTTTATAAAGCAGGAAGGCGACAAATATACCTTCTCCATGCGTGCACAAAACATCGGCGCCGATCTGACATATCACAGGAGGGTACCCGGTTGGAAACAGAACGGAACCGGACTGCTCTATGATCAAGATGCGAAAAAGCAAGGATGGGTCATCGCAGCACCCCGGTCCGATATTGAGGGCACCTTATATATCGATGGCACGGCCGTACCGGTCAAAGGCCGGGGCTACCACGATAAAAACTGGGGCGACTCGAATATGTATGACTGCTTCAGAGGCTGGTATTGGGGCAGGCTCTACGATCCTAAATTTACTTTAATCTATTACTGGCTCTACCCTGTCGACAAGAAAGCACCGATCATATCCAGGTTGCTGCTGGCACAGGATAGTCAACCCATTCTTATTACCAATGACTATGATCTCAAAATTGAAAAGGAAGAACCCTGCGAAAAGTTCGGCAAGAACCTGCCTATGAAAATCGTCGTAAAAAGCCAAGATTCCAGTGATGTACAATTCCATTGTGAACTGGTAACCACAGAGGTTAAGGAAAGAGATAAGCTGCCTAAGATATCAGAATGGGACCAGTACCACTGGCGTTTTCTGGGAGATCACAAGATAAAGGTAACAGTTGACGGTAAAACCATGGAAAGCGAAGGTAAAGGCATACATGAGCACCTGACTTTCAGGCCATTCCCGTAGAAATAATATCCTGAAAACTCCTAGGAGGTTAATTTATGGACGATCGCACATACGATCAGTTGGCTGATGCCCTGCGCCGTAAAGGCGGAGGCATCCCGGCGGTTAAGTGCAAGGAATTCCGTAATGTGATTGATGCATTATTTACGGAAGAAGAAGCTATCCTGGCATCTCAAATGCCTGAAATGCTTGTTTCCGCCGATATGCTGGCTGATAAAACAAAGCAAGATCAGCAGCATGTGGCTGACCTTCTCGATAAGATGACTAAAAAAGGGCTGCTGTTTTCCCTGAACCGGCAGGGAACCAACTTATATACTCTCCTGGCATTTGTACCCGGAATTTTTGAAAACCAGTTTAACACCGGACCGGTGGATGAGCGCGCCAAAAAACTGGCCAGGATTTTCGACAACTATCTCAATGCAATTAAACAAATTGCCGTCTCAAAACCCGGCATATTTTCAGAGGTGCCGTTTGCCAGGGTCATTGCAGTGAACAGGGAAATCTCCAGCAATATTACTATCAATACTTATGATGAACTGACACCATACATCGAAAAAGCCAAATATATTGGGCTTGTTACCTGCTTTTGCAGGCATAAGGGTGAACTGTTGGATGATCCCTGTACCAAGCCCAAAGACGTTTGTATAGCTGTCGGACCGGGAGCCAAATATATGGCCGAATACGGTTTCGGCAAACTCATCACCAACGAGGAAGCATTAAAAATCCTGCAGCGGGCTGAAGATGCCGGCCTGGTACACTGCTCCAGCAATACAGGCAAATACATAGACATGGTCTGCAACTGCTGCACCTGTCATTGCATGATACTTCAGAGCCTTAAGAATTCAAATATGCCCAGTCTCGCTGCCTCATCAAGTTTTACAGCAGAAATAGATACTTCTGAATGTATAGGCTGCGATAACTGTATTCGCAAATGCCCCATGGAAGCGATATCAATTGAAGATGATATCGCTCAAGTGGATAAGAAGCGCTGCATTGGCTGCGGCCTTTGTGTGCGTTCCTGCCCAACAGGAGCTATATTATTGAAGAAACGGGAAAATGCCAGCGTGCCCATTCCTGATTCCATAAAGCTTAATCAGGCTATCATATCTTCAACCAAAAGCAACTGATAAAAAATAGCATATCTAAACAGTATCATCGCTAATCTTTATCATAGAAAAAGCCGGCGGGATAGCCGGCTTTTTCTTTCCCCTTCTCATCAAACTGCCCGGCTACTTTTTCATCAGTTCTTGATATTTTTTTATCGTTGCAAAAATCGCATAATCGGTCAACAGAACCGTATGATTAATGCTTTCTGCTGCCTGGTGCTGGTCGAGGGCCGAACTGAATAAGACGTTAAATTCGGCATACAGCCATAACTGCCTTCTCAGCATTATCAGCGCATATATAGCTTCTTCAAGCGGAATATTCTCATATACCTGGTCTTCAGCCCATTTAGAGAAATAAGCAGAGACTATGTCATATGATTTACGTTCGAAATACAGCCTTTTAAGGTTTTTAAAGAAGAGCTCACCTGCATTTACCAGCTTGTATTCACGTACTTTACG
>JAFGLP010000010.1 GCA_016927965.1 Dehalococcoidia bacterium
CGGAGTTATATGACGCCTATTACAACCGCGGTGTTGCCTATTTCGCTAAACTCGACATGGAAAAAACGGCCGCTGACATGGACGCCGCCCTGAAAATCAATCACAATCTCGCCCCAGCTTATAATTACCGCGGGCAAATTTATTTATATGAAAGCGACCTTGATTCTGCGCTGGAGAGTTTCGATAAAGCCATTGAAAAGGACCCGGATATGGCTGAAGCTTATAAATTCCGCGGCCTTATACATATAGCTAAAAAACAATCGGCAGCTGCACTGGCTGATTTGAATAAGTCCATCGAACTGGATGACAGCGATGCCATGGCCTACTATTACCGGGGCAATGCCGATAACGCCAACGAGGACTTCGATGCAGCGCTCAAGGACCTTAACCGCGCCATTGCTCTGGTGACCAGCGCCGACACTACTACATTCGGCCCTTTCAAACATGACGTGGATGGAATGTACCTGGAACGCGCCATTGCCTACCGGGGCAAACAGCAGCTTACACAGGCTGTTGCAGACGCCAGGAAGGCCGTTGAGCTAAATCCCACTTACGCCCCTTCACAGGTTACCCTGGGCGAATTCCTCACCGTCAATGGCGATATCGAAGAAGGCATCAAGGTGCTTACTCAGGCCATTAAACTCGATCCCACTATCGCAGAAGCATATATTAACCGTGCCGTGGCTTATGAGATACTGGCAGTCATACAAAAAGACAACGGCTGGTATGTATACTCCGCCGAGGACCTCAGGAAGGCGGTGGAACTTTCAACAGATCAGCAGTTGATCGACGCCGCCAACGAGGGCATACGCAAGATGCAAAGTAAGGGTTATATCCCCTGATTTTTCCTGAACACATCGCTGAAGAAACCTGCAACTGCCCGCGACATTTCATCCTCATAACCATTCCAGAAGTGGTCGGCCCCTATGATGATTACGTGGTCAATGCTGCCGGCTGTTTGTCCGTATCGCTGCACTATATCAGGCGGCACAACCTGGTCTGCGCTACCGCCTAAAATCAACCCGGGTTTAAGGCAGTTTTTGAGCAGGTCATCCGGCATTTCTTCGAAATAGGGCGATATCAGCGCCGAACATTTCACACGTTCATCTGCGCAGGCCACCGGAAAGGCCACCCCAGCCCCGAACGAATAACCGGCCAGCCCCAGATTGTGGTGGTCTGCCTCCGGCTTCTCCTGCAGCCAGTCCAGCGCCGCAGCGACATCCTGCCGTTCCACTCTCCCCCCTCCATAGCTCCCCTCGCTTGCCCCGACGCCGCGGAAGTTAAAAAGAAACGCATTGATATGAACTTCCAGCAGGGATTCAGCAATAGCATATGTCACGTTATTATGCATCGAACCGCCGTACATTGGATGCGGATGACAGACAACTACGGCAGGCCAAGTACCCCGTGTCCCGGCGCTGAAGAACAACCCTTCCAGCCTGAGCTTGCCGCACGGGAAAGTTACCTGCTCCTTCTTCACTTTCTCTCCCCCTTTCGTTCCCCCCACCAGGCCTTCAGCCTGGCCAATATTGTCTTCTCAAACCCCAGCTCCGAGGGAAAATAGTAGCGCTTGTTTTTCATGGATTCAGGCAGGTTTTGCTGCTCTATAAAATGTCCTTCAAAATCGTGGGCGTATTTATACCCTTTGCCGTAGCCCAGGTCTTTCATCAGACGCGTGGGAGCGTTGCGCAGGTGCAGAGGGACCGGGTCGTTGCGCGTCCGCTCCACGTCCTTCTGTACATTGGAGTATGCCGCGTACAGCGAGTTGCTTTTGGGAGCAGTGGCCAGGTAGACGACGGCCTCAGCCAGCGCCAGGTTGCACTCCGGCATGCCGATAAAATGCACAGCCTGCTGTGCGGCCACGCAGACCACCAGCGCCTGGGGATCAGCCATTCCGACATCCTCGGAGGCAAAACGTATCAGCCTGCGCATGATATATAACGGGTCTTCCCCCGCTTCCAGCATTCTGCCCAGCCAGTATAAAGCCGCGTCCGGATCGGAGCCCCTCAACGTTTTATGCAGGGCCGATATCAGGTCATAGTGCTGATCTCCCGCCTTATCATAGAGCAGCGCACGTTTCTGCATCGATTCTTCAATGTCATTCAGGCTGACATGCCTCACACCATCCTTATCCGGCCTGACAGCCTGCACAGCCATCTCCAGGGCGTTCAGCGCAACACGGGCATCACCATTGGACAGTGTGACCAGCTGCTGGAGCGCATCATCCACTATCTCAGCATTAATCAAGCCCAACCCGTTTTCGCCGTCCTTCAATGCACTTACAACAATAGTATTGATTTCCCCGTCGGTCAGCGCATTTAAAGTAAAAACGCGTGAGCGGGACAGTAAAGCTGAAATCACTTCGAAAGAGGGGTTCTCGGTCGTGGCACCAATAAATGTAACATCACCGTTCTCCACAAATGGCAGTACTGCATCCTGCTGGCTTTTATTGAAGCGATGAATTTCATCTATGAAAAGTATCGTCCGCTGGCCGTTGCCGCTGCGCCGCTTCTTCGCTTCATCAACCACCCTGCGCAGGTCCGCCACCCCTGCAGTTACCGCGCTCATATGCACGTAGTAAGAGCTGGAGACATTGGCGATGACCTGTGCCAGCGTTGTCTTGCCGCTACCCGGCGGCCCCCAGAGTATTATCGACGGCAGCTGGTCGGATTCAATGGCCTTACGCAGTACCTTGCCTTCGCCGATGATGTGCTGCTGCCCTACATACTCGCTGAAATTGCGCGGCCTCATGCGCGCGGCCAGCGGCATCGTTGACCGGGACGGCTGGCTGACTTTGTCCCCGGCAGCTTCCTTACCCTGAAGGTCAGGAGAGCCGAGGTCGAAAAGAGTCATGGCGATGGGGTCTCGCGTTTCTTTAGCTCGGCTGCCACGCTGACGGCACGTTCATAATAGTCCTTGACTTTCTCCAGGTAAGTTATCCGGGAAGCCACCAGCGTAACTGCCGCATGGTCCCTGACACCGTAAAAGTCGCCGCCCCTGACCTCGCCGTTATTGGTAAGCTCGCGCAGCCGGTTGCCCACCGACCTTGTCATATTGATATTGGCGTTTTTACTCGGCACACACAACAGGTACAGAGCCTTTCGGGCGTCTTCCAGCCTGCACTCTATGGAGAAGTGGCTCAAAGCCGCACTCATCGCTTCCATAGCTTTCACGGTCTCCTCTCCCTTGTGTTCGAAATTATCGCCCCTTTTAAACATGGAGAAGCCTCCCGATGATATCTGAGCAGTGCCGTAACCTATAGCCGTCCAGCCGTTGAACGACTGCACTATGTCGCCTATCCCGATATTGCTTGTACCCAGGAATTTGGGATCGACCTTTTCGCTGGCTCGCAGCAGCTCAAAGAAAGGCGTAACAATCTCACGGTTGATGGCATCGTTGCCCGCCTCTTTCTTTATGCTGGCTTCAGACCTGACTTTCTCGTTATCGAAGAGAAATACGGCGTCGGCTGTTTTGTCGATCGATTTCAGGCATAGGGCGGTGTTATATACGCATGTGGGCACATTGCTCTCAGCGGTCAAAGGCAATACGATAAGCGCATAAACAGGCTTATTCACGTACCTGTCCTTGAGCTTGCGTGCCAGTATCGATATCCCGCCGGACCCTATATAACCAGCACTGCCGGCTACCAGCATGAAGGCGTCCGTCTCGAAGAACTCACCCGCCCTCATTGTGGCAATGATGCGGTCGCCGTTAGCCCGCATCAGTTCAGCGCCCACCTCGGATTCCTTAATTGTAGAAGAAGCCTCCGGCAGCTGGATCGTAAGCAGCTTGTCCCCCACCTTGCGCAACGCATTCAAGCTGGACAGGTCATCATTAATAGCATAGGAGCGCACAATTACATCAACGCCTGTTTCAGACCTGGCCCTGCTGCCAAGGCGGACAAACTCTGCGGCAATATTGCTACCGCAATCGCCGATGCCGATGACTACTAACTTCATATGATCGGCCTCCTATCTGTTATATAACATAACAAATAGACCGGACTATTACAACCACTATTTACCTGTATCTTTTAACAGTAAAGCGGAACAATCTGACCGTATCTGCACTGGAGATGCCGCCTTTCTGGCAACATATATCTATTTGCTGCTGGACGGTATCCACCCCCTCCAGGTCCGGCAGCAGCAGGCCGCGCCGGTAGCCGCTCTGGACGATCAACCCATACTCCCGCGGATCCAGATCCTCTAATTTCTTCACCTCTTCCGGCGGGGTCAGTACATCGACGCTGTACTCCAGGTGGGCCAGTTCGTCCGGCCGTACGGGATTAAACCTGGGGTCTCCCGTGGCTGATTGAATGGCATTGCGTACTATTTCCTCTGCCACGTTCGATCGGGTCGGTTCAAATGTTCCTATGCAGCCTCTTAATTGCCCGCCCTTCTTAAGCGACACGAAGACACCGGCCTGCTCATTCATCTCCGCTGAAAGTTCCTCCGCTTTAATGACTTTATGGTCTTTAACATAGCTTTCCACGGCTTCTTTCGCCAGTTGTACCAGCGGATGCATGTCTTTACCCATATCCGGTTACCTACCTTTCGATTATTATGCCGGCATAACCGACTACACTGGAAAAGTCCCCTGACGTGTCACCGCTTGTCTGATATTTAACCAGCTCGGCCTTTGGGGCTCCCATCTCCCTGGCAGCAGTGATGAGGCTGATGGCAGGCGCATAGCCGCACATGGTAATTTTATATCGCGTAATGCTTTTTACCAGTTTATCAGCATCCAGGGCCAGGATGGCATCAATGGCTTTTTTGTCCTTCTCCCTGGCCGCCTCGTGAGGCTCGTAATGCGTCATGTCGCTGCTGGCCACGATTACAGCATCATTGCCCGGCTTCTTTAATACGGCAGCCAGCGAGCGGCCGATTTCTTCATATATTGAAAGGCTGCCCTGCGACAATAAGATAGGTACAATCATTATATCGGGCTTAAAATGCTGTAAAAATGGCACCTGCACCTCAAGGGAGTGCTCATACCGGTGAGCCAGGCCGTCGTCCTCCAGCCAGCTTGACTCTTTCAGGATATCCTGTGCCATAGCCGTATTAATCACTACCTCTCCCAGCGGCGTCTTCCATTTCCCCGCTGTCATGATGCTGAAAGGCTTGCCCATGCCGCGATGGTTGGGACCAATAAGTATGAAGGTGCTTTTGAATTTAATGCGGGAGAATACGGCGCCCGCCACCGGCCCCGAATAGACATAGCCGGCATGGGGCGAAACTACGCCTATAGCTTCCACCTTTTCGGCATCTTTATCCACCATGAAATCGATAATCTCCGCCAGCTCTTTCGGCCAGGCAGGATAGAACTGGCCGGCTACAGCAGCTTCCCTGATCATTTTCTCACCCCCGACTCTAGCGAGCTCCTGATATTCAAATCAGCACCGCAGAATAAGCAATTGGCACCATTAACCCCCAGCGGTCTGGTCAGGTAACCCGATCTCTCGATGACGGTCTTACCGCAATTGTAACAGACCGTATCCTCATGGGCGTTGCCGGGCACATTGCCAAGGTATATAAAACGTAGTCCTGCTTTAACGCCGATCTCGTAAGCGTTCTCCAGCGTAGTCAGCGGCGTCGGCGGCAGGTGAGTCATCTCACGGTGCGGATAAAAACGGGTGATATGCCACGGGGTCAGCTCACCCAGCTTCTCCCTTATCCATACCGCTATGTCCGCCAACTGATTTTCATCATCATTCATGGTAGGAATGATATTGGTAACCACCTCAACGTGCATGTTCCATTTATGCCGGGCCCTTTCCGCCGTATCCAGTATACTCCGCCAGTGTGATACCCTGGCAATCCGGCGGTAAAGCTGGTCGGTAAAGCCTTTTACATCCACGCGCCAGGCGTCTAAGTGCGGGCCGAGCAGGTCAAGCGCTTCAGGGGTGGCATATCCATTGGTTACAAATGCGGTATAGAGGCCGTTCTCATGCGCCAGCCGGGCGGTATCCAGCGTATACTCCAGCCAGATGACCGGTTCGTTGTAAGTCCAGGCCAGTCCGGAGCATTTGCGGCTTTTAGCCATACGTACCGCATCACCCGACGAAATTTCCCTCAGATCCCCAAGCAAGCTATGAGGCTCATCAGCACAGGCGATTTCCCAATTCTGGCAGTGGGCACAGTGAAAGTTACAGCCAATACTACCAAAAGAAAGCACAGAGCTTCCCGGGAAAAAATGAAACAGCGGTTTTTTTTCGATGGGATCGGCTGCCAGCGAGGACACTCTGGCATAGTTGAGCGGCACTACAGCGCCTTTTTCATTTCTCCTTACGCCGCAAACACCCATCCTGCCCGGATTGATTACACACCGCCACAGGCAAATGTTACAGCGCACGCGCTGACCGCCCATCTGCTCATAAAGAAGTCCCTCCGCCATAATAACGCCCGCTGTCTTAAATTATAGCACTTGCTATAAATACATTCACAAAATTCCGGCTGATTCGGCTTTTCAATACTCTGCCCCGCTGCCAGGCAAGACCATGGCTCGTTTACGATATTTTTAAGCGCTCCTTTTAATTCTACTGGCAAAGCTGATCCAGTTACTCCGCATACTCTTTTTTCTTTGACAGCAAATTCAGTATTCTGTTAAAATCTCAAGTTGAGCGGATTTTATTGAATTCGCGCTGGCAGTACTTTGTGGAGGGGCAGACATACCATTTCAATAATGCAATTCTGTCTTCTTATGATGCCCGTTCGCCTGTGCCAAAATAAATAAAGTTCAAAGGAGGCCTTATGAAAATAACTTTTAGCGTGATCAAGGCTGATATTGGAGGATGGGTGGGGCATTCCGCAATGCACCCCGATCTGATGGCCGAAGGTGAAAAGTGCCTGGCCAAGGCCAAGAAATCAGGGCTTCTCATAGACTACCATGTAACCAAATGCGGTGACGACCTGCAATTCATTATGACGCATGAACATGGTATCGACGATAAGAAAGTCCACAAACTAGCCTGGGACGCATTTATAAGTTGCACCGCTATTGCAAAGAAACTGAAGCTTCACGGCGCCGGACAGGATTTGCTTACCAACGCTTTTTCCGGCAATGTGAAAGGACAGGGCCCCGGTGTGGCCGAGATGGTCATTGATGAGCGCGAAGCTGAGCCTGTGATCGTATTTATGGCAGACAAGACCGCTTCCGGCGCATGGAACTTGCCCCTGTATCACATATTCTGTGATCCCTTCAATACCATCGGCCTTGTTATATCATCCAATATGCACAGCGGCTTCAAGTTTGAGGTCCACGATGTTAAAGAAAGCAAAAAAATTGTCTTCAACTGCCCCGAAGAGATCTACGACATGCTGGTCTTTATCGGAGCGCCTTCAAGATACTCGGTCAAGGCCGTCTACTCCCGCGAGACCGGGGAGATAGCCGCCAGTTCGTCCACCCAGAAGCTCTCTATGCTGGCAGGGCGCTACGTTGGCAAAGATGATCCGGTATGTATCGTCAGGGCGCAGGGTATCTTCCCGGCAGTCGGCGAGGTATTGGAACCTTTTGCCCGCCCTCATATAGTTGAAGGCTGGATGCGTGGTTCTCACCACGGTCCATTAATGCCGACATCAGTCCGCGAGGCCGTTCCAACGCGTTTCGATGGTCCTCCCAGGGTAATAGCAGCCGGATTCCAGCTCGCCAATGGCAAACTGGTCGGACCTGTAGATATGTTCGATGACCTGGCATTCAATAATGCCCGTCAGCAGGCTCTCGATATGGCCGACATGCTGAGAAGGCATGGCCCGTTCGAACCGCACAGGCTTCCGTTGGAAGAGATGGAATACACTACTTTGCCCCAGGTCATGAAGAAGTTGGCCGGAAGGTTCAAGAAAATATAGTTACATATGCCCAGGCTGCTACTGGCAACCACCAACCGCGGCAAGGCCGCTGAATACCATACCCTGCTGAAAGGGCTGGATTGGGACATGGTAACACTCGACCAGGTTGGCATAAGCCAGGAAGCCGACGAAAGCTACGCAACTTATGAAGAGAATGCCCGCTCCAAGGCTGAATTCTACTTGGCCTTGAGCGGGCTCGTTACTTTAGCGGACGATTCCGGGCTGGAAGTGGATGCGCTGGGAGGTAAACCGGGCGTACGCTCTTCCCGCTATGCAGGAGATAACGCCTCCGATGCCGACCGCGTAAATTACTTGTTGAGAAAACTCTCAGGTGTTGTCCCTGAAAACCGCAGTGCCAAGTTCCGGTGCGTCATAGCCGTGGCAATCCATGGAAAGGACACCGTCACATTCGAAGGTGAATGCTTGGGCCGTATTACCCTGGCGCCAGCAGGATATAAAGGATTCGGTTATGACCCCGTTTTTTTCCTTCCCGAATATAACAAAACCATTGCAGAAATCGATCCCGACCTGAAAAATGAGATCAGCCACAGGGGAAGGGCAGCCCAAAAAGCATATAGTTTCCTGAAAGAGCTTTAATTCAGTAGTCTGAAGACATCCTTATCGTTGGATCACCGATTCGTAACCGGGATGATATTCCCGCTATCCGCAGCAAAAAAGTGGTATTCTATATAAGTTGTTGCTTTAAATAATTTCAGATAAGGAGTGGTCAGATGTCGGAGAATTATGCAGCCCTTTTTCAACCCTTTAAAATAGGCAACCTCGAGCTAAAGAACCGCCTTTCCGTGCCCCCTATGGGATCAGGTTTCGCTAACGAAGACGGGACTGTATCGGACCGTCTCATTCAATATCACGAGAGGCGGGCTGCCGGGGGCTTCGGTTTCATTATTAGTGAAGTAAACGCCGTTGACTCCGAATATGGTCTGGGCAGCAAGGCCCAGCTGCGGATAGATGACGATAAATTGATCCCGGGCTTAAAGAAGCTGGCGGATACGGTACATAAATACGGGGTAAAGATGGCGGTCCAGCTTTATCATCCCGGCCGCAATACCTTTCCTTTTTTCATCAACGGTAAAACACCTGTCGCTCCCTCTGATGTTCCGGACCCCATCACACGGCAGGTCCCGCATGCTCTGGCCATCGATGAGATAAAAGACATGGTTGAAAAATTCGCCCAGGGAGCACGCCGCGCTAAAGAAGCAGGCTTTGATGCTGCCGAGTTCCACGGCGCCCACGGCTACCTGATATCACAATTCATGTCAGCCTACGCCAATAAACGCACGGATGAATATGGCGGGGGTTTCGAGGGCTTCCTGCGTTTCCCGCTGGAGATCGTTAAACGGTCACGCGAGCTGGTCGGCCCAGATTTTCCACTGCTATTTCGCATCAGTGCCGACGAGCTGGTCCCCCTCGGCCGTACTGTCCCGGAAAGCATCGAGATGATGAAGCGGCTGATTGCTGCCGGTGTAAACGCTGTTGATGTGTCAATCGGCGTTTACGAGTCCAGCCAATATACTTCTGCCCCGCCGGAAGTACCGCAGGGTTTTAACGCTGAGAGGTCGGTCCAATTCAAACAGGCACTCAATGTTCCCGTGCTGGTGGCCGGCCGCATCAACGACCCGGCTGTCGCCGAGGATATTATTAAATCCGGCAAGGCCGACCTGGTCCATCTGGGACGGCAATCGCTGGCCGATCCGGATTGGCCTAAGAAAGTCGCCGAAGGGCGTGTGCAGGACATCGTACAATGTCTGTCATGCAACGAGGCCTGTATCGAAGGACTGGCGATATGGCTCAGGCCGTCCATCTCATGTGTGCAAAACCTGGCGGTCGGCAGGGAAGCGCTCTATGCTCAGCCGAAGACGGATAAACCTAAAAAAGTCCTGATAGCCGGCGGCGGACCCGGCGGCCTTGAGGCTGCGCGCACGGCAGCCTTGCGCGGGCACACTGTCACGCTGTATGAAAAAGACGGCTACCTGGGAGGACAGACCAAACTGACCGCTATACCGCCATCCAAGGAAGTTTACCAGGAGGTTGCACGGTCACGAATAGCTGCCATCAAGCGGCTTGGTGTTGATATTCACGCCGGTCAGGCCCTGACTATTGATAAAATAAAGGAGCTCAAGCCCGATGTATTGATTATCGCCACCGGCTCAGAGCCGGCCATCCCCAATATACCGGGCATTAATGCCAAGAATGTAATAAGCGCACGCAGGGCATTATGCGCTGAAATCGATGGAGACAATGTACTGGTTATCGGCGGCGGACTGGTGGGATGTGAAACAGCCGACTTCCTGGCCGGACAGGGAAAGAAAGTCACTATCGTCGAGATGCTTAAAGGCACCGCCAAAGATATCGGCCCGGCGGCGCGCTTCTTCCTCAGGAGGCGGCTCAAGGAAAAACAGGTTTCTATCATGACCCTGGCAACAGTAAAATCAATAGATGCCGACGGAGTCCTGCTCGAGATGCTCGACGGGCAAAAGAAAATAGGTCCATTTGACACGATTGTACTGGCCGCCGGAGCGGTACCCGTCAAAGACCTTGAAGAACAGGCCCGTAAGCTGGCCCCAGAAGTCTACGTGATAGGTGACGCAGCTAAACCGGGCAAAATACTGGCAGCGGTAGAACAGGCAGCGGAAACCGCTCTCAAACTCTAAATTGACCTTTTCGTAAAAAGTGCTAAAATATCCGGCTAATTACACTAATTGGTTAATTTGAGCGATGGAATTTTCATACAGCCATATAAAAATACAGAACGAAGCAGGACGCTGGTTCGATGTGGTCAGCAATTTAGACGGGGGGTTTCTCGTCCGGGATTCAGTGACCAGCGACCTCGTCTACCTTAAGCATTGCGATGTTATGTGCAGCGAAGAGGATCAGCCCGCGCCGTAACCAGCATAATAAATAATCCCCATTTCCCCGACTATTAGGTCTGTCGGATTTATCTGTCTTGCTATCGGCATTTGCAGGCAGGGAAATTTGACACAAGACTGGTCCGCTGATATATTTATACGGTTATTGTTTTTTCACAGGATTAATAAAATGAGCAACTACGCAATTGTATCAACCTGCGGCAAGCAGTTCAGGGTCAGGACAGGACAGGTCATTAATACTGATTTGCTACATGTAGAAAAGGGCAAGGAAGTGGAATTAAGCCCCGTGCTGATGATAGCCGATGGCGACGAGGTAATAATCGGAAGCCCGGACATTGAGGGGGCTAAGGTGATCGCTACCTGCATGGAAGAAGGTAAAGCAGGCAAGATCATTGTTTTCCGCTACAAAAACAAGGTCCGCTCCCGCCGCAAGACGGGTCACAGGCAGCCATACACCAGGTTACTTATTAAGGAAATTGTGAAGCCTGGCGCTAATTTAGCCAAGAAAACCCCCAGGGCCAAAGCGGCAACCGGAGGTGAGAACTAATGGCACATAAAAAAGGCGGCGGCAGCACACGTTGCGGCCGAGATAGTAAATCCAAGAGGCTCGGTGTCAAACGTTTTGGCGGCCAGGCTGTACACGCCGGCACCATCATTGTCAGGCAACGCGGCACTCAGATTCACCCTGGCACTAATGTAGGCTGCGGCAGGGATTATACACTTTTCGCCACCATTGATGGCGTAGTAAAATTCGAACATCACACAAAAAATAAGAAAAGGGTCAGTGTATACCCGGGATAGCAGGCAATGAAAGAGAAAATTCATCCTAAATATTTCCCCGATGCAAAGGTAACATGCTCCTGCGGCAATACATTTACTACAGGCTCCACCAGAGAGACACTCAAGGTGGAGTTGTGCAACAAATGTCATCCTTTCTTTACCGGCGAGCAGAAGATCATCGATACGGCAGGCCGCATCGAGCGCTTCAACAAAAAGTACAAGAGAGAAAAGAAACCAAAATAGGCAATCAATCGTGCATTAACTAGGGGCGGACACCATGCCGCCCCTTTTTTTTAAGTTATGAAGAAAGAAAAACCTTTCTACTACGGCGGCCAGGCGGTCATGGGAGGCATTATGATCAGGGGACGCAACAGTACCGCCCTGGCAGTACGCAAGCCCGACGGTACCATTAATGTCTCCAGCCAGCCCCTGGCAACCTTATATAAAGGTAAATGGAGGGATACACCGTTTATCAGGGGGATTATCACCCTCATCGAGTCTGTGGCCCTGGGTACCGGCGCACTGATGCAGTCGGCACAGATATTGACTGAAGACGAGGATGAGAAAATCACACCGTCCATGATGTGGGGCAGTGTAATACTAGGAGTGGTCCTGGCAGTGGCCCTGTTTTTCGTGCTTCCCTTGTTGATGGTGCGCTTTTTCGACGCCTTCATAGCGTCTTCCCTGGTAAGCAATTTGATTGAAGGTGTCCTACGCATACTATTTTTCATCATCTACCTTGTAGTGATCGGGCGTATGCAGGATATCAGGGAGATCTTCGCTTACCACGGCGCCGAGCACATGTCAGTCAATGCCTACGAGGCCAGCGTTCCGCTGGAGGTACAGTCCGTCAGACAATATTCAACGGCACATACTCGCTGCGGGACCAGTTTCCTGCTGGTGGTGCTGGTCATAGCCATAGTGGTATTTGCTTTGCTGGGGCGCCCATCTATCTGGCTCAGCATCCTCTGGCGCATCATCCTCATCCCGGTTATCGCCGCCATAAGCTATGAACTGATCAGATTCGAAGCCAACTACAGCCACAACCTTGTTGTCCGCTGGCTGCTAACCCCCGGCCTCTGGCTGCAGGCACTGACGACACGCAAACCTTCCGACAGCCAGCTCGAAGTTGCCATCTCTGCCATGCGAAAGGCGCTTGAAACCGACAGCATAGCCGTTGCTGCCAGTACCACCCCCACAGTATAGCTCCCCGTACAGCCTGCTTGACAGGGCCTGCTATAAAAACCTATTATCATGAAGCATCCTGCACAAAATATACTCCGGGGAGGTTAACGATGTATGCTAGAATACTTGTCCCTCTGGACGGCTCCCAACTTGCTGAATGCGTTTTGCCACATGTCCGGGCCCTGGCAGGCGGTTCCGCTAAAATTGAGATAACTTTCCTCTATGTTGTGCCTCCATTGGACACTCCCATGGTAAAGGCAGTCTACAAGAAAAAAATCGAGTCTGAGGCCATGGCATCTGCTCAATCATATCTTAAGAGACTCTGTTTGCGGGCTGCATTCAAGGATAACTCCTCAGGACAGGTGCTGGTCGGCAAAGCGGCGGACACAATTGTTGAATACGCTGCTGCTCATAAGATAGACCTCATCGTGATGGCCACGCACGGCCGCTCGGGCATCAGCCACTGGGTATACGGCAGCGTGGCCGAGAAGGTCATACACGCCTCAAAGGCGCCCATCTGGCTGGTAAAAGCTGCAAGCTGCAAGGTTTCGTACGGGCGCAGAAAATTGACCGTGGTGGTCCCACTTGACGGTTCCCCCGTGGCAGAATCGGTGCTCCCCCACCTCAAGGGACTGCGCTTACAGTTGCCGGGCAACAGGCTGGACGTTGTGCTGATGAGGGTGTGCGAGATATTCTCCCCTCCGATCACTTACCCGCCCCCCATGTCCATGAGCTGGGATGAATACCTCGCTCATGAAAAGGCCCGCTGCAAGGAAATTTGCAGTAATTATCTTTCAGAGGTCAGCGGCAAGCTCGCTAAAAACCGGTTGGCAGTAAGGACGGAAGTTCCCGAAGGCAATCCCGCTGAAAAAATAATCGGCTATGTAAAAGATAATTCCGTTGACCTGGTAATCATGTCTACGCACGGGCGCACCGGTATCAGCAAATGGGCTTTCGGCAGCATAGCTGAGAAAGTGCTGAAAGGAGCCGCCTGCCCCATATTGCTTATACACGCCAGGTAATATGCCGTTTAAAAAAATAAACAGGAGGTATGTTGATGGAAGTCTCGCTAAAGGGAAAGGTTGCCATTGTTACAGGCGCCAGCCGGGGCATCGGAAAGGCCATTGCAGTGGAGATGGCAAAAGCCGGAGCTGACCTGTTAATGGTGAGCCGTAAAATCGCAGACCTTGAGAAAGCCGCCGATGAAATCAGGACCGCAGGCGGGAAGGCGACAGTCGCTGCTGCCCACATAGGGCACATGGAAGATATTGCCGCCGTGGTATCAAAGGCCAAAGAAACTTACGGCAGGATCGATATCCTGGTCAATAACGCTGCCACTAATCCAACGATGGACTCCGCACTGGATGCTTCAGAACGCGCCTGGGATTCCACAATGAACCTTAACCTGAAAGGACTTTTCTTCCTGGCGCAGTCAGTTGCAAGGGTGATGAAGGAGCAGGGCGGAGGGGTCATTATCAACGTTTCCTCGGTAGCTGGTGTTACCCCTGATATCCTACCTATCTATTCCATCAGCAAGGCCGGAGTAAACATGGCAACCAAGGTAATGGCACAACAGTGGGCGCCCTACGGCATCAGGACCAATACACTTTCACCCGGCCAGACCAGGACCCAGTTCAGCCAGGCACTGTGGGACAATCCTGCTATTTACCAGACTATTATTGACCGTACACCCCTGAGACGTATTGCCCTGCCCGAGGAAATGGCCCACATGGCTGTTTTCCTGGCTTCGGATAAAGCAGGCTTTATTACCGGTCAGAACATACTTGTAGATGGTGGTATCTCCATCTAGCTATCTGTCAATCGGATTCACTGCAAAAATAAATATCAATGAGGTAGAGGAGGAGCTATGATCACATCGAGCGAATACCGTAAAAGGCTCAGCAAAATGCGGCGCAATATCTATAACAACGGTAAACTGATTGACCGTGAGTATAAGTATCTCCAGGGCGCCGTCAATATCATCGCCAAGACCTATGACATGGTCACCGACCCGGAGTTCAAGGACTACGAGGATATACTCACAGCGACGTCCCATTTGACCGGCGAAAAGATCAGCCGTTTCAATCATATCCACCGCAGCGTAAAGGACCTGCTTTCCAAGCAGCAAATGACCAGGCTCACCTCACAGCAGGTAGGGGGCTGTATAGCCAGGTGCATGGGCATCGATTCCACCAATGCGCTTTCCGTTGTAACTTACCTGACCGACCAGAAATATGGCACTGAATACAACAAAAGGTTCGAAAAATGGCTGAAAGACTTCCAGACCAACGACCGGACGTCATGCTGCGCCCAGACGGATGTCAAGGGTAACCGCCCATGGAGGCCCCACGAGCAAAAAGACCCTGATCTCTATTTGCGTGTTGTTGAGAAAAAAAGCGATGGCATAGTCGTGCGCGGCGCCAAAGTACATAACTCTTACGCTCCGGCTGTCGAGCAAATAAATGTTATACCCACCAGGGCGCTTACCAAGGAGGAAGGTGATTGGGCGGTTGCATTCGCTATCCCTGCCGATGCCGAGGGGGTCAAGCAGATTGTCAGTATCGCCATGCCCGATGCCCCTGAGGAACATAGCGGCCCCGGTCCGTGGGGAGGGGCAGACTCCATGACCGTTTTTGATGATGTCTTCGTGCCATGGGAACGAGTATTCCTCTGCGGAGAGGCTGATATGGGTGGTTACCTGGCCCTTTTGTTTGCCCTCTATCACCGCCACAGCTACACCGGCTGCAAGCCGGCCATGACGGATGTGCTGATGGGCGCAGCCGCACTGATGGCCGAGGTGAACGGCATAGAGAAGGCCCCCCACGTCAAAGAAAGGCTTATTGAGTTCATTTCCACCTCTGAGCTCTGCTATGGTACTGGCATTGCCGCGGCCATCAATGCCACCAAGTCCCCATCCGGCACATTCATCCCGGATATCACTTACTGCAATGTCAGCCGCAGGCATGCAGGACTTAACATATACCACGAATACGAGGCGGTCGCCGACCTGGCCGGCGGCATGCCCGCCACCATGCCGCGCCCGGGAGACTGGACCAGTGAGGAGACAAGGCCTTTTATGGAGAAATACATGGCCCGCAATCCAGACGTGAGTCCACAGGATGCGATGAGGGCGTTTGCCTGGGTACAGGGCCTTACCTGCTCCGAACTGGCCGGTGTTATGCAATACGCCGGGGTACACGGCGGAGGTTCACCGCGCATGGAGCAGATCGCCATCATGGGCGCCTATCATCTTGAGAATACCAAGAACCTTGCCAAACGCCTGGCAGGCATCAAAACCGATAAACCATACACTTTCGACAGGCTTGGTACTATCCCCGATTTATAACACCCTCATGCAATTTGGATATTTGGTAAAAATAAGGGCGGTCGGTCGACCTAATAATGATTACACTTTTAAATACAATTTTATATTACAATAATATAGTATTATGCTATCCGCATACTAACATATTTGGTTGACTTTTCATGATATAATTGCTTGATTACGATAAGGAGGTTGGTGGTGTCAAACAAAGCTATTTATGAAGCGAGGCCCTGGTTAAAATTCTATGGTGAGGGGGTTCCCTCAGATTTACAAATACCTCTAAAGTCCGTGGTTGACATTATCGACGAGACAACCGACAAGTTCAAAGACAAGACAGCCGTGGTTTTTTATGGCCATAAAATCAGCTACCGCGAACTGCGGGACCAAATCGACAGGTTTGCTACCGCATTGTGCGAAATGGGAGTGAAAAAGGGGGATAGGGTGGCCCTGCTTCTCTTGAATTCACCCCAGTTTATCATCACTTACTTCGGCGCTCTCAAAGCAGGGGCTGTTATTACAGCTATCAGCCCCGTGTATGTAAGCCCGGAGATCAAGCACCAGCTGCTTGACAGCGGCGCAACTACCATTGTTTGCCAGGACATTCTCTACGACAATGTGGAAAAGACCGGAGTCAAATTGGATAGGGTCATCCTGACCAGTATCACCGAGTTTCTTCCGCCTTTAAAAAAGTTCCTGGGAAAAAGCATGCTGCGTGCCGTATATCAGAAGATGTCGGCCCCTCCCCCTGAAATTTTCAAAAAGAAAGGTTTCTATCAACTTCAAGATTTAATCAAAAAATACTCTCCCAAGCCCCCTAAGATAGAATTCGATATCATGGAAGACCTGGTATCGCTGCCCTACACGGGAGGCACAACCGGCCTGCCGAAGGCCGCCATGATAACACATTTTGATCTGGTGGCCGCACAGCATATAGCACAAACTTTCTGGGGAGATATCGTTCAGCCCGGCAAAGAGGTGGTGATAGGATATTTGCCCTTCTACCATATTTACGGTCAGTCGGTGGTCATGACCGGCTCGATGTCCCAGGGTTATATGCTGGTTATCTTTACCACTCCCGATCTAGATGACATACTTAATTCGATTGAAAATTATGGCGCTACGATATTTTACAGCGTCCCCGCTCTTTATGAGGTCCTGCGCGATTACCACAGGACGGACAGGGTTGATTGGAAGCGCTTAAAAGTGCTTGTATCAGGCGCTGATGCCCTGCTGGAAGATACGGCGAAGGGATGGGAGAACCGGACCGGAGTTAGAATCCATGAAGGATGGGGGATGACTGAAACTACTTCCGTAGGTATCGTCAGCCCGTATGGAAGGCCGAAGATCGGCTCGTTCGGAGTACCTATGTCCAGCTGCGTGGCTGCCATAGCCGACCCTGCAGTGGATGAGTTTTTACCAGTTGGAGAAACCGGCGAACTGCTTTTCAAGGGTCCGCAGATAGCCAAAGGATACTGGAACAAACCCAAGGATACCGAATTAATGTTTGTCCAGATTGACGGAGAAACATGGGTGCGGACAGGGGACCTGGCCAGGATGGATGAGGAGGGCTATTTCTATTTCTACGACAGGAAACGCGATATGATCAAATACAAGGGGCTGGCTGTTTTTGCCCGCGAGGTAGAGGAAGTGCTGACTTCCCATCCGCAGGTCAAAGAAGCGGGCGTTATCGGGGTCCCTGACCCGGATGTTGGGGAAAAGGTTAAGGCCATTGTCGTGCTGGAAACGGAGGCCAGGGGCAAAGTATCCGAAGAGGACATTGTCAGATACACCACTGAGCGCATCGCCCATTATAAAGTGCCCAAAATAGTGGAATTCAGGGGCGAAGTACCCAAGACCGATGTCGGCAAAGTATCACGCCGTGAACTAAGGGAGGAGGGGTTTTGATATGGCCGCATTTTTCGAAGTTGAGCATGTGACCAAGCGATTCGGAGGACTGACCGCTGTCAACGACGTGAGTTTCCATGTCGACAGGGACGAAATAGTCGGGCTTATCGGGCCAAACGGAGCAGGCAAGACAACTCTAATACGCTGCCTGCTGGGTATATTGAAACCGGATTCCGGTAAAATAACTTTTAAAGGGGAAGACATCAGCAGGCGCCGTCCCTGGGAAATCGTACAACGGGGGATGGTAGGCACTTTCCAGGTCGTTAAACCCTTCCGCCACCTGCCCATAATAGCAAACGTCATGGTCGGGTGCCTGTGTCCCAGGATCTCTAAAAAGGGTGAATGGGTAAAGAGGACCGAGATCAAAGCCCGCGATGCTCTGGAGTTCGTGGGTATAGCAGACCTGGCGCTGGAGAAGGCTTCTATTTTATCTCACGGTGACCTTAAACGGCTTGAGGTGGCCAGGGCGATTGCTACCGATCCCGAGCTGATGCTGCTGGATGAGCCTTTCGGCGGGCTGAATCCGGCGGAAACCGAGCTTGTAGCCAGGTCTATTAAGAGGCTGCACAAGGGAGGACGCTTCGGCAGGCTGCACAGCGAAGGGCCGGCTATGCTCATAATTGAGCATAAGCTCAGTGAGCTTATGAAAATAGTTGACAGGGTAATCGTGCTCAATTTCGGGGAGGTCCTTGCGCAGGGCACGCCGGAAGAGATATCAAAGGACAGCAGTGTGATTGAAGCGTATACGGGGAAGGAGGTGCTCATTGCTTGAGGTAAAGAATGTCTCAGTCCGTTACGATACAGCGCTGGTGCTGGATGACGCCAGCCTGAAGGTAGAGAAAGGGGAGCTGGTGGGCCTGGTCGGACCCAACGGTGCCGGTAAAACCACGTTGCTCCGTGCAGTTGTCGGCCTGATCAACTGGGAAAAGGAGGTCCTCAAAGGGACCCGCGATGAAGACATCACCCTCACCGGAACAGTAGAGTTTGAGGGGGAGCGAATAGAAAAACTTACGGCATCAGACATAGCAAAAAAAGGATTGCTGCTCTGCCCGGAACGCGGCAGGCCGTTTGTGGAAATGACCGTAAAAGATAACCTGCTGGCCGGCGCCTATTTATGCAAAGATAAGAAGGAGATCAGCGCCAGCATCATCAAGGTTTACGACCTGTTCCCCAGGCTCAA
Source organism: Dehalococcoidia bacterium (assembly GCA_016927965.1). The sequence goes on from JAFGLP010000010.1 coordinate 19,108, forward strand.
GGAGAGAGAGAACCAGATATCCGGGACCCTCTCGGGCGGCGAGCGCCAGATGCTGGCTATCGGCAGGTCTTTAATGCGGCGTCCTAAATTCATGCTGGTAGATGAGCCCTCCAGCGGGCTGGCGCCCAAGCTGAAAGAGGACCTCTTCTCACGCATTGAACAGATCTACCATGACCTCGGTGTCACTATCCTGCTGGCCGAGCAGGACGTGAGCTTTGCCTTTGCCCTTTCAGTCAGAAACTACGTTATGTCCAGGGGCCATGTCATCGCTCACGGCACGGCCAAAGAATTACTCAAGGACGAAACCGTCAGAAAGACCTACCTCGGCCTGTAATCGGTTTAAAATGCTGCGCGGCCTCCTAATAAAGGGAGGCCCCGCAAGCCCTACAGGTCCGCCGTCTCCACGATGAATTCTGGAGTTTGCAGCGCGGGCATTCGCGCTCCAATTTATCACGTATCCACACTGCGATACCCTCAGGCATAAAGAGCAGTATGACTATTACTATAGCCGAGAAAATCAGGAAACGCAGGTCGGAGATCATGACGTCCGCACCCGGGCACAAAGGGATATTGAACTGCCGCAGTATTTCCATTACCGGATAGAGGATATATACACCCACCACAGCCCCATATATGCTGACTATCCCGCCGAATACAGTCCATATCACAGCCTGGAATGAAAGCATTAAATCCAGAGTCGCAGGGCCGGCAATCCTCATAAAGTGAGCATACAGCGCCCCGGCCAGTCCGGCGAAAAATCCGCCTACGATAAAGGCCATCAGCTTATACCTGATTGTGTTGATGCCGGTGGCACGCGCTGCTATTTCATCCTCCCGGATGGCATGCAGTATGATGCCAGTCCTTACAAAGGAGCTCTTGGCATCCACAAGCTTCCACATTATAAACACAGAAACTATCATTACCAGCATAGAAATGTAATAGTCCATGGTCCGTGTGTCGGACAGCTCCGGCAGGCCAGAAATCCCATGCTCTCCCCCGGTCACCTCGGGGAACGCCTTGATTACGCCCAGCAATATCAGGGGCATAGCAAGTGTAACCAGTGAAAGATAGGGACCCCGCAACCTCAGCGCCGGAAGGCACATAACAACCCCGGCCAGTGTGGCGGCGGCAGCGCCCAGAGGGATGGTTGCCCACGGCTGCCATTCAAGATATTTGAAAAGTAACGCCGCTGTATATGCCGCTACACCAAAGAAAAACGCATGACCAAAACTTACCTGGCCGGTATATCCCGCTATAAAATCCCAGCTAACAGCAAAGATCACGAAAATATTGACCAGCACAAATGTGAACAGGATATAGGACTCCTGCGTAATAAGAGGGATAAAAAACAGGATTATAAAAAATATGAAAGCAATGAGCCGTCCGGGGATCGCCAGAACATCACCCTGGAAATCCTTAAATAAGCGTCTCAACAATTAAAGTCTCTCCTCTTCAAATACTATTCCGTACAAACCCTCAGGCCTCACTACGAGAATTATTACCATGACCAGCAGGGCAATAGCGCCGCGCAGGAATGAGCCGCCCGGCAGATAGAACACTACCACCGCCTCGACTAATCCAATTATGAAAGCGCCGATTAAGCTGCCCTTTACACTTCCTAACCCCCCCAGAACAACTATGGCCATGATCATCACCAGGGGGCTCATCCACATATACGGATAAACGACCCAGAGGGGCGCTACTACTATACCCGCAATAGCAGCAAGCGCCGAGGCTAAACCCATTGTTACCAGCAGAATCCTGGAAACGCTGATTCCCATCAGGTTAGCTACTTCGGTATCCTGGGCAGTCGCCCGGATGCCGATGCCCAGCTTGGTCTTCGTCAGAATAAGCCAGATACACAAAAGCACGACTGCTACCACGCCTACTGTTAATAAATGCTGATATGAAACCTTAACATCCATTATCACGGCATATCCCGGAATCAAAGTGGGGGCTTCCCGGAACTCCGCACCAAAGGCAAGTATCATTGATTCCTGGAAAATGGTGGCCAGCGCCAGTGTTATCAGCATCACGGTAACCTGATGCTCACGAACACGGTCGATGAACAGCTTATAGCTCGCCAGCCCGATTGCCACAGTAGCCACCAGTGATATTGCCATCGATGAGTAGATATCAAAGCCCAGCCTTATCGTGCCATAAAACATCCAGTAAGCTGCCAGCATTAAGAAAGACGTGTGAGCCAGGTTAACCATACGGGCCACACCAAATATGAGGGAAAAACCCACCGCCAGTAGCGCATATACACCGCCTGTCACCAGTGCCTGTACTATAAATGCTTGAAACATATATTTCCTGATATAAACTGCAAATACTGAAATATATCTATTATATTTTTCCGGTTTCTCCGATCGACCTGCCGGTATATTCTCCGCTGCGAGGCTACACAACAACCCCCCCCAACAGACATACTATCTGCGGTTTTTACAGCGCTCTATTCGCCGGCATTCCATTTTGCCGGAATAATGGTCCGCCGGCGAAAGCGCCATATTATCTTGTTTTTAAATATCAGTAATGCTGACTATTATTTTGCTTTGAATTTTTCAACCACAGCAGGAGGAATCACATAGGGGACAATCCCCGGATAATCTATGTTTTCCCAACCACCAGATCCATATCCCTTGGCAGGCCAAACACCCTTCAACTCGCCGTCCTGCCACTGGGTGCCGATACCTGTAACTAATCCGGGACCGTACTGTATATCATGTACGCAAGCCGGGGCCTTGGTATCAGGACCAGCTTGATAGTACTTTATCAGACCGGCGGATCCCAGATATTCTATTTTCTCGATCAGCGGCACCAGGGTATCAGGATCGAGACTTTGTGCTTTTTCGACAACCTCTTTTATGATGTAAAGGGCGTCATAAGTGGCCGCTGTATATGCCGGATATTCCCCACTAGCCTTTTCCACAGCATCAAAAAATGGGATAGTCTTGTCAGTAATCTTGACCCCTTTGGCATAGGTATTTAAAGTCATAATGTAGTTACCCTTGCCGCCGGTCGCTTCCCAATACCCTTTTTTCTGCGCCTCGACAACGATACCCACGATGGCTGCGGGTATCTGCAGTTCGCCGGCCTGCTTGCCGAAGGTCACACCCACCGGGCCTGAGAAGGTGGGAAATATGATATGAGGATTCGTGGCCGCTATGGCTGTGAGCTCAGCATTTAC
>JAFGLP010000075.1 GCA_016927965.1 Dehalococcoidia bacterium
CTGCGGATCGATGCCGATGCCGTTGTCCCTGATGGAGAATAGCCAGTTCTCATCACTCGGCACCGCATTGACCCGCACATAAGGGGGTTGTTGTCCGTGAAACTTGATAGCATTGCCTATGATATTCTGAAAAACCTGTATGAGCTGTCCCTTGTCGCCAAAGACCGCAGGCAGTTCGCCGTGCTCGATGACGGCCTCCGCCTCGTATATGGCGACCTCCAGGTTGCTGACGGCGGCATAAAGCACCTCGGAACAGTCGACCTGGGCGAAGAGCTTGCCGCGCGTGCCGACGCGTGAATAAGAAAGGAGGTCGTTGATCAGGTTCTGCATGCGCCTGGCGCCGGAGACAGCGTAGTTCATAAAATCAAGCGCGTCGGAATCCAGCCTGTCTTTATAGCGCTTCTCCAGAAGCTGTACATAGCTGGAGACCATGCGCAGGGGCTCCTGCAGGTCATGCGAGGCCACGTAAGCAAACTGCTCCAGCTCCTCGTTGGAGCGCCTCAGGTCGTCCAGGGATTCTTTGAGGGCCTGCTCGGCCTTTTTGCGCTCGCTGATATCCCGTCCCTGCAGCAACAGGACAGCAGCTTCACCCTTTTCATCCCTGATAATGCTCACCGTGGTATCGGTCCACACCGTTGAGCCATCCTTGCAGTAAAGTTCGCTTTCGATTGTGTAGCGGCGGTCGGGATCGGCCCCCTGCTCCTCCTCCTGTTTGGCTTTCTGTAACAGCTCGGCCGTCCTTGCAAGGGAATGGGAGGTTACCTTGTTCTTAAGCGGCATGCTTTTCATCTCTTCAAAGGTGAAGCCGGTCAGCTTCTCCACAGAGTATGACTGCCAGAGCAGGTTATTATTCATATCCACAATCGAAACGGTATCGCTGGTATTTTCAGCCAGCAGGCGGTAATTTTTCTCGCTCTCGTCCCGGGCCTGCTCGGCCTCGATGCGCTGAGAGATATCGATGCCCGTGCCCAGCAGATAATTACGCCCGCCCAGGGATACACGCTTGGCAGTGATATGGTACGGTATCTTGCAGCCGTCTTTTGCCAATAAATGGACCTCCGCGTCGCCGGACCCCTTTTTAGAGACCATGGAAAGCCAGGCAGCAACGCTCTCCCTGTCTTCTTCTGCTATGATTTCGATGGCACGCATGTTGCGGCCTTCTTCCGCAGAGTAGCCCACTACTTCACTGGCATTGTGGTTATACCGTACGAGAGCCCCTTCTTCATCAATCAAATAAAAAATGCCCGGCAGGCTGTCGGTAAGCGCTTCTGAAAAGCGCTTCTCTTCCAGCAGGGCCGCTTCGGCAAGTTTTTGAAGGGTCACGTCACGGGCAATGCCGCGCAGACCGGTTATTTCACCTTTCTCGTCCCGAATGGGAAATACAAAATCTTCATGGTAAATTAAGCTCCCATCCTTTTTCATTTTGACCATTGGATAGCCGTGCAGGGGCACCCCTGTTGCAAAAACCCCGGCGAAGTTTTCTACGGTCGTTTTCCAGTACTGCTGCGGCACATACTTCTTATAGCTCATGCCCACCATCTCCTCCCGGGTATAACCGTTCAGGCGGGCTGCAGCATCGTTGACAAAAGTGAGATTACCTCTTGTATCTATCTCATAATAGCCCCAGTCCATCTCCTCAAGGATGGTGCGGTACCTGTCCGCGGTACTGTGCATATTTTCCAGCAGCCGATTATCACCGTACATATCGGCGAGGTCTGCCGCCACGAGACCTTTTAATTTTTTAATTTCACTGGTGCTCAAACACCATACCTCCGCTTATTCTATTGCCTCCGGGACAGTGAAGGGATGAAACAGATGATGAGAAAGATGATCAGACAAAGAATATTTCAGCCCGATGTGCTATTAAACCTTTGCCCCTCATCTTTGTTAATCTTATAGGAGATACGATAAAGCAGTATACACCCAACAAGCTAACTTTTCATAGACGAAAGGCTCATATTAAGACGGATAGGAAATTCCCTCTAGTTTATACTCATACTGGGAAAAGGGTGATTTTTAGCGGGTACCAATAATTTTCATACTCTCACCCCTGCCAGTAGGATTTATTAAAACAGGCTGAACTTTTTGAATTTAGGGCTTTGAGTTTGCTTAGGATTTAGTGTTTAAAGTTTAGAGTTTTTTATCCTTTGGCTTTTCCCCGTATTTAACCTTGGCAGCGAGCATGAGGCACATCAATAAAACGGATATGCCGTTCCAGATTATCATGGGCAGAAGTTCTTCGATAATACCGTAAATCAGCCAGCAGAGTCCGCCCGCCAGGAAAAGCAATGTAAAGAGCAGGCTTATCTCGTGGGCGCTTTTGAGTTTAAAAAGACGGATTACCTGCGGCAGGATGCCGACTGTGATAAAAAAACCTGCCAGGTATCCCAGTATCTCGTGCCAGTCCAAATTCAATCCTCCTTTATTGACTGTGCCGCCTGATATCCGCAGGGCCAACCCGAAAATTATATCAGCAATTTATCGTCATTTCCCGGCACTCACCCCGGCTCCAACTCTTCTGCGTCCTTGTTTTGCGAAGGGATGACGACAGACAAAGACATGGGCAACAGGAAAAAAAATGTCGTTTGGGGTAATATATTGGGCTGAGCCATGCAAACTAACGCTGACAAACCATTAAAAATTGTTGTGACCATACCGATGAACGAGGTGCTGGTGCGCAGGGTCATCGATGTCGGTGGGCGCATAACGATCACCAGCGTTTTCGACATCATGTACGAGGATATGGGAGGGGACGCCGCCGCCAAAGAGAAGCTGGACGCCATACTGGCCGATGCCGAGATTATCTATGGCTACGGGCTGCCCAATAACGTTATAGCCAGGTCGCCGAAGCTGAGCTGGGTGCAGATGACATCCACCGCGGTGGATAAGTTCCTGACCGAGGACCTGCGGCAAAGCAACGTGATTATGACCAACGTAAGAGGCATGCACAGCGTACCGGTGGGTGAGTTCGTAATAGGCCAGATGCTGATGTTCGCCAAGGGCGCCCACCGCTGCTTTCAGCAAAAGCAGGGCAAGCAGTGGAAGCCCTTTATGCCGTCGATGCTTTACGCCAGGACAGTGGGGATCGTGGGGCTGGGAAATATAGGCCGCCAGGTGGCTCGCCTGTCGAAAGCCCTGGGCATGAGGGTGCTGGGCATGCGCAGGTCCGAACCTAAGGTGAAAACCACCAAATACGTGGACGAAATCTTCCCGCGCAGGCAGCTCAAGAAAATGCTGGGCGACTGTGATTTCGTGGTGCTGACCGTTCCGTTGACCGATGAAACCCTCAATATGATAGGCGAGCAGGAATTGAACAGCATGAAGCCGACGGCCTGCCTGATAAATGTATCCAGGGGCAACGTGGTGGATGAGGATGCACTGGTGAGCGCACTGGAAAATAACCGGATAGCTGGTGCAGGCATGGATGTCTTTGCAGTTGAGCCTCTGCCGGCCGGCAGCCGCCTGTGGGACCTTTCCAACGTGATATTAAGCCCGCATATAGCCGGGGGTATGGAATGCTATGCCGAACAGGCGACCGATATATTCTGCGAAAACCTGAGACGCTACATCGGCGGGCAGAAACTGCTGAGACCCGTCGATAAGAAAAAAGGCTACTGAAGCCTGTCTCAATGAGGCTCCCGGTGGTCCAGCCGGCGGGCGAACCCATTTACCCTTCTCCCGGCGCCTTTTATAAGAGGAGATCCGTGGCCGAAGCAGGCCGTTTCGAAGTCCTCTCCGGCCAGCCTTGCGATAGACTCAAATTCCTGTCGTACATCCATGGTAAAAGACAGGGAAGGCAGCTTGATGCCGAACCTCTGCGCCAGCAGGTCGCCGGTCATCATCAATCCCCTCCGCTTGAAGAGGACGCAGATACTGCCCGGAGTATGCCCCGGCGTATGCAGTACCCTGATTCCGCCCGCCGCCGGCAGTTCATCGCCGTCTTTCACAATGATATCCACCTTAACAGGCCCGGTCCTGAGCAAAGGGACCAGCGGGGTCGAGGCGCTGCGCAGCCAGTCAGGCCGGCATGGGCCGGGCTGGGGCAGTGTGCCCTCGATATAAGGGACATCACCTGCATGTGCGATAACAGCCGCCCCGGTTATCTCCCTGAGGACAGCCAGCCCTCCCACGTGGTCCGGGTGGTGGTGGGTGATGATGATATGCCTGATGCGGGAAGGTGAAAATCCCAGCCTGTAGATCCTCCTGAGTATCTCCCTGCCCTTTCCGGGATAGCCGGCATCGACCAGCGTCAGCCCGTCGCCGTCAACAACAAGGTACACATTAGCGCCCAGGTCGGCCTGGTCCCACCAGCCGCTCAGCTTATAAACATGCCGGATTACTTCCATTTGCTGCTTTATCCATCGCTCCCAGCGTCATGTTTGGTAAGCGCACACGGATTATGATATCTTTAATTGTAACTTATTTACGGTCCCTTAAAGGAGCCTGCCATGAAAATCAAAGACCTGAGGTATCTCATAAATGTGCACATGGAAAAGGAGGAATACCAGGACGCTCTGGAAAGCTGCCAGGCGCTGGCGGACGAGTATGCCGTTGAAATGACATTCGACGATATATTCAGAAAAGGGTTCTGCCACCTCCAACTCGACGAGGACGCCGAGGCCGTACACTGCTTCGACGAAGCGCTTGAGAAGGAGCCCGACAACCTGATGGCGCTGACCAATAAGGGTACCTGTCTGTATAACCTGGGCAGTATATCCGAGGCCTTCCAGGTCTTTAACAAGGTGATGAAACTCAACCCGGGCGTTTTCCCGCCCTGGTACTACATAGGGATGTTTAACCTGAAACACTATTCGGAGACCGGCGATATTAAATCCCTGGAAAGGCTGGTCAACGCCTACCGCCGGGTATTTTCCATTGCGCCCGATGTAGGCAGTCTCCCCATGCATGACCCGGTCAAGGATATCGATTACCAGCTGGAGACCTTCGTGCTGGTCCACGGGGATGTCAGGGATTTAAGTGTCGACGAGATGACGGCTATCGACTGACAGCCGCTTATCCGGCCATAGCGAACAGCTTTTTAATTATCTCAACCATGCCGCCGGTATCCTGCCCGCAATATATCTCCAGGTTTTGCCTGATCTTTTTGCGGTCTTCCTCCGAGGCATTGCCGTAAGTAACAGCCATAAATGCCACCCCGGCCAGCTTGCCGTCGTTGATAGCTAGCCCTTCGTAGCTGATGCCAGTCAAGGCGGGCAGGACTTTTTTCAAAGAGGCGCTGCCTTTCTGGGAGGGGTGGTAATAATGGAAATTGCTGAAAGGCTTCAACAGGTCAACGATCCTCCCCTGCAACCCGTCAACCCATTCCTGGTATTCCGGCAGGGCGGTGGCCAGATTCGCCAGCACCTGTTTCTCAAAGGGGGCGTAGTACGCCACAATGCTGCCGCTCTCGCCCAGCAGCTGCTTCAGCTCGGCCGCCAGCTTCGGCCTCGGGTCTTCGCTGCCTTCCGCTAAATAGCTGAACTGAATGACCCCTTCGTCGTTATTGAGCGCCACATGCAGGGAGAACTGGAAGGGTATCTGCTGGTATGGGTGCGTCCCTTCAAACAGTGGCACAGCAGTACTGAAGGTCTCGAAATCAAGGTAGTAAACCGGGTACTGCAGGCTGTCGAGAAAGCTCTTGATACAGTCTTTGTTCACATAGGGCTCGCCGCTGGCGACGCAATTGACCTGTATCTGCTGCTTGCCGTTCAGCGCGTAGCTTTCGGGCAGATCTTTCATATGGAGTATGCCGCTCTCGTACAGCTCGAAACGTTTCTTTCCTGCAAAGTAAAGCTCGAATATGCTGTTCTCGGGTAAAAATGCCCAGCATACCGGCTGCATCGGGCATTCATAAGGTTCCGTGCAGTGAGGGCCGATGCCCGCCTCTGGACACTGCTGCTGGTACATCACGGCCAGCACCTCCTCCACCTGCTCCGGCAGGCCGCCGCTGGCTTCAGCGACCCGCTCCGTAATATCCTCAATGGTGAACAACTGCTGCGGGTCTATCTCGCCGTGCCTCACATACTTGTTATTGATATAGGCCAGCTTGCAGCTCCTGATCTTCAGGCCGGCGCTCTCGCAGCATAGCTTCTGATAGGCCACATCCACGATATTAACGTCCTTCACGCTGGTTGCGCTTTTCACCTCGATGATGTCCCATGAGCCGTGGCCTGCCGGCGACAGCACGTCCAGGCGGCAGAAGATGTTGCCCGCCAGGATGCCGGCCTCAAACAAAGGCCTGTTCCCACCCAGGTTTTCCCTGGTGACCCTGATGTTGGTATTAAAATCATGGGTCGTCACGTCCAGGCCGCCGGGAAACAGCTTCTTGGCCAGGTCGCCTACATCGTGGCCCTGGTCGAAGACGAACTGCATGGCGGCATCGGGCGGCGGTACGCTGTGGGGCTCGTGTATGAGGGTCCACAGGTACTTGGGACACTGCAATCCATACAGGAAATTAGTCTTAGAAAGCACGGACGGCGGCATTTTTTTCACGACTCCTTTGGCCCCGCAGCGCCATAACGGAGAGATATTTGCGGTTTAGAATAATTCGCCTTCGATACTTTAGCTCAACAGCAGCCGTGTGTCAATTTAAAACCGGGCCTTTTACCGGCTTTTTACAACAATGAAAAGATTGCCTACAATGAACATCATGCCTGAGATGAAAAAACCGAAGGTCACCGTGTTTGCAGGCAAGGGCGGTGTGGGCAAAACCACCTGTGCGGCGGCCGCCGCCCTTCAGTCGTCCACGCTGGGCCGCAAGACGCTGGCCATATCGACGGATGCCACGCCCTCGCTGGCCCACATCTTCGAGATAAAACCGCAGGGCAAACCAGCCCGCGTGAGCGATAACCTCTACTTCAGCGAACTGGGCACGGAAGAGGTCAAACAGATGTGGGACGGGAAGTTCGGCAAAGATGTATACCAGGTCTTCTCGTCTTTCGTGGATATCGGCTACGCAGAGTTCGTAGATTTCATCGGCTCCATGCTGCCCGGCCTGGCCGAGGAGTTCATGGTTGACTATATCCGCGAGCTCCAGGAGAGCGGCGCCTACGACAGTATCATCTGGGATACCGCGCCGCTGGGCCAGACGCTGGCCCTGCTGGAGACACCGGCGCTGGTGTCACAGCACCTCAGGCTGGCGCCTCGCATCTACACCCGGATGAAGGCGGGGACAGGCACAAAGGAGCCCATACTGGACATCATCCGCCGCTGGGAGGCGCTCTCAGCCACAGATATGGAGTTCCTGCGCAGCGGGGTGGATTTCAACATCGTCGCCATCGCCGAGGCGCTGGCGGTCAACCAGCTCGACGGCATACTCAGCGAGATGCAGAAGTACGGCTTCAAGGTCAGCCGCCTGGTGATCAATAACGTGGTCAAAACGGCAGACTCGCCCTTTTTACGCAGCCGGGCGGCGCAGCAACAGGGCTACCTCTCCACAATACACGCTAAATACGCTCACCTCCAGATCACCGAGCTGCCCATGTTCCCGCAGGAAGTGCGGGGTATAGAGAGGATCAGGGCCATGGCCGCGGAGCTTTTCGGGGAAGGGGAAGAGGAAATTTCAAATTCTAAATACTAAGTTCTAAACTCTAAACAAGCTCAAAATTCAAAGTTCCAATGTGAAAGGATTTATACTCTCACCCCAAGCCCTCTCCCAAAGGAGAGGGGAATATTTTTCCGAGAAGGGGCTGCGCTCCTTCTCTCATCCTTGCCGGCAGGACTTTAACCGGATTGATTTAACAGCAGAATTAAAGGGGTCCTCGCTCATCCCTGCTGCCAGGGTTTTGACTATGATGGCTGAATGCCATTATTTCGGGGTTTTGAACTTGTTCAGGATTTAGTATTTGGGGCTTAGAGTTTTAACCTGCGGCCCTCGTTATAAAATATTCAGACATAATTAGCTCATTGTCAGCCTGCGAGTGATGTAGGGGGCAGCCAGGGCCAGCACAGCCAGCGCCGCGGCGTAAAAAGGCAGGTGTGCAACACCCACGTAGGGGTCGCCGGTGGACAGCCGGGCCACCAGGGCGAAGGGGGAGGGGCTGATAAAATAGGCCAGCGAGAAAATCACCAGTATGACCAGCGAATAGATGAACTGTGACCTCTCGCGATCGCGGAAGACCAGCGATACCAGCAGGGCGACGATAGCTATGATGGCGGTGACCATCATGGAAAGCAGTAATACCATGGGCGTGTTCTGAATGGTGAAGCCGTTGAACCCCAGCAACACCACCCAAAGTATGCACTGGAAAGCCCCCACCACCACCGAGGCGATGATCTTGGCGCCGGTTATCCAGTTAATGGATACGGGGGCCGACAGCAGGGTATCAAGCGTCTTGTTTTCTATCTCCTCTGAAATGGAATCGATCACCATGCTGCCGGCTATGAAGGCAGGGAAGAACATAAGTATGGGGATGATGATGGTATATAGAAACTCATATGTCGAGAAAGGCTTGCCCTTAACATCCTGGTACCTGATGCTGACGCCCTGCTGCTCCCTCAGGTAGTTCTCGTAGCGCTCCATCGGATCCTTGAGCAGCATCAGCACCAGCGTGGCCTGCGCATCCATGTCGGGCAGGACCAGCTTCATATCCACCACGCCCTGGTCCTCGGCGGGGATATAGGCTATGGCGTCCAAGTATCCTGCCTTGAAGGCCGCCTCGGCCCGGGTGGTATCCTCAAATGCGTAGACGTGGTGGTTGCGCTCCTGCAGGTAGGTGACAAACTGGCTCTCCGTATTGCCGATGATCCCCACATTGATGCTGGCGGTGGCGTTCTGCCCGATCGAGCCCGGATCGTAATAGACCATGATCCCCAGCAGTATCACGGAGGAAAAGGAGGCGATAAACATCTGGATGAGTATGGCAAACATGATGGTTTTTTCTTTGCGCAGGAGCTTTAACTCGTGCCAGACCATGGAGAGAAATCCTTTCATTTGAACACACCTACCAGGAACATATTATAGAGCCCATGCATAAGGGACCCTGCCAGCAGGGCCACCGGGTATCCTTTCATACCCAGGCGGAAAGTCAACAGGCAGACCATCATTGTGCAGATGGAGTGCACCACCAGCGGTATCCAGAGGGCATTGGAAGCGAAGACCGCGGCGGTGAAGATAGATTCGGAGATGACCTTGAGCGACATGAAGAGCAGCAGCTTTTCACCGAGGAAGAAAAAGGCGGCGGATACAACAGCCAGCAGGACAACCTGCTGCCATTTTTTGGCCAGCCCGCGCTCGATAGCCACGGCCACCGTCAGGGATTTGGTCATCTCCTCGATAACCACACAGATAAATATCACCAGCCCCAGCGCCAGCGCTTTGGGCAGGTTGAAGGCCAGCGTGATCACGCCCATCTCCACCATGAAGACGACGGGTATCAGCAGCAGAGAGAAAAGGGCCACGGAGATGGCTATATGGCGCTTGTCGATGGCGAAATAGATGGCCTCGCGCACCTTGACATGGATAGGGCGGAAGCTGAGCAGGTACTCTTCGTTAAAGACGCGCGTGCCCACCACCAGCGCCAGCACGAATACCAGCAGCATGGGGATGGCGGACAGCATATACTGCATGACCGTTATGTCAGCGCCGCGGTACATCTGCACGGCCAGCGTCAGCGGGGAGACATAGCTGAGATCGTTGATGCCCACAAACATGGCGGGAAAAACCAGATAGCCGGTAATGCCGGTCACCGCCAGCAGCGAGAAGAAGGTCTGGTCCTTGAAAGTACGGTACTGTAGGGCCACCCCCAGGTAAATGGCAAAGATAAAAAGTATGACCGGCAGGAAGATGGCAACCGCCAGCAGGGGGTTGCCGCGCAAAACGACCGTTATGGCCAGCACGATCAACAGCGAGTAGCCGATATAGGGCAGCATCTTGCCGACGATAACCTGCAGCGGTGTGACCGGTGTGGACAGCAGGATGTTGATTTTCCGGCCCATTTTTTCCTCGATGAAGCCGCTGGTGAAAAAGATGCTGATGAAGAAGATGGGCAGTATATAGAGAAAGGCCAGCAATACCTGCGCCAGGGGTATGGGAGGGGTCATCAGCGACGGCACAATGACCTCCCTGTCGGTGGCGAACTCGGCCTTGAACTCAGGCAGCGAACGGCTGCTGCCCAGTCCCTCAAGCTGCCGCATGACCGAGGCGTCCGATTCCACGGAGATCTCCTGGCCTGGTGATGAAGACATGTTCAGTTCTTCACCCATCAAATCAGATTGGATGACCCCGCTTTTCCCGTCCGGCATGGACGGATTGGATACGCCGCCCATGATATCGGCCAGCGTTGCCACCGAAGCCGATCCGAGTGCTTTGGAAGGGGCCTTGAGATAGTTGACCTCCACCCTCAGGGGGAAGGCCTGGTTGAGGTGATATTGCGTAGCCACCCGCTGCAGCTCGCCCGTCTTCAGGTAAGTCCTGACGGCGCCGGCGGCATACTGCGAGCGGTCATCCTGGCGGTAAAAAATAGTGCGGCCGCTGAGGTAAGCGTCGATTTCCCCCGATTGCAGGGCGAGACCCGCTCTCCCCGTATCCACATTTATGATATGAAAGCGCTGATCGTCCAGGCCGGGAGCACCGGGGGAAACCCCGATATTATAAAAATCCCTGGCCAGCACCATGCCCTGCAGATAGACCAGGAAAGATACACCGGCCGCGGCGGCCAGCAGCACCGCGACGGTGGCAATCATCTTGCCGCCGAAACGGGCGCGCAGGCGCTTTATCTCACGACCTGCTATAATCAAAATATTACGCATGGGCTAA
>JAFGLP010000011.1 GCA_016927965.1 Dehalococcoidia bacterium
CCTCCTGTATAAAAATTTTCAGCCCGTGCGGTGGGAATTAAACAATATAAACCGCAGCGGGCAGAAAAATTTCCGGTGAAGAAGCCCAATAAATTCTAACGCTTGCCGTACTTTTCGTAAAACACGATATCTGCCAGCTCTTTACGCGGCGGGGCCTTGGTTTCACCTGCCGGATAGCCCAGCGGAGTCATTTCTATTGACACCACGCCTTCAGGCACCCCAATTATTTCATCCACCTTTTTGGAATCCGGGATAAAACCGACATGCACAGTGCCCAGCCCCAAGGTCTGCGCCGCCAGTATCAGGTTTTGCATCGCTATACCCACATCGAACATAAACCAGTCATCCCGGTTGGTAGCTAACACCCCTTTATAATAGCCGGCTTTACCCAGATCTGCACAGGCCACAATAACTATGGGGGCATGCTTGATTGCTTCAGTGGAAGGATTACCCTTATTAAGCGTTTCCGCCAATTTTTCCTTGGTGGAAGGATCTTTAATTACGACATAGCGCGTACACTGAGAATTTGCCCAGGAAGGCGCCCAGCGTGCAGCTTCCAGTACTTTCTGAAGAACATCATCCGGGACCGAAGTGTCCTTATACTGGCGTACGCTGCGCCTGCTGTGAATCGCTGATAAAGTATCCATGGCAATATCCTCCTGGTTTATAACTGAGATGTCAATCTCGCTGGCAGCTCGTCAGTCTGCACTTCCTGCTGCTCGCCGTTCTCCATTACGCGGAGCATCACGGTACCTGCCCTGACCTCATCATCGCCGATTATGGCGGTATTAATCGCTCCGAGGGTGTTGGCCTGCCTGAGCTGAGCCTTCAGGCTTCGCTCTCCGGATGATACTATCACGGGTATTCCGGCTTCGCGCAAATCAGCGGCAATTTTCATTGCCTCTAGCCTGGCAGGTTCGCCCATACACGCGATGAACAGGATCGGTTTTTCGGGACCTTGGATCGCCACATTCTGGCTCTTCAGATTAAGCACAATACGTTCCATGCCGGTAGCAAAACCGATGGCAGGCATTGGTTTGCCGCCCAGCATGGCAATCAGCTCGTCATAGCGTCCACCTCCACCCAGTGCACTTTGAGATCCTCCTTCTAGGGGCTGTATCTCAAAAACAGTCTTTGTATAGTAGTCCAGTCCCCGTACCAGCCTGTGATTGAGTACATAATTTATATTCAAAGCCTGCAAATAGTTGCGCAGCGATTCAAAGTGCTGCCCGCATTCATCACATAAATAGTCGGCACTCTTGGGAGCATTATCAGCCGCTGCCTGGCAGCCGGGTTTCTTACAATCCAGCAGACGTAATGGATTTTTTTCAAGCCTGGTCGTACAATCCTCGCAAAGCGCCTGTACAAGGGAATCATAGTATTCTTTCAATTTTTGCAGATGCCCGGGCCGGCACTTCTGGCAGCCGATGCTATTAAGATGCAGCGAAAAGTTCGTCAGCCCCAGCGAGGAAAAGAAATTAAGCGCCATGCTGATGATTTCCGCATCCAGCATGGATGAAGACTCACCTATTGCCTCACAGCCGAACTGGTGGTGCTGTCGGTAGCGTCCCGCCTGCGGCCTTTCGTAGCGGAAAATGTCGGCGAAATAATACAGTTTCACCGGCTGCGGCAGGTTATCCATGCCGTGTTCAAGATATGAACGGCAGACCGATGCAGTGCCCTCCGGGCGTAACGCCAGCTCGTTATCGCTGCGGTCCTTGAAGATATACATCTCCTTGTTGACGATGTCGGTCCCCTCACCCACGCTGCGCGTGAACAGGCCGGCATCCTCAAAAGCCGGGGTGTCTATGCGGCTATAGCCATATAGATAGGCAGCAGCTACAGCCTTTTCTTTGATATAACTCCAGTATGCCTGGTCTTCCGGCAAAATATCAGCGGTACCGCGCGGTGCTTTATACAATGAAAATCACCTCTCAAAGGCTAATTATAATATATGAGCGGGGCAGAATTTCCAAATCGAACTATTATTCCCGTACTTCGCCGTCTATCCAGGAGAGATAGTCCTGATTGCCGTCTATAACAGGCAGAGCTATTACTTCCGGAACCGTATAACTGTGGTTTTTCTTAACCAGATCAACTACCTCCCGTACCACTGACAAGCGCGTTTTGATCAGCAGCAGCATCTCTTCAGCATCATCGATCTTACCCTGCCACCAGAACTGGGACGAAACTCCGGGTATGATATTGACGCATGCTGCTTTCCGGCTTTCCAGCAACACAGCGGCGATTTTATCTGCTTCTGTCTTTCCCGTCACAGTAACCAGGATTACTGCTGCTTTAGCCTGTCGCATCTCAAATCACCCCCTCTGTCAGCGTTTCTTTAATTTAGTATACCTGTGTGTTGTGGCTACCGTTTGGACTGCTGCGGCCAGCGTTCCATAAACCGGGAAACCTTCAGATTCGCAACGCCTCTTAAATAACATGTTATACTGCCGCTCTTTTTCATTCTCGGTATAAGTATCCAGAGAATTACTGACCAGCGCCAACTTTCCTTTATCCCACACAAGATGCAGACCCTTCATCATTTTATTGACCACCACATCAAAACGTTTCTCGAACTCAGCCCCCCACCTGGGCAGCATGAACTTGATAATATCCAGCTGTAGAATAACGGAATGTATGTCTTTTTCCCGGGAGATTATATCCAATACATCATCGAGTCCCGGATCATTTTCCCGATAGTTGTAAAATAGCTGCCAGGCATCCAGTGGATTCCCGATTATAGTACCGGTAGCGGGCACAAACCGCCTCAGTTCCTGGACGGCTTGAGAAGAGAACCTGGGAACATCAAGCCCCGCCTTGATGCACATATCGCTCTGCACAACGCCGAATCCGCCAGAATAAGTGACGATGGAAACACCATTGCCGGGGGGAGGCGCAGACTGGCTGAGCGTAATAGCGGCATTAAGCAATTCATCGATATCGTTGACCTGTACCACCCCCGCCTGCCGGAACATGGTAGACCATGTCTGCCCGGAACCTGCCAGCGACCCGGTGTGAGACGAAGCGACCCTCCCGCCCTGATCCGTAACACCGCCTTTCAGCACAATTACGGGTTTCCTGGCGGCAGCATATTCCATCGCCGACTTTAA
Source organism: Dehalococcoidia bacterium (assembly GCA_016927965.1). The sequence goes on from JAFGLP010000011.1 coordinate 3,114, forward strand.
TGGACGGCCGTCTTTAATGCCTTCGATGTACATGGCGATTACCCTGGTATCAGCGTCATCTGCCATGTATTGGAGGAAGTCCGGACAATTCAGATCGATAGCATTGCCGTAGCTAACAAGCTTGCTGACCTGAACATTGCGCGTCCGGCCTGCATGCACAAATGTCTGGGCAAACGTTCCGCTCTGGGCAATTACCCCGATATTGCCTTCGACGTTGGTGGCTATGGGGTTAAAAGTCAGCCCGGATTTGGGACAATATATGCCCATGCAATTCGGGCCAAGCAACCTGACTTTACCCTTAATGATCGAGACAAGTTCACGTTCCAACTCGATCCCTTCCTGCAAACCGGTTTCACTGAAACCCGCAGAAAATGAATGGATCACCTTTACTCTCTTCTGCACACATTCCCTGGCTATGTCCGGAACCATGCGGGTGGGAAGGTTCAGAATAACATAGTCCAACGGCCCTTCTATATCAAGTATGCTGGCATAGCACTTCCTGCCGTGTACCTCTTTATAATTGGGATTAACCAGATATAAGTTGTCACGCATCTTACCAAGTAAAAGAGCAATAGTATAGAAATCGGTGGGCGAGGCTCCAATAACTGCAACATTACGGGGGTAAAAAACGAAATCAAGATCAGCGGAAGTCCCTTTTTTCATGTAAATCCTTCCAGGTGATGAATTTTAAGATAAACCGCAAGTTGAAATACATAAGAATACTTAATATAGATGCATCAGTTCAAATTTTGTATACAAACTAAATCCACCGGGTAGGTCGGTGGATTTATTTAATGACGGTACTGAAAATACCGTTAAATCTCTTTAGATAAAATCTTCTCTTTGAGAATTCCGAATTGGTACTTGCTCAGCGTGCAGGTATTTTCATCCTCACCTATCTCAACCCTGTCTTCAAATACCGTGACTGCAGGACAACAGGAACCTTCCCGGCAAAGCTTAATAATTTTCATTTACTGCCTCCTGGCAATTTTATTGGGGCATAACAGTCTGGCCTACCATAACAAACAATATTGTATAAACCGTATAACCCCTTTATACAATATAATATTGTTGATTTAAACATCCTCAACTGACTTAAATCACAATCAAAGATATATTTGCCAAGCAAACTGGACATAACGTATCATACAGTTACACCGGTGAACATATGGATCCAGCCATTTTATTTACAAAGATCAAAGAATACCTGCCTCCCGATAAAGTATCAATCGTAGAGGCTGCCTATGAATATGCGCGCCAGGCGCATGAAGGGCAGAAACGCAAGTCCGGAGCCCCCTTTCTTGAACATCCTCTGCAAACCGCCATCACTCTGGCATCGTTCCAATTAGATGCGGCAACGCTGGCGGCGGCATTACTGCATGACGTTCCTGAAGATTGCAATACACCTATCTCAGAAATAGAAAAAAAGTTCGGCAAGGAAGTCAGCCAGCTGGTGGACGGGGTAACCAAGCTGAGCAAAGTCACCTGGCGGCGCGATGTGGGGGTTAGCAGTCAGGAAAGTCAGGCAGAGAACCTGCGTAAGATGCTCATTGCGATGGCAGAGGACCTGCGTGTGGTTTTTATCAAGCTGGCAGACAGGCTTCATAATATGAACACACTGGATGCTCTACCTCCAGAGAGACGTCATGCTATCGCCCAAGAAACTATGGAGATCTATGCCCCGTTGGCCCACCGCCTAGGCATGGGACAACTCAAGTGGCAGCTTGAAGACCTGGCCTTCCATAATCTTGAACCGGAGAAATATCATGAGGTCGCCCGTCTAATCTCGGTGACCCGTACGCAACGCGAAGGCTTTGTCGATGGAGCTGTCAATACACTGCGTGATGAGATGGCAATAGTCGGGATAGATGGAGAAGTGAGCGGCAGGCCAAAACATATCTATAGCGTATCCCAGAAAATTAAAAAGTATGCCACTTTGGGCAGAAGTTTCGGGGACATTCACGATTTATTTGCTCTTAGGGTACTGGTACATGACGTGTCTGACTGTTATAAGGTACTGGGCATCATACATAACCTGTGGCACCCCATTACCGATGAATTCAACGATTATATCGCCAATCCCAAGGATAATGGATACCAGTCGTTGCATACAACAGTGCTGACGCAGGGCGCAACCCCGCTGGAAATACAAATACGGACCTACGATATGCACCGGATGTCGGAATACGGCGTGGCTGCACACTGGCGCTATAAAGAAGGGGCCAAGCCAGACCTGCATTTTGAACAGAAAATCTCCTGGCTGCGGCAGCTTATAGACTGGCAGAGCTCACTTGACAGCCAGGAATTCCTGGCATCGTTAAAAGACGATTTCTTCTCCGACCAGGTGTTCGTCTATACACCCAGGGGAGAGATAAAAGCTTTTCCCAAGGGAGCAACCCCCCTGGACTTTGCCTACCGCATACATACAAACCTGGGGCACCGCTGCATAGGCGCCAAGGTAAACAACAGGCTGGTACCGCTTAACTATGAGATGAAGAACAGCAACATCATAGAAATCATGGTGAGCAAGGCTGAGAAAGCTCCCAGCCTGGACTGGCTAAACTCCGACCTGGGATTTGTAAAAACCGCTCATGCCAGGGAAAAAATACGCGCCTGGTACAAGAAACAGGAACGAACACAAAATATCGACCGTGGCAGGACGATACTTGAAAAAGAACTTAAACGGTTGGGAGTGGATGTAACCAACTTCGAAGAACTGGCCAAAGAGATGCAATTTGATAACGTCGATGACTTTCTGGCAGCAGCCGGATACGGGGGAATCACGCCGCACCAGATAGCATCCAAGCTGGCAGGTGAACCTGAGGACATAATCGATGAGGTCACCAAACCGGCTACTGCTCCCACGCAACATAAAGGATCAGGAATCCAAGTACTGGGAGTAGGTGACCTGCTTACCCATCTTGCCCAATGTTGCCATCCGGTGCCCGGGGATGATATCATCGGATACATTACGCGGACGCACGGCATAACGGTGCACCGCAAAGACTGCGTCAACGTAATTAATGAGGAGGAGAAGGAACGGCTTATTGAGGTAAGCTGGGGTGATGTGGAAGATGTCTACCCTATCAATATCCTGGTAGAAGCTTATGACCGGGTCGGACTTTTGAGAGACATCACCACGGTGGTGGCTGAAGAGAAAATTAATATAACGAGTGTCAGCACTCAGTATAACGACGACGTTTTTACTATGTTTGCTACCATTGAAATAAAAAATATGGGACAATTGAACCACTTGCTAAGCAGGATAATGAGCCTGCGCGGTGTTATCAGCGCCAGGAAAAAACAGTATGACAGGCTTAACGTGAGTTCTTGATATCAAAGGAGGTAGGCAGAATTGCCAAAGACTAAGACAGCAGAAAAATCAGCGAGATCATCCGCCAGGAAGGCAGAGCGCAATAAGAGTATACGGAGTGTCACCAAGAGTACCGTCACTAAAGCGGAAAAACTCATCGCAGGCAAAAATAATGAGGAAGCCAAAACAGCCGTGACAGAGGCCATCAGCTCCCTGGATAAGGCCGCCAAGAAAAAGGTCATCCATCCCAACACGGCATCCCGGAAAAAATCACGCCTGATGAAGAAACTTAACGCATCCACTAAGAAAGACTAGCGTTATCCTTAAGAGAGGGACAAAAGTCCCTCATAATTTAAATATCCCTATCCAGAAGGACGGGCCGGGGGTAATATCAAGTGAGTAATTTGGAAAGCCTGTTATCCCGCTTTCAGACCGTTGGGGCGGATCTATACAGCCATGGCATGATTTCAATGCACGGCGGCAACCTGAGTATCAGGCAAGACCAGAACCTGGTAATTACACGCAGCGGCAGCCGGCTGAGATATTTGACCAGTGCGGACCTGATAGAAACGGGTATTGAAAAAGACGACGAAAATACACGTAAAGCCTCTTCCGAGATCGAAGTCCACCGTGCTATCTATCAGAAAACACCTTTTACAGCCATAGTCCACTCGCACCCGGTCCACGCTGTTGCACTTTCTTTCCTGGAAGACCTGATATCACCTGAAGATGAGGGAGGTAAACTGTTTATCCCCAGCGTACCGGTAGTAGGATTTGGAAAAGAACCCGCGCCGGGAGGATTTGCGCAGGAGATAGCGGAAGCACTGAACAGCCACGCCGTCGTCATAGTCCACCGTCATGGCAGCTTCGCCCGTGGCATGACTCTGGAAGAAGCTTATGTAATCACCGAACTGCTTGAAATAAGCTGCAGAACACTTTACATGGTCCGCAGGATGAAATAGCGTTCCCGTTTAAGCCGGAGGCACCGGCGGAGGCGGACGCTGTCCTTCGGCAAAGCGTTGAAGCCCCTCCCTCAATGCATTGTCCCTTAGGCTCGATGTGTGCAGCTCTTTTTCAAGCTGAAGTCCCTCAGACAGAGCCATCGCCACACCTTCGCGGGCTGCCCGTCGGTCATTGATCAGGCTAGTCCAGGGATAAGCAGACATAATACCAGCAAGCTCCAATGCCCGGGGAAGTGCCTGTCCGGCAGGTACGACCTCCTGTACAAGTCCCATCCTCAATGCATGATCGGCATTTATCATGGCTCCCGTCTCGATAAGATAAAGAGCATTCCCCAACCCTACTATTCTTGGCAGCCGCTGCGTCCCACCATCGATGAGAGGCACCCCCCAACGCCGGTTTACCACACCAAAGCGAGCGTTTGAAGATGCAATCCTGAAATCACACCAGCAGGCCAGTTCCAGGCCGCCGGCCAGGCAATAACCATTAACAGCCGCAATGACCGGCTTCTGAACATCTATTATCCTGGTAAAACCCATAGGGCCGGATTCATTAGCGCCCGGCCTGGCAGTTAAACCAGCTGCCGCTTTTAAATCAGCTCCCGCACAGAAAGAAATATCCCCTTCGCCGGTCAAAATCATAACACGTAATTTAGCATCGTTTCTTAACATGCGTACAGCTTCTTCCAGCATCGATGCAGTTTGAGCATCAACGGCATTACGCACTTCCGGCCTGTTTATTTTGACAATCAAGACCCCATCCCTGCTTGCAGTATCAATCTTGGCCATACTTATACCTCCTGTAAATTGGACAGCAGATTAAAAATGCTATCAACTCATGTTCATAAGCTGAAAAAGTTCTTCAGGATTTTGCCTGGATCCTTTCATCAGGTCATTGGCCGCGCCAACGGCTACTTCATACGTATCATTTTTCAGAGCCTCCACCGCTGTCTCAGCAACCTGCACGGCAGGGATAGCGGCTGCCGTTCTCTCCCAGTTACCCCTTGATCCCTTGCCAAGGTCCGTATCAACCCTGGGGGGAATCAGCTCGAACACTTTGATTGACGTCCCTTTCAACTGATGCCGCAATGAAAGGGTGAATGAATGTATGGCAGCTTTTGTAGCACAATAGACCGGCATAAAAGCCAGGGGAGCAAATGCCAGGCCGGAAGATACATTTATAATAGCCGCCTCTTTAGACTGCATTAAAAACGGAATAAAATAAGCGGACAGGTGGATCGGGGCCTTCAGATTTATGTCAATCTCGCTTTCCCCATCAAGCAACTGCAGCGGTCCCGCTGTGAAATCAATCATCCTCTGTATGCCGGCGTTGTTTACCAGAATATTTGTTTTCGGGTAATCGGATTGAACCCTTTCCAGCAGATATTTAATATCCTCTTCTTCGGATATATCGCAGCGAATCGTGTTCACCCGGGGTAATTCAGCCTTTGCCTTCGCCAACCTGGATTCAGTGCGGCCGCAGATCAATACTTTATTTCCTTCTCTTAAAAACACCTCCGCCAGCGCCAGGCCGATGCCGGTTGCCCCACCTGTTATCAAGACAGTATTACCTGCAACTCTCATATAAGCCTCCTGCCATTTTACAGAATAATTTGAAGGGTGTGTGCTCCCTAAATATTATTTATCCCCCGTCTTACCATCATATTTTTGTTTAAGCTCGAGTGTGTAACCCGTCTGAATGGCGTCAAATCCATACTTGTCACGGATATAATCTACGGCTCGATCCACTTTTTCCAGACGCCTGGCTTCGGCATTGAACAGATTTAGCTGTGTTTCACCCGCAACCAGATTGGACACTTCCAAACCGATAAGCCGGACGGGCTTAAATTTTTTTCCCAGCGTTTTTTCCAGCAGGCCGGCTGCTGACTGAAAAATGAGATCATCCAGGTTCATAGCTTCACGTGAGGTAGAACTGCGGTTGACCGTTTCAAAATCGGAGTAACGCAGCTTGAGTGTTACCGTCCGGGCTTTTTTATCGGATTCTCTCAGATCGGCACCAATCTTTTCAGCGAAATAACGCAACGTCGCCCGCAAAAAACTGGTATCCCCGGTGTCTTTTTCGAAGGTAGTCTCCCTGCTGATGGATTTGGCCTCACCACGATTTTCAACCGCACTGTTATCTATCCCACGGGCATATTGCTGCAGCCACAGCATACCCTCTCCGAAGCGGCGCTTAAACAGTTCCGGGCGCATTGCCGCCAGCTGACCTATTGTCTCAATACCGGCGGATTTCATCAGCACAGCCGTCTTCTCGCCCACTCCCGGCAATTTCCGTACTGCCAGCGACGCCAGGAAATCCTGCTCCCCACCCGGCAATACTTCGATTAAACCATCAGGCTTACTTAGATCAGAAGCTATTTTAGCTACTACCTTGCAGGGAGCTATCCCCACCGAAGCAATCAGCCCGGTTTCTTTTTTAACCCTTTCTTTAATCTTTAAAGCCAGGCTGCGCCAAGAGCCGAAATTCTCGCAGCCGGTAACATCAAGATATGCCTCATCAAGACCTCCGGACTCTATACAGGGAGAGTAGTCCGCCAGTATAGTCATAAATTTATGTGAGAACTCAGAATACCTGCGATAATTGCCTGTCAGGAAAATGGCTTGAGGACAAAGCTGTTTGGCCTTTGTCAGGGGCATGGCAGCATGTACACCGAATTTTCTGCACTCATAAGAAGCTGAAGCCACCACCCCACGTCCCTGGGGCCTTCCACCGACTATGACTGGCTTATTGTGCAGAGAGGGATCCAGCACCTGCTCAACGGTAACAAAAAACGCATCAAGGTCTATGTGAAAGATGGTCCGCGCGGGCCGCTTGACTATCTCTGTCATCGGAACCACCCCGTACTGCATCCGGACAATGCTTATAATACTTCCTTTACATTTTGCGGTACCGGTTAATACTGTCCCTCAACTGCATCGCGGCAAACCGCGCAGCCTGCGCATAATCAGAGCCCCGGGAGGCGTAAATCACCTGGCGAGCAGCTACGATTATGGCCTTCCCGGAATTTTTATCCACGCCGTATTTAACGGAAAGCTCCAAATTACCGCCCTGTGCCCCAATGCCCGGTATAAGAATAAGCATGTCAGGACACATTTTCCTGATTTGCTTAAGTTCTTCCGGGTAAGTAGCCCCAACAACCAGGCCGACATTGTCCGCCAGATTCCAATCCTGGGCACGCAGTGCCACGGACTGGTAGAACTTCATGCCATAGTTATCTTCAAGGTCCTGAAAATTCGACGCGCTTTTATTGGAGGTGCGGCACAGGATAAAGACCCCCCTGCCATCGTAATTGAGAAAAGGCTCCACTGAATCATACCCGAGATAGGGATTGAGAGTAACGGCATCAAACTTATAGTAATCAAATAAGGCCCTGGCATAGGCGGCAGCCGTGTTGCCTATATCACCTCTTTTAGCATCTCCGATAACAGGTATTCCGTCCGGAACATAATCAACAGTTTTTTTTAAAGCCTGCAAGCCTTTGACACCCATCGCCTCATAGAATGCCAAGTTGGGTTTATACGCACAGACCAGGTCAGCAGTAGCATCTATAATGGCTTTATTAAATTCAAATATGTCTTTTATAGGTAATTTCGTCGGGTCAGGGTCCAGGCCCACACACAAAAGGCTGCGGTTTTTTGTACTAGCATTTAAAAAACGCTTAACAATTTCCATAAGATCATTATATAATAATTGGCCGATGCTTAGTTTAGCCTGGATACTCGCAGGTCTCGTACTCGGGTCGCTGCCTTTTCCCTATTGGATCGGGAAGC
>JAFGLP010000076.1 GCA_016927965.1 Dehalococcoidia bacterium
AAAACAGCGTGGAGAATGTTTAAGCAGATTCGCACACTTCTTGATGAGAGCGAAGGCATCCATAGTAATGCAGTCGAAGTTGATGAGACTTACGTTGGTGGCAAACGCCCTGGTAAGCGTGGGCGTGGGGCTGCTGGTAAAACCGCTGTAATCGGCATAGCCCAAAGACAAGGTAAAGTCACCACTAAAGTTGTTGCTGATACCAAACGCTCTACTGTCATGCCTCTTATTCAAAAGAACGTAGCGCAGAAAACCATTGTTTATACTGATGAATATCCTATCTACGACACTGTTGAATCCAATGGATTTACCCATAAAAGGTGCAATCATGGTGCTGGCGAGTACGTTGTTGGTGATGCCCATACAAACACCATCGAAGGCTTCTGGAGTCTTGTAAAGCGTGGAATAAGCGGTGTTTATCATGCTGTAAGTCCTAAATATCTCCAGTCTTATCTGAATGAGTATGAGTTTCGTTACAACCACCGGAAGGATGTTCAACCAATGTTTGTGACTGTTCTGAATCAGATACATCGTGCTTCTTAATAGTCTTAGCCAATAAAGCAAGAAACTGCTCTTTGGTTATATCTCGATTAGTTATCTTTCGTTTTGACATATCCACATATCACTTGCTGACAAGTTCTGGCTCTATGCTTATTCCATTATTCTTGCCATGATTTATTACTGTATAAGCAAATGTATTAATGTTACTTAAATTTTGGCCGTGTAAAGATATTACTATTTTGAACTGTTTATCTCTTAACTGATAGTCACTGCGCCTTAGACCTTTTACTGTACTATTACTATGATTGTATGCATAACAATGTTCATCTGTTAAGTATTTGAACGCTAATACCATATTGTAAGATGGGCCATTTGGTTTTAATTCCACTTCTCTTATATCTCCAGAGAAATTTTTTATGATTTCAGGGTCACAACATTCGTTCCAAACTCCATCTAACTCTAAAATGATACTACCTTCGGAATTATGGTAACTTATATCAGCCCATACATTCTTTGCTGAGATATTTTTAGACACATTTCTGAAGGTAGTATAAACAGCACAAATATTAGAAATGTCAATACCTATTTCCCTGTCAACAAACTTACCAATTTCACTATTTGGAGCACTGGCTATTATTTGTGCACAATTGCTAGGACTATATCTTTGTTTCAGTAATTGCAAATCTCCATAAAATTTATCACGCTGTTTGTAAGGGGCACGAAATAGATTCCATAAGTAAATCATTAAATATACAAAAACTAATCCTAAAATTAAACCTGCTGATGTCCCAATACAGGGTAATATAAACTGTTGAAATGGAGTGGAATCTAGTGGCAACAACTTGAATCCTACAATACCACCACATAGACCAAATAAAGTGGCACCTATCACTTCCACACCCCAAAACCACAATCTGGAATCCTTACGAAATCTTTCCGTATCCCTATTTGCTCTAATAAATGATGATCCCCCCCCTGCGTCCATGCTATAATTCTACCATATCTAGCAATAGAAATACACGATGTCAAGGGATAGTCGCCTTAAATTTTTATATGGCTGACTTAAATGTCCGGCAGAGGTTGGAGCTTGCCGAAGAGCGATTGGCGCCTTGGGCAGCCCGCAGTGCAGCAAGCAGAGGTAGAGCGATTGCCGAAGATCCCTGTCCCCTGAGGACTGCCTTTCAGCGAGATCGCGACCGCATCATATTCAGCAACGCATTCAGAAGACTGAAACATAAAACACAGGTATTTATCGCACCGTTGGGAGACCATTATGTTACACGTCTGACACATACGCTCGAAGTATCGCAAATAGCACGTACCATATCCCGGGCACTTAACCTGAATGAAGACCTTACGGAAGCAATAGCAATGGGACATGATCTGGGGCACACGCCATTCGGACATATGGGAGAAGAAGTATTAAATGAATTATTGCCTGGCGGTTTCAGGCATTATGAACAAAGCCTGCGCGTGGTGGACCATATAGAAAATAAAGGTAGGGGCTTAAACTTAACATGGGAAGTCAGGGATGGGATATTAAACCACTCTAAAGGCGATCTTGAAATACTTGAAGAGGGCTGGAATACAGTCTCAACTATCGAAGGACAGGTAGTAAAAATGGCCGACCTGGTAGCGTATATTAACCATGATGTCGAAGACGCTGTGAGGGCCAATGTTATCTCGATATCAGATCTGCCGGAGTCAACCTCCAGAGTTCTTGGTCCCACAAATTCCTCCAGAATAAATACCCTTGTTACCGACATTGTTAATTATTCTGCCAATTCTCTAAACTCAAAAACAGCAAAGCCGGCTATCGGTATGAGCAATTTCGTACGGACTGCATCCAATGAACTTAGGGAATTCCTTTTTTCAAAAGTATATTTCGCTAACCGTGAGAAAGAAGAGGAAGCTAAAGCACGCGAATTGCTGATTTTTCTATTTAAATATTTTGTTAAAAATCCCACTAATTTACCGGTTGACTATAATGATTCCGGCGAGAAAATTGAAAGGTGCGTAGCTGATTATGTTTCCGGCATGTCAGATCAGTACGCTATACTTACTGCAAGAAAATTCGGTGGAACGACTTTATTGTAACTATATTACCTTTTTAATGAACAATGAATACAGTTGATGATATCAAGCAAAAAATCGATATTGTAGACGTCGTGTCACAATATGTAAAGCTTCAGAAGTCGGGCCGTAATTTTAAAGCAGCCTGCCCCTTCCACTCCGAAAAGACCGCATCCTTCTTCGTTTTCCCTGAAAAGCAAAGCTGGCATTGTTTCGGCGCCTGCGGCACAGGCGGAGACGTATTTTCCTTCATAATGAAAAAGGAAGGGATTGATTTCAGCCAGGCATTACGCATGCTGGCTGAAGAAGCAGGAGTCACACTCTCTTATCAATCGCAGCAAAATGTTAAAGAAGAACAAGTGAAATATGAGAGTCTGTTTAAACTGAATGAAGTTACAGCGGAGTATTTTCACTACCTTCTGCTGCATTCCAAAGACGCCGAGACCGCCAGGCAATACGTAAAGAAAAGAGCGCTTGCACCCAAAACCATAGAAAACTTTCAGATTGGGTACGCCTTAGACCGCTGGGATGACCTCAGCTCTTATTTAATTAAATCCGGTTATAAAGAAAATGATATGCTGGCCGTTGGATTAATTGTTCTGCGAGACAAGGGCGGCTATTACGACAGATTCAGGAACAGGCTGATGTTTCCAATAAGGGATATTAAGGGGAGAGTTGTCGGTTTTGGAGGACGTGCACTGGATGATTCTCTTCCCAAATACTTAAACTCGCCTCAAACAGCTATTTTTGATAAAAGCGGCATCATCTATGGCATAGATAGGGCGCAGACAGCAATAAGACAAAAGGATTCTGTTGTTATAACAGAAGGATATATGGATACTATCGCCGCACATGAATTTGGTTTTGAGAATACAGTGGCATCGATGGGTACTGCGTTGACCGGGAAGCAGATATCGATACTGCGGAAATTATCCAAGAATATTATTTTTGCATTGGATTCAGATCAAGCCGGATTGGAAGCTACAGCAAGAAGCATATTAACTATTGATGAACAAATACCAAAAGAGCACTGGATGCCCTGGATAGAATCTAAAACATACAACGAACTGCTCAAATATGAGATACAGGTAGTTGAAATTCAAGATGGTAAGGACCCCGATGAAATCATCAGGAAATCACCGGAAAAATGGGCAAAATTACTGGACGCTCCGCAGCCAATTATTGATTTTACTTTAAAAAAGGAAATTGATACCATAAACCGAGATGACCCTAAAGAGAAATCTGCAATAGTTTCCAAGTTTTTGCCGATTTTATCTCAAATCGATGATCCGGTCCGTCGGGCACATTATGTACAGAAACTTGCCGGGCTTTTAAAACTAGATGAGAGATCTGTGCGTGATGCCCTGGTAAATTCACAAAAACAGGAGAAACAATATAAGCAGGGCAAAATAAATAAGATATCAAGAAACTATGCTGATCAGACTGCAGATTCAAGATCTATTGAGGAATATTGCCTGGCTTTATTATTGAAGTTCCCTGACCTGATGAAGAGCGGAAAGAATATTGACACTATATATTTTGAACATTCAGACAATAGAGATATATTATTAAGGTGGCAATTAGACACGAATTTAGAAGCAATTGCACAAGATTTGGATCCTGCCTTAAGTGAGTATTTAAACCATTTATTTTCGTTGGGCGATCGCTTTCCGCCATCGCTAAGCAAGGAGAAAAAAGAAAGGGAACACGCGCTGGATGATTGCATAAACCGTTTGCAGGAAAGATACGTTAAAAGCCTTGAACTCAAGAAAAAACTGGTACTTACTGAAGAACGTGAAGATGGTAACAGTGATATGCAATTGGCCAAACTGGTGGAACACGGTATAAAAGAAAGCCAACAGTTGCATGATATTTTTCGAAAACGTGGCCGCCTTTTTAAGCGCACGAAGGGAGTCTAAATGGCGAAATCGACACAAAAAAAAGGCAAAGCTAAAGCCAAAACTAATATCAAATTAAAAGCGAAAAAACAGTCTGAAAGCGTTAAGACCGCTAAAACTGGGAAAAAAACTTTTTCTGAACCCGAACTTGTGTCTGCAATAGCTGCCGATTTTGTATCTGAAGACTTCGAAGTACCTCACGATAAATGGGAAAAGCTTGCGACTGAAGGACCCACCAAAGATGAAAAAGAACTTCTTTTCAGCGATATAGAAGCGCCTGAATTCGCTGAAGAGGAATTGCCGGAGAAGGGAGAGGGAGAAAGCGAGGCAGCAGAAAAGCCTCTGTTAGAGCTTGAAGTCGAACTGGCTGGCCATGAGGCTATAGACGATCCTGTCAGGATGTATCTCCATGAGATCGGGAAATATCCCCTTTTAAACGCAAAACTTGAGCGCGAGTTAGCCAGTAAGATTGAACCCTACAAATATATTGAAAACATCAAAGAATCGTTTAAGAATAGCGTAAGCCGTTTCCCCAGCATTTCCGATTTTATTATCCAAATACTTAAGAATCTTGGAGATTGTGATACTGTCATCGATAAGCTGGCCGAACAACTGGATATCGAGAAGGAGCTGAGCTTCCGAGAAAAACTCCTTAGTGCTAAGTTACATCAATCCATTGACGAGTTTATTAATCCTGAGGTAGTGCATAAAATTGCTCAAGAATTACAGATGGAAGCCTCCGAAATAGAAAAAAGAATGGTGGACTATTCAATATACGTGCGTATTCTTAACCCGGAGATTTTTGCAATTATTGACGGCAATTCGACCTGGGAAAAAGTTATGCAAATAGTCGTTATAAACAGTGATATTAAATTCGCTGCTAAAATCGACGATAACTGCCATCCATTCCAGCATAAATTTAATTTAATTGACAGGGATGGCAAAGAGGCCAGCCGGCAACTGACTGTCTCTAACTTGCGTCTGGTAGTCAGCGTTGCCAAGAAATATGTCGGGCATGGTATGCCGCTTCTTGATCTCATACAAGAAGGTAATATAGGGCTGGTACGCGCAGTTGAGAAATTCGAATACAGGAAAGGCTATAAATTCAGCACCTATGCCACATGGTGGATAAGGCAGGCTATAACGCGTGCTATAGCAGATCAGGCAAGGACAATCCGCATACCTGTTCACATGGTGGAGACAATCAACCGCTTATTAAAAGTCAACCGCAAGCTTTCTCAAGAGTTTGGACGTGAACCGAGTTGCGAAGAAATAGGGCTAGGTATGGAGATTTCCGCTGAAAAAGTCAGAGAAATCATGAAGCTTTCTCAGGTGCCTATATCACTTGAAATGCCTATCGGAGAAGAGGAGGACAGCCATCTGGGAGACTTCATTGAAGACAGATCAAACCTACCCCCGGCCGATGCTGCTTCCCGTGAATTACTCAAGGCCCAGCTTGACAAAGTGCTCGGCGAACTAACAGACCGTGAGAGAAAGGTCTTGCTTCTACGGTTCGGATTGGAGGACGGAAGATCCAGGACACTTGAAGAAGTTGGCAAGGAATTCAACGTTACACGTGAGAGAATAAGGCAGATTGAAGCCAAAGCACTGCGCAAACTACGGCATCCCAGTAGGAGCCGCAAACTCAAGGACTATCTTGAATAGTCGCTCGTAAATCAGGAGGAAATCAGATGAGAATCCTAAAGGGATTTTTAATGTTCATGGGCGTCCTTGCAGTACTCGCAATTATCATACTTATTATCGGCTATGTACTGGCACTGCTAACTCCAGATATGCGCTCCAATATGCGGCCTGTTGTATTATCATCTGAAGCAGTCGACAGCCTCAATAGTAAATTAGACACGATGAAAAAAGACGCGGCTGAAGCTAATGCAAACGACACCAAGAAAAATATTGAACTGCTCGTAACCGAGGAAGAGATAAATTCAATTATAGTAATGACATTAGCCGAGGGAAACTTACCCGCCAAAGAAATGCTGGTCAACTTCAACGACGGTTATCTACTGGCATATAACGCCTGGAATTTTCCGGCCCTGCCCGCTAAAACATGTATTATGGGATCGATAGCTGTTGAAAATGCAAAACCCAATTTCATGGTGAGATCGTTCTATCTTGGCAAACTGCCGCTTTCCAGCGCCATCAATAAGAATGTTCAGGACATTATCAACATCGGCCTGCAGTTAAATGCTCCACTGGATGAACTGAAATTAGATTTACAGGAAATAACAATCAGTGAAGGACAGATGAGGCTTATGATGGTAACAAGAAGCGGCAAATAGGCACTTAGCGGCCAAGTAAATTAGGCATATTCTTGGGCAATTTACCCCTAGCCATCATTTTAGTCATCTTCTGTATGTTATAGAATTGATTCAATAACTGATTAACATCGCTTGGCGTTGTCCCGCTTCCCCTGGCTATCCTGCGTTTTCTGCTTCCATTAATCAAATCAGGATTCCGCCTCTCATCGGGAGTCATAGACAATATGATCGCTTCCAATTTCCTGGTTTTATCCATGCTCTCCTTATCCGAAATCCCTTTGGTCAGCTTGTTGAAACCAGGAATCATATCAACCAGTTGTGTAAAACCACCCATTTTTTTTATTTGTCGCATCTGCTCAAGAAGATCTTCCATGTCAAACTCGGATTTGCGTAGCTTGGATTCCAGTTGCTGCATTTTTTGTTTATCAAATGCCGCCTCAGCCTTTTCTATCAAGGTAAGGACATCGCCCATGCCCAGTATACGGGATGCTAACCTGTCAGGATAAAAAACTTCAAGCGCATTGTTTTTTTCCCCCACCCCTATGAACTTGATGGGAACACCTGTGACGAACTTAATCGAAAGCGCTGCCCCACCCCTGGCATCACCATCCATCTTAGTTAATATAAGACCGGTTAAACCCAGGTTTTTATTGAATTCCTCCGCTATATTGACTGCGTCCTGCCCAGTCATAGCATCCGCAACAAGCAGTATCTCTGCCGGCACCACCTCCCTTTTTATGTCAACAAGCTCCTTCATCAAAATCTCATCTATGTGCAGCCTACCCTGAGTATCTATCAATACCCACGCAGCCGCCATTTCCTCTGCCTTCTTGACAGCATTGCGGCAAATATTTATGGGATCGTGCTTGACATCTTCTGAATAAACGGGAATATCCAGTTGTTTGCCCAGTACATTCAGCTGCTCAATAGCGGCCGGCCGCCTGGTATCGGCAGCTACTAATAGCGTTTTTTGCCCTGCCTGTTTCAAATGTAACGCCATTTTAGCGGCAGTGGTGGTTTTGCCTGCGCCCTGCAGCCCTACCAGCATTATAATAGACGGCAACTTTGAAGCCGCTTTAAGCCGTGACGGATCTCTTCCCAGGATCCCAACCAATTCCTCATTGACTATCTTTACTATTTGCTGGGCTGGTGAAAGGCTTTCCAGTACCTTGGCATCCAGAGCCTTCTCCCTAATTACAGACAAGAAGTTCTTTACGACTTTAAAATTCACATCGGCTTCCAACATCGCCAGCCTGATTTGCCGCAAAGCCTCGTCTATCTCTTTTTCAGTGAGCCTTCCTTTATTGTTCAGTCCGCTGAATATTTTGGAGAGTTTTTCAGTCAATACTTCAAACATATATTTCCCCGGTTGTAAAAATTGAATTGGATAGTAGTTTTATATGGTAAAATAGCAACTGGCTGTTTCCAAGCCAACTCAATAAGCATAGCATATTTTGCTGGTTGATACCGGCCACCTTATACCTGTTAGGATATTTTAATCTGGAGACAGATGCTTTGATTCCACTACGGCTCAGAATGAAAAATTTTATGTGCTACAGGGAAAATATGCCCGTATTGGATTTTGAGGGCATACATGTCGCCTGCCTCTGCGGAGATAATGGCAGCGGAAAATCCAGCATTTTTGACGCCGTTACCTGGGCTTTATGGGGAGAGGCATCACGTGGTAAATCCAATGACGACCTGATTTATTCAAGTCCTAACGCTAACGAAATGGAGGTAGAACTGGAATTTCTTTCAGGAGCTGACCGTTATCGAGTAATTCGCAAGCATACACGGTCAACCGCAACAAGGTCCGGACAGTCTTTACTTGAGTTCCAGTTGTGCCACCAGGGCATATTTAAGTCTCTTTCTGAACACACAAAAGCTCAAACACAGGATAAGATTCAAAATTTGCTTCATCTCGATTATCAGACATTTATCAATAGCGCCATGATACTTCAGGGCAGAGCAAATGAATTTAGCAACAAAAGACCGGGGGAGCGCAAGGAAATCTTGGCCAATATACTTGACCTTTCTTTTTACGATCAGATGGAACAACAAGCCAGGACCTCTTCCGAAATCAGAAAACTGGAATCGATTAATCTGGAACGTGATATCGATAGTTTAGTGCCCAAACTAAATGAAAAAGCCGGGCTAGAAGAAATAGTCACAGTAATAAATGATGAACTTTTGAAAATCGAAAACTCTAAAACATCCGCCAATAGCGATATATTGAAATTACGTGCACAAAAGGAATTATTGGTAAGTCGCAAAGAGCAATTGGGCATACTTTCGCAGCAGATCGAAAGTAAAAAAGATGAGATTAATCTCTGTCAAAAGCGCTTTAATGATATGGCCAACCACATTCAAAGATATACCAAAATCTTGTCGCAATCCGAGGAAATCGAAAAGGGATATGCTGAATATCGCAGTGTTTTATCCATGGATGAACAACTTAATGACCAATTAAAAAAAATCCATAACCTTAATCAGCGTAAGAAACCACTTGAAGAACTAATTGCTTCAATTCAAAATACCTATTATAACAAACGCAAAATATTGTCGTCACGATTAGCTGAACTAACTGCTAAATCCGAGAGGTTGCCGCAATTTCGCCGGCAGTATGAACTCATACTACAGCATCAAAATGAACTGGATACTAAAGAGCAAGAGATAGAGAGCAAAGGAAAGCTGTTCAACCAGATTACAGCAACAATCGGCACTTTATCCTCTTTAAACTCCGAGCTACTTTTAGCGGCTGATGAAATTAGGGGGAAAATGGCCATGCTGTCACATGCCGGCGCCACATGCCCTCTATGTGAATCAGAACTCGGCCCGGATGGATGCGACCGTATAAAAAACAAACTCTCTACTGAATTGGCAAATAAATTGGCGCTCTCCCAAGAAAATATAAGGGAAATTGCGAACTATAAAGCTGAACTGGCTTCTCTGGAAAAAGAGAGTAACCAGATGGAGCTATCGTTTAAATCGGACCGTGATAGTACCAAGCAAAAGCTTGCAGTTCTTCAAAAAGAAATCTCTGATATCGAGGCTGCCAGTGAGGAAGAGGCTGCCAAGAAAGATGTGCTGCACAAGCTTGAAGAAGATATTAAAAACATGAATTACGCTATAGATGAGCGTAAAGCATTGCAGACCATTGAACAAGAACAAAATGTTTTGGGATATGATCCGGATGCTCATAAAAAAATATCAGAGCGTAAGATTGCCTTGCAGCATTTTGAAGACCTTCAGCAGGAACTGTCCGAGGCAAAACTGCAGTACGCAACTCAACAAAAGAACAGGATTGATTATGAGATTACAATCGCCAGCATTAATGATGCTATAGCAAATCTCGCTAAACAGCATGCAGAAATCACAGGGCAGATTACAGAATTACCGAGAGTATTAGAACAGCTGGCAGAATTAGAACACGGCCAGCAATTGCTGTCTGCTAAAGAAAGGGCTACCCGGGACCACCTGGCAGAATGTAAAGAAAAACTTAAACAGATTGATCTGCTTGGAGCTGAAAAGCAAGATAAGGAAGCAAAGCTAAGGCAATATAGGGAGAATGAAGCTATATTTTCGGAGCTTGCCAGGTGTTTCAGTAAAAAGGGCATCCAGGCCCTAATTATAGGAGAAGCCCTGCCAGAAATCGAGAATGAAGCCAACTTACTCTTGGGGAAAATGACTGACAATCGTATGTCCCTCACGTTAGAAACACAACGGGGAACTAAAAAAGGAGATATGATCGAGACCCTGGATATTAAAATAGCCGACGAATTAGGTACGCGTACTTATGATATGTACAGCGGGGGAGAGGCTTTCCGCATAGACCTGGCGTTACGCATAGCCATATCGAGGCTGTTGGTGCGCAGGGTTGGCGCCGCCATGCCAATCCTAATAATTGACGAGGGATTCGGAACGCAGGATAATTTAGGGTTGGAAAAATTAATTGAAGCGATTAATGCTATACAGGATGATTTCGAGAAAGTATTTGTCATCACTCATTTGGAAGAATTAAAAGATCGATTCCCCACCATAATAAGTGTCACCAAGACTATGGACGGCTCGCTGGTTTCAGTTGTCCAATAATATACATAAAAATTATTTATAGGAGGGTATACCTTGGAACTAAGCAATCTTAAACGCATCGGCATCGTCGGGTCAGGCGCAATGGGCGCCCAGATCGCACAACTATTCGCCCAGGTCGGGGGTTACGAAGTAATGATCTCGGATGTTACATCCGACCTTGTTAACGCCGGTATTAAAGGCATTGACGGCAGACTGCAAAAATACTTTGTAGAAAAAGGCAAGATAACTGCTGATCAGAAAAACGCTATTATGAGCCGCATTAAAGGCACCACCAGCGTTGCTGAACTCGGTAAGAACTCCGACTATGTCATCGAAGCAGTCATAGAAAATATGGATATCAAGAAAAAGATATTCCAGGAGCTTGACGCTAATGCGCCGGCTGATACTATACTGGCCAGCAATACGTCTGCTCTTCCCATAACATTAATGTCTAATGCAACCAAACGAGCAGACAGAGTCATCGGAACACACTTCATGAATCCAGTGGCAGTCATGAAACTGGTTGAGGTCGTCACTCCCCCCATGGTTTCAGATGCAACAGTAAAATTGACAGTAGACCTTATGAAAAAGGTTGGCAAAGAGCCCGTCATGTGCAAAGACATCAGCCTGGGCTTCCTGGCCAACAGGGCATATGGTGCTATGCTGAATGAAGCCGTCCAGATGGTCTGGGAACGTGTGGCATCCCCTCAAGATATCGATAAAGCCATGAAGCTGGGATACAATTTCCCCATGGGACCCTGTGAGCTGTTCGATTTTACAGGTGGATGGAGCATCAGCGCATCCAGTGAAACCGACCGCATTAAAGAGGTAGGAGATGCAAGGGGCAGGTGCCATCCGCTGGTCAAACTCATGGTCAGGGCTGGATATACAGGCGGTCTTGGTAAAAAAGGCATTTATGCCTTCTGGGATGATGTCCTTTCCAAATGGTAATAATTTAATATATCAAACCATATAGATACAACCCTGCTTTATTTTAAAGCAGGGTTGTATCTTTTTACCTTGACAGTCCAGTACTTCGGCGTTATCCTAAATATATTTAAATAAATCAGACCATATATATTAATTTGTCTTTTACGATGATACTTGAGGTTGACATGCCTGATAAATATGAAATCAACGCATTCGAAAAAGAAGAATCATGGAGACTGTTCAGATATTTAGGGGAACTCGTAGAAGGTTTTGATAAATTATCGGGCATTGAACCTGCTATCACCATATACGGCTCAGCAGTAGCAACAGCAGACATGGCCGACTATCAAAATGCCAAGCAGATTGCTTATCTCCTGGGGAAGCAGGGCTTCAATATAATCACAGGAGGGGGACCGGGGCTAATGGAAGCAGCCAATCTGGGTGCAAGTGAAGCAGGAGTGCAATCGGTTGGCCTCAACATTGTTCTCCCCAAAGAGCAGAAAGGCAACGTTTATTCCAACCTGAATATTACCTTCAACCATTTCTTTGTTCGCAAAGTAATGCTGGTGAAATACGCAACGGCCTTTGTGATTATGCCCGGCGGACTTGGCACCATGGATGAATTAACAGAGGTGCTTACCCTTATTCAAACAAATAAGATCAAACCATTCCCTGTCATACTATTCAATTCCAGTTTCTGGCACAATTTCCTTGACTGGCTCCAAAATACCGTACTCTTGAATGGATATATTTCAGAAGCGGACCTACAACTACTCAGGATTTCAGATCAGCCGGAAGATGTTCAAAGTATTGTCAGCAGCTGGTATCTGAAACAGGCAATTACAGGACGAAGAGCCATTGATTAATATAAGTTTCCATGGAGCAACCCGGACAGTTACAGGATCAAGGCACCTTATCAACGTTAACGGTTACAATATTTTACTAGACTGCGGTTTTTTCCAGGGACGCAGAGCAGAAACCTATGAACGCAACCTCAATTTTTCATTTGATCCGCAATCCGTTGATGCTGTTATCATCTCACACGCTCACATGGACCATTTAGGCAATTTGCCTAATCTCGTCAGGCAGGGCTATCAAGGCGATGTTCATTGTACTTCTGCCACACTCGACCTTGCTAATATTATGCTCATGGATTCTGCCAATATTCAGGAACACGATATCAAAGTTGTTAATAAAATACGGCGCAGGCATAAGGAACCACCGGTAGATCCCTTATATGTTAAAAATGACATTCCGCCTGTCCTCAGGCTTTTAAGAAGCAGCAGCTATTATCATCCATTTAATTTGCGTGACAATATCCAGGTAACATTCTATGATGCCGGTCATATTCTGGGATCAGCCATTACCGTATTGAACATAAATGACAATGGCCGCCTCATTTCAATTTGTTTTTCCGGTGACCTGGGACGCGAAGACATCCCCATTATACGCAATCCCGATATAATATCCGATTCTGACATTCTTATCATAGAAAGCACCTACGGCAATCGCCTGCATACTGATATCAATAATGCCAGCGATAAGCTTGAAAAAGTTATAAATGAAACAATATCCAAAGGCGGCAAGCTGATCGTCCCTTCATTTGCGCTTGAAAGAACCCAGGAATTAATCTACTTCCTGCACCAGCTGCAGATCAATAATAGGATACCAAAATTCCCGATTTTTTTAGATAGTCCTCTGGCGATAGGTGCGACAGATATATTCAGGCTGCATCCTGAGTGCTTTGACAGCGAGACAATCGAGTTTATGGAATCGGTAGAAGACCCCTTCGGATTTTATGGTTTACGTTTTGTATCCAGTGTAGAAGAATCAAAGTCACTGGCGAAAATTCAGGTCCCTATGATGATCATTGCAGGATCCGGCATGGCTGAAGGCGGACGCATTTTACATCATTTGAAAAATAATATAGGCAAGGCCAAAAACACTGTATTAATAGTAGGCTGGCAAGCTCAAAACACGCTGGGACGGAAAATTGCTGAGAAATGGCCTGAAGTATCGATTTTCGGCCAAAAGCACAAGTTGCGCTGCCGTGTCGAGGTTTTTCATGAATTCAGCGCACATGCAGACCGCAACGACCTTATAAGATGGGCAAGTAAAGGTAACGACAGGTGGCAAAAGGTGTTCATTGTCCATGGCGAGGAGTCAGCTTCACTTTCACTGGCAGAAGCATTCAGGGAATCAGGGCTAAATAATGTCATTGTCCCCGAGTTAGGGCAAAGTTTTACACTTTAGCTAACCGCTGCTTCTCTCACAAGAGTTACAAATGGCAGAATTCGTATCAG
>JAFGLP010000077.1 GCA_016927965.1 Dehalococcoidia bacterium
AAACCACTATCTTGTTCCAGTCTGAGGATGCTTTCCGGGCCAATTCCAGGCGGTTGGACTGGACTTCCTCTATCGATATTCCCATCAGCCGGGCCATCTCCCCGGCATGCGGTGTAACTATCGTGGCGGCCGGCAGCTTTTTCCACCAGCCCTGAAATTCCGAGAGTATATTAAGTGCATCGGCGTCCAGCACCAGCATGGGCGGGTTCTCCGGCAGTTTGAACAGTATGTCCTTCACGAATGCCCTGGTATGCTTATGCTGCCCCAGGCCGCAGCCCATCAGCATAACCCGGTAATATGGAAGTATGTTTAATATGGCGGCGGAGGCTTTATCCGAGAGAGTACCTTTATCCGACTCAGGCAGCGGCGCGTAGGTCACCTCGGTTAGTTTGGAAGCAAGTACCGGCTGGAGGCTTTTGGTGGTGGAAAGAGTTACCACGCCCGCTCCTGCCCTGGCGGCCCCCATACAGGCCAGGTAGGCTGCTCCGATATAGTTCTCCGATCCTACCACTGCCAGCATCCTGCCGAAGGTCCCTTTATTGGCGCCGGCCGGGCGTGCCGGAAGGGCTGACCTGGCCCAGGTGCGGGTAATCAGCTCGGTTTTTATATCATCACTCAGTTCTTCTGGTAGTCCGATATCTGCGATCACCACTTTGCCTGCCCGTTCTGCACCGGGGAAGGTGTAGAGTCCTGGTTTGGGGAGCCCCAGCGTCACGGTCAGGTCAGCCTGAGGACAGCAATGGTCGACTGTCCCCATATCGGCGTTAAGGCCTGTTGGAATATCCACGGCGACAATCAGCATGCGGGGCCTTTTCAGCTTCTCCTGGTTTAGCCTGCTTAACACTTCATGGAAGTGGCCTTCCAGCGGCCTGGCCCTGCCCGTGCCCAGTATACCGTCTATTACCACTTCTGCCGTCGACAGCAGTTTTTTGATCTTTGTATATTTTGCATCTTTTTCGAGATGGATAATGGGCATACCTGAGTCTTTAAGTTTTTTCAGGTTTTTGTCTTCCAGCGTGCGCTGCGAAAGCAGGTAAATCGATACGGCAGCGCCCCATTCGTGCAAGTAGCGGGCTGCCACCAGGGCGTCCCCCCCGTTATTACCCGGCCCGGCCAGAGCTACGATGTCCTTTCCTGCGATGAAATCGGTAGCCTCCTTGATCTCCCGGGCCACTGCCTGGCCTGCATTCTCCATCAGGTAAGCGGTGCTGATGCCCGCATCGGCCGCCCTGCTGTCGATCTCCCTCATCTGCTGTGCGGTTACAATCTTCAAGGAAGTCCTCCTTTGTCACCCGAAGGCCGGGTGGATTCAAATTCAAGCAATTTATCACTCATAGCTTTCCAGTGCGTGCCACGCCAGTAGATGCGGCCGCATGATTTGCAGATCATATACTGGTTATGTATCTGGAAGACCCTTTCCGGCACCAGGCCCTCGGCCTCTTTTTTATCCAGTTGCTGCAGTTCGGTATTACACTCCAGGCAGCGCGTGAAGCGCTTCGTTTTATCCGTGAGGTCCAGCACATCCAGCACTGTCTGCATTTGCAGTCCGGGGTTATCGCCTGATACAAGTATGGCCCGCACACGGTGTGTGGTAACGGCGTGCCTTTTCATGAACTCGGTGTCCCTGGTTATGATAGTCCTGTCCTGTGTCAGCGCTATCTTGACCATCATGCCGTCATCGGGTTCGTCGAAAAACAGCGTGTCAAACCCCATCATCCTCAGCCATTTGGCCAGCTTGCCTGCGTTAGCATCGACGATGAATTTAGGAACCACTTTCCTATAAATTTTATGCCTTGATCAATCCGCCCGCAAGGGGTTGAAATTGGTAGTATAGTCGTAGAAGTCCTTTTTTTCGCTCTTTTTCAGGTAGCCGACCAGCCAGTATGTCAGCGGCGTTGCCAGCGCCTCATAGGCTGATTTAATGAGCCAGTGCCATAAAATCATTGTGCCCAGGACGTCAAAAGGCAGTACGCCCCAGAAGCCTATGGAAAGCACGATAACGCTGTCCAGTCCCTGGCCTGCCAGTGTGGATGTTATCGTGCGGGTCCAGAGCCATCTGCCCCTGGTCAGTACCTTCATTTTAGCCAGTATGAAGGAGTTGATGAACTCCCCTGCCAGGTATGCTACGAAAGATGCGATGAGAAAACGAGGGGTGCTGCCAAGTATTCGCTCATAGGCGGACTGGGCTTCGAAAACGGACGCAGCCGGCAATATCCCTACCAGCCATATGGCGGCCACCAGCACCAGGTTGCAGAAAAAGCCCAGCCAGATAACGCGGCGTGCCTGGCTGTAGCCGTAAACCTCCGTCAGCGCATCCCCGAAGATGTAGCCGAGGGGAAAAATAATTATGGCCGCCGGCAGCGTCAGACCGAAGACGGCTATCTGCTTGACGATCAATATATTGGCGGCCAGCAGGCAGGTCAAGAAAAGGGCTGCCAGCACAACGAATCTATAAGAGTAATTCAAATTTACAGCGCTCCTGTTTAATAAACGCTAAATTTTATACTAAAACCGTGATAAATTCTAAATCCTGAAAAAATTAAGAGCCCAAAATCCCATCAACGCATGCTTTGAATTACGAACTTGTAGAGGTACTGAAATGTTAGCCCCGCGAGGATCTGTTAATTTGGGATTTGTTCTTTAGATCCAGTCTTTGCGGTGGAAATAGTAAAGCATCCCAATGGTGGTCAGCAGCATGAATGCTACGATGAACACCAGGGGCATAAAGTCACCGGCGGCTGTACTGCCGGGCAGATGGATATTCATGCCGTATATGCTGGCGACAAGGGTGGGAGGGGCCATCATGGCCATCACGATGGTCAGCACGCGCATGACCTCCTGTATCCGGTGCGAGGTAAGCCAGTTGCTGGTATCGGCAAGCCCGTCCACGACTTCCTTGCATTCCTCCAGTCCGTCCCAGATTTTGCGGATATGGTCGGCGATGTCGCCGAAATAGACATCCTGGTCTTCCTTGAAGAAGGGGTATTTCTCCTTTTCCAGCTCTTCCACTACTGCTATCTGGGGGTGTATGATACGACGGAAAGAGATCAGGTCGCGGCGTATCATCGATATCTCACGCACTGTCTCAGGAACAGCGCGGCTGTATATCAGGTCCTCTATTTTGTCGATATTATCTTCGATTTTATCCAGTATGGGGAAACAGTAGTTCACCAGCCTGTCCAAGATCTGGTAGAAGAGGAAGCTGGCGCTGCGGCCCATGTATTTTTGCCTCATCTCCTCATCCAGCTGCACCTCGTTGAAAAATTTGGGCAGGGGTTTGAGGTCGCCTTTGTTGCTGGTGATCAGGAAATTTTCCCCGATGAATATATTCAGTTCGCTGGCCATAGTCACGCGGTTGGCCTTATCGAAGACCGGGAAATGCAGGACGATAAAAAGGTAGCTGTCATAATCGTCTATTTTAGGACGCTGTTTTTTACTCAGCACGTCATCCAGCGCCAGGGCGTGGAAGTGGAAGTGGTCTGACAGGTACTGTATCTCCCTGGAAGTCGGCTTCTCAATATAATACCAGGTTAGTTTGCCGTTGCAGGACACCGTGTTGATGTTGCAACCGTTTTCCCCGGACGTAGTTTGTTCTATTGACTGCATCTGCGTTTTAATACCCTGAAGTGTAGTTACTGCTTGAGAGGAAATAAGATCAATTGCAAGCAACAATAGATTATAAATCTTATTGCGATTATGTAAAAGGGGGGAGTCAGATATGAAATTATGCTATCAGATGTGGGCCGCGGTAAAAATTTTTCTAAAATAAAGCAGGGGCATGGCCTGACGCCATGCCCCTGACCTTGAATAAGCCTAGTATGTTCTTTTATCTATGATCTTCTTGGCGTCCTTATCAATAGTGCCTGCCTTGATGTACTCGACTTTGTCGAACCTGACTTTGCAGACTCCGGCAAAATCTTTTTCGAGCGCTTTAGCCCAGGCTTCCTTGTCCGCCGGTTCCTTGGTAAGCTCAACCTGCAGCAGCATGTTGTCCCTGTTCTCTACACGGGTCACAATAAGCTGGTAGCTGGCTACATCGGCGCATTTGGACATGACCTCGTCGGTCTGCTTGGGGTGGACGAACATGCCCCTTACCCTGACGGCATCGCCGCTCCTGCCCATGATCTTGGGTATGCGTGGTGTGGTGCGGCCGCATTCGCATGGCTCTTTGTCGAACATTCCCAGGTCACCCGTGCCGAAGCGTACCAGCGGGTAAACCTCATCGAACGGTGTAACTACGATCTCGCCGATTTCTCCTGGCGGAAGTACGTTGCCCGTATTGGGATCGATGATTTCCACTATGACGTCGGTGTTGACATGCATGCCGGCGTTCTTCTCACAGGAAGAGGAGATGCTGCCGATGTCGGCAGTAGCGTAGGCATCGCCGCCCAGGCACATAATGCCGTATTTCTCGGTGAACATCTTGCGCAGGGGCTCTCCGCCCATCTCGCCGGAGACCATGGCCATCTTCAGGTTGAAATCTTTCTTGAAATCATATCCCTGGGCCTCGGCCTTTTTGATGATGGTGGCCAGGAATGAAGGTGTACCAACGAACAGTGCTACTTTCAGGTCGTGCATAATCTGCACCTGAAGATCGGTGTTGCCGATGCCGGCTGGAAATACTGTGAAACCCATTCCCCGTAATGCGCGGTCTACAAGCAGTCCTGCCGGAGTGATATGGTATGACCAGGTGTTCATAGCAATCTGGCCTTTGCCGATATCCGGTGGGAATCCTCCTACTCTGACCCTTCTCTGCGGGTCGTAGATCGGGCCGGGGGACTGATAGACATGGTCGATCTCGCTCAGCGGCACTGCCAGGTACCCGCCGAACGGGGGATCTTCTTTTTGCAGCTTGATTAGATCGTCTTTGCGTAATACCGGCAATTTCTGCAGGTCTTTAATGGTTTTGATATCGGAAGGTTTAAGCCCGTTCTTTTCCATGCGCTTTTTAAAGCCGGGGGCCTGTTCATAAGCATAGGAAATCAGCTTCTGCAGCTTCTCTTCCATTTTCTTTTCTCTTTCAGCGTCGGGCAGCCTCTCCAGAGTGTTATCATGGGGGAACATCTCGGGTTTCTCAGACATGGTAAACCTCACTTGTAATTTTTTGAAATTATATCACATTAGGCTCTTTTAATGGAGCAGTCAATCAATAAAATGGGGGTGCTGAGCTAATCAATCAGCACCCCCGGATGGTTTAAATTATGGTGAAATACATGATATCGGTATTGTAGTCGCCGGTACGCTTATCGGCGAAAACCGGACGCACCCGCATGCCGGGCTTGATCTTTTTCTCGTCCAATTCGTCCAGCTTGTGCATTATATTGCATTTGGTTCCGTCCAGGTTGATATAGGCAGCAGTATAGGGCAGCTCTTTATGTGTGCCGAGGTCGGGATCGATATAAGGTATCTGTACCACGGTGAAAGCTATGATGGTGCCTTCTCCGCTGAGGGGTACCCATTCGTCCATAGTGCAAAAGCAATCGCGGCAGACCACACGCGGTGGTATGTAGACCTTCCCGCATTTGGAACACTTGATACCGTAGATACGTTTATTGTCTTTGATCTCTCTCAGGTATTTGCCGTAATAAGGGCCTGAATGATAGTTGTAATGCATATCTGCCATTTGCCTGATGCTGATAAGCTCCATCCCGGAATCTGTTTCGTTCATAATATCTCTCCCTCTTTAGTCCATGTGCTTCTTTGAGCTGAGCAGGGTGACATCGGACCAGGCGCAGCCGCCGAACCCTGAAGCCATGGCCACCTTGGCGCCGGGGACCTGTTTTTTCTCAGCTTTACCCATGACCTGCAGTGCAGCTTCACCCATCCTGATCAGTCCGGTGGCGCCGATGCAGTTGGTGGCTATAACACCGCCGGAAGGGTTGATTGGCATCTGCCCGTCCATCTCCGTGATGCCGCTGCGGATCAGCTCCGGCCCTTCTCCTTCTCCGCAGAAGCTAAAGGCTTCCATCCACATCACCCCTGCCGTGGAAGCAGGCAGGTACAGCTCAGCCACGTCGAGCTGCTTCAGAGGCTCTGTAATACCGGTCATCTTATATACTTTTTGTGATGCTACATACTGGGATGTCTCCCTGAAGTCGTCCATTCCGCCCAGCGCATCCGGCAGATGAGTATAGGGGTGGCTGTCGGCCAACCCGAGCACCCAGGCCGGTTTTTCCGTCAGCTTCTCCGCTTTTAGCTCCTCTGCGAAGATAACGGCGCAGGCGCCGTCGCTCCTGGGGCACATATCCAGCATCTTGATAGGATAGGAGATATAGGAGGATTTCATTACGTCCTCAACCGTGATCTTGACCCTCAGGTGTGCATAGGGATTATTGTAGTATGCATTATTATGGTCCCTGACTGAGACCCGGGCGGCGTCCTCTTCGGTGGCGCCGTACTTTTTCATGTATTGGGTGTAGGGGGCGGCCAGGCCGGAGATGGCGCCGCCGTAGAAGTAGCGCTCAGTGAAGGGGTCGCAGTGTGTGGCGATAGCCGTCGTGGTATCGGACTCGGAGTTCTGTTCCCAGCCGATGGCCAGCACCACGTCGAACAACCCGGAGGCGACGTAGTAAAAAGCAGCATGCCCGACCGCGCTGCCCGTGGTGCCGCCGGTGGCTATTTTAATAATATTCTTCATATAGCCGCCCGAACCGTCGATGCTCCACATATCGACATAGTTGATCGATTCGAAGTGGTCCATATTACCTATGACGACGGCGTCTA
>JAFGLP010000078.1 GCA_016927965.1 Dehalococcoidia bacterium
ACCTAACACATTGTAAATGTTGAGGTTAGGCAATGCCATGAAAATTATGTGCGCAAATGTTGTAGTTTACTTAGAGAAAGACTCTATTTCTACGCATCCCCTTGGACTAATACCCTCTGACATTCTGAATCTGAGTTACTTGATATACCGGAGCAAGAGCTCTGCCAATAGGACGCGTAAATTCCTCGATTACCATTGCAACTGCAGCTAATGGCGTCGGTGGCACATATACTATGTCGCCTTCTTGCAAGAGAACATTCTTACTTGTGTCGCCGTACTTAACCATCTGCTTATATTTTATTTCAAAAATCTTAGGCTCAACTTCTTCATCAGAGGAAGGCCTTATTACTTGTATATGGTCACCCCAACCGGTGACCGCCGGACGAGCTTGCGCAAGAGCTTGTAATAGGGTATTGCGACCCGTATATAATATAGGTCCCGGATTATTTACTTCTCCGACAACATAGAAAAACTTGCTTCTGAATTCCGTTACCCGCACATCTATCGGCTTATCGCTCGATAAGGCATACAACTCGGTTGCTTTCTTGCTCAAAATGTCTGCCACTTGTTGTGGCGTTTTTCCTGCAACTTCTATTTCACCTAAAGCTTCAAAAGCTATTTTTCCATCCGGCCGGATTTGTTGCCGCTGTAGATCTATTTCCGGAACCTTCTTACAATGGATCTCAATCTCATCCGGCGGCTGCAAAATATAGCTCTCAGAGGTTACATCTACCTGGTAGGGCCTGATGAACGCCTCTATGTCTTTTGCCTTGGCCGCAAAACAACCTGTAACACTGACGCAAAGTGCAAGTAAACCCACTATTTTGATAACTTTTGAACCCATTACAATGCTCCTCAAAAAGACTGTAACACGTTTACGGGAAGTTGCAGAGGCATGCGATCTCTCAATCGTCGGAGTTATTATGCGTTAATCGCTGAAATGCCATATTCCAACAATTTTCGACTAAATCCGACAAGTATCGATTTTTCTTACAAGCATAAATCCTTTATATATAAGCAGATACGCACATGTAAGCCGGCTAGGCTGCTACATACCCTCCTTGATTATGCAAATTATGACAATTTTTTCTATAGACAAGCACAATAAGCAAGTTAAGTTGCATTCATGCTAACAAAACTTACGAATTTTGTCAAGACCTATGTTTGAAAAGACATAATCATAATATAGCCAAATTAAAACGATATTCTTAATAAACTCCGATAATATAATAAGTAGATACATCGTTAAGAGCTTATTAATGAGGCTTTTGCAATATTCTCATAACATATTGCTATTGCATAGTTTACGTAAATAGGAATGATGTTTTGAAAAAGAAGATATTAGTTACCTTCGCCGCAGTGTTTTTCGGGGTGTTATCGGCTAAAGCTGACGAATATTATGTCAATGCCGATAGCGGTAATGATGATTGGGATGGCACCTCGCCTACCTTCCTGGGTGGCAGTGTCGGCCCAAATGCCACGATTCAAGCTGCGATTGATGCTACTGTTGACAACGATATAGTTATCGTTGCCGATGGTACCTATTCTGGTATTGGCAATCGCGACATTCAGTTTTACGGTAGAGTTATCACACTCCAAAGCGAGAATGGGCCGGACTACTGCATCATTGATTCACAGGGAACACAATCCTCTCCCCATCGAGCATTATACCTGGATGCGAATTCCATCGTGGATGGTTTGACGACCACAAATGGATTTGCTTGGGGTGGAGGAATCTTCTGCGCCAACAGCAGCCCGACAATCCGCAACTGTATTGTCAGTTTAAATTCAAGTCAGGGCAAAGGGGGCGGCATTGCCTGCGACTACGCAAACCCGATCATTGACAATTGCATCATCAGCGATAATTGGGCCAATGACGGCGGCGGTATCTATTGCTATCAAAGCAGTCCGGAGATATTAAACTGCACAATTAGCGACAACTATACCTGGGACAATTATAACGGTGGAGGAATCTGTTGTGAGGGTGATAGCAATCTGACGATAGAAAACAGCATGATATACGGCAATTTATCTGAAAACCTGGGAGGTGGTTTATATTGTGATGCCAGTTCCACACACATCATCAACTCTCTGATTGTTGGCAATAATGCCAATAGCCATGGGGCCGGAGTGTACTGTTCTAACAGCACCGTTACGATTACAAACTGTACTGTTAGTGGGAATACTGCGGCTTGGATTGGTGGTGGGATAAGGTGCTATAACAATGGGGACGTGACCGTAAAGAACAGCATCTTTTGGAATAACCAGATAGTAAATGAAAATGGCATAGGTCCGGAAATAGCCCTGGCCGATAATTCAGCTTTAACGATTTCCTATAGTAACGTCCAAGGCGACCAGAATGCTGTTTCCAAAGAATTTGACTGCACATTAAGTTGGGATGATTCTAACATCGATGCCGATCCGGATTTTACTCAAGAAGGCTATTGGGACATAAATAATACGTCGGAGGATACCAGCGACGATTTTTGGGTGGATGGCGACTACCGCCTTCTTGTCGGCTCACCCTGTATAGATAAAGGAAATAATGATTTCCTGGCCGACTACTACTATGATATTGCAGGCAACGATCGTATAGTCAGTGGCATAATTGACATGGGGGCCTATGAAAGTGGCGGACTGCAAATCTCCAAGTTTAGTGTTAAAGCAGGTAAGGTTAATGCAGACAAAACCCGGCAGGCACAGTCGGACTCCTTTTCTATTAGCGGAAGCTTCGACGCCACCGAACAAGATGTAGATAACCAAGATATAAATGTACATATTATTCTAACTGAAGGAATGTATGAAGAAACAATTTCCCCGAATTCGGATATGTTTAAAAAAGATTCTCGAAAGCCCATATATACATATAAGCGATCTTTGGTAAAAGGCGAAACCGGTGGCATTACTTCTATGAAGTTTGATTTACTTAAAGGAACTTATTCCATATCCGCAAAACAAATTGTTCTTTCAGGCCTGCAAGCTCCAGTACCCGTTGAAATTGAGATCGGCAACTACTATCGCTCCGCAATCATCGGCGAAACAGATATCAATGGCCGAAAACCCCTTCCCATACAATTCCTGTTCGGACAGACTGATTCAATTCGAGTTGATAAGTATCGTTTCAAGCCAGCCAAAAACCCAGGTACAGGTTCTGATTCTCTGATGGTTATGGGAGCCATCGCGGTTGAGGATGCCGAGATGGATTTGTCAGGACAGGAAGTTACTGTCCGATGGGGAACTTTTGAAGCTAATATCCCTCCCGGCAGCGAGGGACTTTTACCGAAAGGGACCAAATACTTTTACAAAAAACCGAAAATCCTGGATGTTCCTTCGGTCAATTACGTTGATCTTGCCATCTTTGACTTGGTGAAGTGTGCCTTTATGATTCAGGTAAAAAATGCCGATATTGGTTTTCAGCCCGATTCGGTCAATTTTAGCATCGAATTCGCCTCTTTTGACGAATCGGATACTGTTCCATAACACCAAAAATATTTCTAAAAGTACAAATCATTTAAGGCCCAAGATACCCTCAAGGTTCTCCTGCACCGGATTATTCATGAAACCTGCTATGATTGGCACTGAGCGAAGGACTGATAATCAAGGTTTCAACTGCCCTGCGAAGTTACGCCGATTGGGATGGCGCCCAAGGCGCGGGCAAAACGGTTGAAAATGTCAGCGTAGGCAAAGGTTTCCGGATGAGCAATGTGGATATGCTGGCAAGTAACCTTCCCGAAAGCGACAATATTAAATAGTTTTTGCGTAGCGGAACAGGCATTAGATATATCTATCTTGAAGGTAGCGGTGGAGGGAACTTCAGTCGAATTCGTCGAAATTTGACCGGCGTCAATCATAAATTCCCTTCGACGACAATTATTTTTACCGTTATAACTTCATAAGATTCTGTCCTTAAGTAAAGCATG
>JAFGLP010000079.1 GCA_016927965.1 Dehalococcoidia bacterium
ATACATAGATATCTGTCAAGATAAGATCAAAAGTCTTAATGAGTAAATGAATTTTTGACCCTTGATTTTTATTCAAGGTTGAACATATAGGCCAATGATTCTTAAGTGATAAGTTTCTCTATTTATGAACGACTATTTTTCATGCGCCATCATAAATATGAACCTTGCTTTTTAAGATAAAGCTGATCATAATAAAACCCAATTCATGGGACGCTCGTACTTATTTTTTTAAAGACCCCGCAGAAACTCGGGCCTCAGCAGGGCAGGGTCTTTTTTAGCCAGAATAGCGTCAAGCTGATGCAGCATCCTCTCCTTGTCGGCGGGCAGGGTGCCACGTATAGCGAAGTAGTTCGAAGCATGCATGGAGCTGAAGAAGCATTTGCTGAAGACTGATTCCTGCACCATGGTCCTCAATTCCTGCAGCGAGGTGAACGGGGTTATCAGATCGAATTCCCCTTTCTCGTACGCTTCATGCAGCGCCGTTCCCGGTATCAGAGTAAGGGTAAGGGCACCCGCATAATCAGGGTCCATTTCGGTCAGCACTCTAGCCGTCTCCAGCGCATGCTTATGGCTGCTCTCAACACCCCCCAGCCCCAGCAGCACTGTCACAGATAACAGTATGCCTGCTTCCTTCACCTTGCGTCCTGCCTCCACCATCTGGTCATGAGTCACTCCCTTACGGACCTTCTGCAGGACATCATCGTCACCACTCTCAACACCCATATAAAGTATGCTCAGCTTGAGTTCCTTCAGAGCTTTCAGCTCATCCACGCTGCGTCTCAGGATATCCTGCGGTGTTGCATAGCTGGCGATACGTTCGATACGGGGGAATTTTTCATTGAGATATTGCAAAGCCTCCACCAGTTTTGGATAAGGGTAGATAAGGGCATCGCCATCCTGCAGGAAAAGCTTCTTCCCGTTCCACCGCCTGAGGATCAGGTACATGATATCCGGCTGTCCGGGCACCATGATGTGGTTATGCATATAGAGGTACATAGCATTTATTTCCTGCTTCACATCCTCCAGGTCCCGGATGCCCAGGCTGGTAAAAGAGAAGGCGCAGAAGGTGCAGGAGTTGTTGGAACACCCCGACGTCAAAGGCAGGTAATAGCTGTCATGCTCACTGGGTGGGCGGATTATCTCGGGCCTTTCAAATACCATTTTTAATTTTCCTTTTATCAATGTAATTTAGCTGCATAGCTGTCTAGGGGAACGCCGAGTGAGCGCGCCACCGGCCCGCACTTGGCCTTTAAACAGAAGAATATTTTGCCGCGGGCAGGCAGTTCCTCCAGAGATTCATAATAACCCATGCCTTTGGCAAAAACAAAATCCGCCTGCTCGAATGCTTTGGTAAAATCAGGGGAGGCCTGTGAAAAATCGATACCTGGAGTAGCTGTCCCGGTCGTCATCACTTCCCCCGCCGCCGTCTCCACCCCAGCCCTGCGTATTTCTTCCAGCGTAATGTCATTCTGCACGGGTGATTGCTTGACCACATAAACAGCCCTGGTGTACTTCCTCATCAGGTTCAATAAAGGCATATCGAAAAATACTTCCCCCGCATTATCCGCCAGGTAAAGCACGGACTTCGCCTGTCTGACCTTCTTTTCCAGCAGAGAGGAATCATCAATTGCAAAGCTCACTTTATTATTTGTGACCTCTCGTTTAACTTCCTCGATAGGCTTGAAAAAATCAATGGCATTGGCCAGTGCTGACAGCTTTAAATATTCCGAAAAATCCTCCCAGTAGCTGTCCTTTACCAATTCGAACAACAAACGGGACTCTTCAATTTCAATATCTTTGGTCGAGCGGTAAGGGTCAGCATTGCCCGTCACTTTCCTGATAACATCATGCATGGCGGTAGCTATCACAATAGAAGTTGAGCCGGGTTTGAGCCTTTCACGCAGTATCTCTTCAGCCTGCTTCCTGGCATCTTCCCTAAGGCGCAGGTCATCAGTGGCATACTCTGAAGCTTGAATTGCCAGGTTTTTCAAGCAGTCCCGGCATTCGGTTGAAATTCTCATGGCAGTAATAACTCCGTAAATGATATTAAAGGCAGTAAAAAGGGGAAATGCTTATCTTAATATTACAGCTGGTTGCGCGTACGCAATATCAGCGCCAGTGTCACAATTACCAGCACTACACCCGTACCGATCACCAGCCAGACCCACCAGGGAGTAAGCAGCTCTTCCTGCTGAGTCTGTTCCTGAGCAGGGGCAGATTCCGTCCTGAGGCTGAAAGTGGCGCTCCAGTCGCTGGGCACAGGCTGCCCGTTTATTTCTATAGCCTTTACCCGCCAGAAATAGTTGGTGTCATAGTCAAGAGTCCCATCATATTCGTAGCCGGTTGTAGCAGTGTTGCCCTGTTTAATTATATTTTTGAATTTCGAATCCGCCGCGAGCTGGAATGTATACCGCGTGGCCTCTTTCCAGGGCGACCACGAGAAGGATACCGGTTTGACCTGGCAGCCGATACATCCGTTGTCGGGGGCCAGAAGCTGAACGCCCAGGTAAGGTGAATTAACTATGAAGCCCGGTTTAACGGTGAAGCTGCGTGTCTCCGACCAGGGGCTTATCGCAATCTGCCCGGTAGCTGACTGATATGACCTTACCCGCCAGTAATAATACGCCCCGGCCTCAGGTAACGAAGCGGGTGCAAGCCACGCAGCCGGGCTGGTTACATTCACCGGGTCCATCACCAGCAGTATTGATCCTGTAACGGCAGAGATACGGCTGGCATTGGATATCTGCGGGTTAATCCTCATTGTAAAATTCTCATCCTTGGCAACCTGTAGCTGATAAGCATTGCTGAGGCAAAGCTGCTCCCATGAAAGGTCTACCTGCTGATTGCGGCCGCTGACTGGGTCAGCACCCACCAGCGCCTGGTCGGCAGGCTTTTTCAGCGAAGGGCCTTTTTTAGCAAGGCAATCAGTATAGGCCCAGAGCATACCCCGGCCGAGTTCGGGATTGTAACCGGGGTCTTGCATGTACCTGCCTGTCAGGCTGATCGCCGCAGCAATAGTCGCCAGGTCGGGAGCCGCTATAATAGCATCGATATCAATAGCAAGACCGGATTCATCATCTATGGCAAACAGACTGGTATTGGTATTGGCAGAACAGCAGCCGCATGCCTTGAGGGAGCTCGGCTCCAGTGTAAAATGGATATCGTCCTGAGAGGGCGGCATATATATATCAAGGCAATCCCAGTAAATACCGGGTTTGGGAAGGCCGCTCCTGGGTAAGAGCGTCCGGCAGACGCCGCTGTTTGAAGGCAGAGCCCCGGGCGCAGCAGCGATGGACGACGTCATATTATCATGCGCCGCATACAGCGCGGGCTGGGGATTTCCCGTCCACGCCATCACAATCCCATAATAAGCGCACCTGTGCGGCGGATCACCCGCTTCTATACCGTCATTAAACCAATCAGGACCGTCTGCGCCGTTATTGCGGTCCATCATGTCATTGTCAACCCATCTTGTAAATGACGGCGCCGTGTTCCTGTATACGGTGCCGTCGGTGGTATTATCGCCTACCGCGGCATAGATAAAGCTGTTGTTTTCAAAATCAACATCAAACGTAACATGCACGTTGCCCCCCACAGGCATGCGGTCTCTGAACAGATACCAGTTCTTCCCGCTGTCGGAGGAATATCCTACCGCAACACCCTGCCTGTCAGCTAACGCCGCCCCCACCAGCACTTTTCCGTTTCTGGCAGCGATGGTATGACCGATCATACCCGTCAACGTCGCAGGAATAGTATTTGTCCAGGCAGTTCCGGTATATACCAGCTTCTGCACCCTTCCGCTCAATCCAAGGTTGTAAATTACGCGGCTCGATTCAAATGTAAAGTCCTGGATAAATAACGAGCTGATAATAGGTACCCAGTAATCTCCGTAATCGGGAGACCATGCCTGTACAGGGGTATACTGAGCGGCCCAGGCTACAACGCCGCCGTCCCCCGAATCAGTACAGGAAGGTACGGTCCTTAAAATAGGCATGTCTGTTTGATTTTCACTGCAGCATGGTGAGGTTGTATAAATGAAAACGCGCTCCCAGTAAGACCCGGCTGGCATCAGCGCCGGAAGCGGCGAGGCCACTGCGGGGCTCATGGTATAACGCCAGACGCTGTCAAACTCGTTGCAGCCAAAGCCAACATTCCTGTGGACCGACGCCAGGTACATGGTGGTGCAGTCGGCCGATACCGCAATATCGTTAAACCAATCGATAGTCGTATCAATCAGGGATAGCTGGTTCCAGGTATCTCCGTTATTCCTGCTGATCGAAAGGGCTGATTCATCATTGGGTATCAGGGTTGTAATCCACGGAGCGGGTAATACGGGTGAATTCCACCAGGTCAGATTATCACCAATAACTGCAGACCCGGTGGCAGCATAGGCCAGTGAACCGTCGGGATTCCAGTTAACAATTGCCGCTCCAATCCCGGTCAGGTTATCGTTGCAAATACCGGCAGCGCTGCCGCAGTCAGCCTGGTTGGCAGCACCCGTGGGAGGCTTGAGGGAGACATAAGCGCAGGAACCGGCGCAGGTGCAGGGAGTATCCATGTAAACGGTCGGCACCATCGCGAAGCAGGGTGAGCCGTGTACCGTACCAGCTACCAGCTTACCCTGTGAGTATGTACCAAAAAAGTCAATACTGTAAACCTGACTACTGAGTGTGGGAGTCCTTAACAGTGCGGCTACGGACGAATCATCAATCCTGAAAATACCGGTCGCATTATCAGTAATACCAGGGGTGAAAGAAAAAATGCTGACAAAAGCGCGGCGCAGCGCTGCTGACATGCCGCTGTAATCGGAAGGCAGGCTTAAATCCGCTCCCGCCAGGCTGTAAAACGAGGGGGATATATTGTCTGCAGTTGAAATCTCGACGCCCGAGCCGGGATAGATCCACTGCAGGATTTGATTATTACTGATATCCCGCAGGCCTATGTTGTAGCTGGTCTGGTTGTCATCAGCGTAGATAAAGATAACCGAGCTGTCACCCTGGTAAGTCGGAGAAAATCTGGCATCAAAATAATCCACTGCCGGTTCCGGGTCAGCCTGCTGGACCCAGGAACCGAAACCCGACATTTTTGTTATGAATATCCGCCCATTCCCACTTCCGGAACGGGTGGCTATCAACAGATCACGGCCTGATCCATAGTCTATCGATATGTCAATGGCTCCGATGGCTTCCCCTGCTGCCAGAGCGGGGGCCATCGTATCTTGCCAGGATGCCCCGCCATCCTGTGTTACCCATAACTCATTGGGGCCGTTAGCAACCGTACCCGCAGTCAGAGCCCACAGCTTGGGATCGTCCGGGGCGATCACGACATTATAAACCTGGTTTGCTGCCGGCCAGCCGGTGCTCCCGATAAGATGCCGCTGAGGAGAATCAGACCACGAAATGCCTCCGTTAAGGCTGGAGAATATGACTCCCAGCGGACCTGCCGGGTTGAGCGCATTGATAACACGATTATCGACAGTAACGGCAGCGATTAAGGTCGTCCCGTTCCTTCCGATGGCAAGATCCCGTATCTCACTGCCGGTGAAATTGGCGCTAATGTACGGATTGAGGACATCACGCTTCCCGGGATCAGCGTTTGGGGTATTGATCGTCTCCCATCTCATAATGCCCGCTTGTGCATCGGCCCTGGAAGGGACGGACGGTGACCCGGGCAATATAAATACGAATAACGCCGCCAGCGAAAAGACGAGGAAGAGATCTCTAAGGTATTTTACACTCATCAAAAATGAATTTATAAACAATGTGAGTTAGCAGAAACGGGTATTATGATAGCACAGGACAATGCTTTTTGCATTAACTATAATATATGTCATGACAAGTGAAATTGAGCGTCTGAAAAAATCGGGTGAAAACGAGCCAATCGCCTCTTTCCTGGACATGAAACTGGTTGAACTGTCCGCCGGCTATGCCAGGGTATTCATGCCAATGAAACCGGAATATATCAACTTCAACGGCATGATCTTCGGCGGAATAATTTCAGCGGTTGCCGACCAGGCATTTGCCTATGCTACCAACTCGGCGATCACTCCCAACGTGGCATCGCAGTTCAATATTCATTATATAGCAGCGGCCAATGAGAAAGATGCACTGGAGGCAGAATGCCGCGTGGTAAAAAAGGGCAAGCGCGTCTGCATATCGGAGATCAGGGTCACCAATCTGGAAGGCAAGCTGATCGCCATGGCCACGGGAACGACGATTCCGCTAATTTAAGCAATGTATCTAAAACAAAGAAAATGGTCACGCTCAATGCCATAAGATTGCCGAAAATATGGTTTACCTGTTAATGTATAATTGATATAGCTATTCAGATGAGAAAAGTTAAGATACTTTTTACCGATATTCATCAACCTGAATATCATGATAAGAACCAGTTCAGGGAAGGTTTTGAGTGGGGGAAAAAGGTCGTCCTTGACCTTTGCGTTGAAGTCGACCTCGATCAGATGTTCAATCTCTACATAGAACAGCCTGAAGCCCGTGTCAGGAACGGCAGGGTCATCAAATTCAGTGAGTTTGCCATAGAATACCTACAGCAGGAGCAGAAAAAGCAGCGTGAGGCGAAAGAGGCTGCAGCGAATACGGATAAATCAATATCATAGTTAGCAAAATAAAAGCAGGCGGTGAGTTGGATGGAAGATTTCGAAAAACTCGGTGTCTTTTATATTGGCAGGGAATATGATCTGGCAGCTAGGGAATCGGGGGGGCGCCTGGTACTTTACGATTCCCGGGACCTGACCACTCATGGTGTGTGTGTGGGCATGACCGGCAGCGGCAAAACGGGACTCTGCATAGGCATCCTGGAAGAAGCTGCTATCGATGGTATACCGGCTATCATAATAGATCCCAAGGGTGACATGCCCAACATGATGCTGACCTTTCCCCAATTGAATGCTGAGGATTTTGCTCCCTGGATAAACGAGGATGACGCACGCCGCAAAGGGCTGTCGCCGCAGGATTTTGCCGCCAAACAAGCTGAACTCTGGAAAAAAGGGTTGGCCTCATGGGGAGAAAGCGGCGAACGCATTTCACGGCTCAAGCAGGCAGCGGACTTCGTAATTTATACGCCTGGCAGCAATGCCGGCATCCCGGTCTCCATCCTCAAGTCATTTGCAGCCCCTCCACCCGCGATGATAGAGGATAACGAACTGCTGGGAGACAGGATTGCATCCACTGTCACCAGCCTGCTGGGACTGATAGGAATAGCTGCCGATCCCATTAAGAGTAAAGAGCATATATTGATCTCGACCATACTTGATATGGCATGGAGACAGGGAGTCGACCTCGACCTGGCGGCCCTGATTCACCAGATACAAACGCCGCCCGTCAGCAAAATAGGGGTGCTTGGCCTCGATTCCTTCTATCCCGCCAAGGAGCGTTTCGAGCTAGCTATGCTGATAAACAACCTGCTGGCAGCGCCCGGCTTCAGCACCTGGATGGAAGGCGAAGCACTGGACATCGGCCAGATACTTTATACCCCGTCAGGGAAACCACGCATGTCCATTTTTTCTATAGCCCACCTGAGCGACGCAGAACGCATGTTTTTCGTCTCGCTTTTACTCAACCAGGTGCTGGCATGGATGCGCCAGCAGCCCGGCACTACCAGTTTGAGGGCAATGCTTTACATGGACGAGATCTTCGGCTATTTCCCGCCGGTTGCCAATCCTCCTTCCAAGCAGCCGCTACTTACCCTGCTAAAGCAGGCACGCGCCTTTGGAGTCGGCATACTTCTGGCAACGCAAAACCCGGTAGACCTGGATTATAAGGGCCTTTCCAATACCGGAACATGGCTGATAGGACGCCTGCAAACAGAGCGTGATAAGGCCAGGGTGCTGGAAGGGCTGGAAGGGGCAGCGGCCACGCAGGGATCAAAATTTAACAAGCAGGCCATGGAACAAACGCTGGCCGGCCTGGGCAGCAGGGTTTTCCTGATGAATAACGTGCATGATGACGCTCCTACCATCTTCGAGACCCGTTGGGCAATGTCCTATTTAAGGGGTCCGTTGACGCGCAACCAGATAAAAAAACTAATGACGCCAGTAAAAAGCCAGATGCCCAGGCAGGCAACTCCTATTCATACACAGGGCACGGCCGCAACCGGTGCATTTGCTGCAGCACCCCAGGTCATGGGAGCACCCTCTGCACATTCATCAGCAGATGCGCCAGCGCCTGCAGGCATGACCAGCCGTCCTGTGCTGCCGCCGGATGTACAGCAATATTTCGTGCCCCCCAGGGGGAGCCAGCCCGCCGGTTATTCCCTTTTTTATAAACCTGCAGTACTGGGAGCGGCCCAGATAAACTTCTCGGATACCAAGACCGGCGTGGATACACAGGACGAAAACATGGCCGTTACGGACATAACCGATGAACCGATCCCGGTGAACTGGGATAATGCCCGGGACGCCGCTTTCGATATTGCAGACCTGGAGAAATCACCGCTGAGTCCATCGCAATTTGTTCCTTTGCCCTCGGCAGCAGGCAAGGCACGCAGCTACACAACCTGGAGCAATGCTTACGTTACCTGGCTCTACGGCAATAAAAAATTCGATCTGTTTAAAAGCGCCACTTACAAGCAGTTCTCCAAGCTAGGCGAATCCGAGCGCGATTTCAGGATCAGGCTGGCCCAGAGCGTCCGTGAGCAGCGCGACGAAATGATGGACAAGCTGAGGAAGAAATACCAGGTAAAAATCGCCACCCTGGATGAAAGGGTACGCAAGGCCCAGCAGGCAGTTGACCGCGAAGCCGAGCAAAAGAAACAGCAGACCATGCAAACAGTGATTTCGGTTGGTTCGACATTGCTGGGAGCTTTTCTGGGTTCCAAAGTGCTCGGCACGGGAACGGTAGGCAGGGCAACAACGGCAGCGCGCAGCGCACAACGCATATTCAAAGAGGGCCAGGATGTCGAGCGGGCCAAAGAGACGGTAGCGGCCCACCAGCAGACATTAGACGAAATTGAGAAGGAGTTTAAAGCCGAGACGGATGAGTTAGCAGCCAAAACCGACCCCGCCACGGAGGAGCTCCAGACGATATCCATCCGGCCGGCCAAAAAGGACATTATTGTCAAATTCGTCGGGTTGGCATGGATGCCTCACTGGCGGTCCCCGGACGGCACTCTAACAGCCGCCTGGCAATAAATCTTATCCCGGCTAGAAAAATAGAGGATAAACTCTATCAGTATGCAGTCAATATAAATGATGTTACCGTCAGTTGAATAATTGAAAGGACCAGCGTTGAAATCAGGATTGCTATCGATACCGGCGTCTTAAATTCGTCGCGTCCTCGCTTTAAAAACACCATATGTATCGCAAAAGCGAAAACTCCTGCCAGTCCGATAATCAATGAGATTATCATCCCTGCCAGGTTGCCGCTGCTGATTAGCAAAAGACCATATAAAACAGCAACTGCCAGGGGTATATGCAAAAACAGAAAGAATGCCGGCCCGCCGGGTAATCTAAAGAGTTTCCATTCTTGCCAGTAGGCAGAGTCTATCTCATGAACGATTAATAATGCTAAATTCAGTATATAGACCCAGATTAATAAATCCTGCATATCCCGTTACCCGGCTCA
Organism: Dehalococcoidia bacterium; assembly: GCA_016927965.1. Next base: position 9,582 of record JAFGLP010000079.1, read on the forward strand.
AGCCGTTAACTAATATATAACACGCATACGCTTTCGCATTATCCAACCAGCTGCCAGCCCGGTCAACAGTCCGCCCAGATGTCCCTGCCACGATACATGGGGGATAATGGCCAGGATGACAAAGCCTATCAATATGGCAACCCATAGCGGCATGGGCACAGGGATGGGGAAAATAAAGACCTTCAGCTTGGGCACCAGCACTGCCAGGGCACCGCCCAGGGCAAACACTGCCCCCGAAGCCCCAATTGTAAGAGACAGCGGCGAGGCCAGTAGTATTATAAACACACCCGCAACCAATCCGCCAATCAGGTATATAGCCAGGAATGTCTTTGTGCCGGTAATACGGTTAAGGAAACTGCCGTAGAAATAAAAGGTGACCATATTGGCCAGGATATGGAAAAAAGCCACATGCGTAAACATATATGAGAAAACCGTCCAGGGCACCTGCAGGAAAGTTGAGCTGGACAAAGCTAAATAAGGCAGGATATTTATGTTCGAAAAATTAGCGATATTCACGCCAATATAAACGAGGAAATTTACAATTATAATGACGATTATAGGGATAAGCTCCCCTTCGTTTGATCTGTATCGTATATTAGACATATTTATCTTTTCTTCCGGAAATTATTTATCTGGATATGATATCGTACACTCAGCAGTACATCAAACCCGCTATGCCAGCGCATAGTATATCTGGCCGTCATTTTTATAGCTGGTAATGGCGCCGTCGTTTTCAAGGTAATGAAGATGAGCAAGGGTTTCGCCCACGGCAAAAAATTGCTGGGCTACAGGAAAATCAGACCACTTTGTATATTCGATTTTCCACGTGATATACGGTGCGACCTCATAGGCTGTCATATCTCCATCTTCCAGGGCCGCTAAGGCCTCGTCCAGCCTGTGGCGGTGGTGCTCCTTTAGCGCGTCAATCCTGGCCCTGTGATCATGCCACTGGCTGCGGTGTCCCGGCAGCACGCTCATCACTTCCAGCCCGGCAACTTTATCCAGGCTGGATAGATATGAGCGCAATGAATCCTGCATCTCGGGCCAGAAAGAGATATTAGGGGTAATATCAAACAATATGTGATCGCCAGAGAAAAGGATTTTTTTTCTGGCGTCATAAAGGCACATATGACCAGGCGAATGGCCGGGCGTCTCTATGCAGTTAAGCTCGTATTCCCCGACCCTGATCTGTTGGCCGTCAGTCACGCTTGTTATGACCGGCATGCGGCTGGTGTTGTACATTACTCCGGGATGCCTCGCCAGCGATTCCTTCAGGATAGCTTCGGGAAACCCGTTCTCAGACAATAAATGGAACAATTCGCCCCAGTGGCTGTTATTTTTTTTAATGTTTGCGTCGGAAACTCCTAAATAGCAGGTCGAAGTATCTGTCACAAGATCACCGATAAGGCCAAAATGGTCCGCATGCAGGTGTGTAACAAATACATCCGTTTCCGTGAGATCAACGCCTAGCTCTGATAAGGCAGGCAGCAGCACTTCCTTGCATTCAGGCCTGTTCATACCGGTATCTATAATTAACGACCGGTCCTTGCCCCTGATCAGATAAGAATTGATCGATTTGAGGGGATTTCTGGGCAGCGGCAGCTCGATGCAAAAAAGATCAGCTTCAATTTCCTTCATTATGCCATACCTCAATCATCAGCCATCTTACACTTGTTAAACACGCTACATCCAATATTATCCTTAGCGGTAACTCTGAAAAATACGATGCCTAACAGATTACAGTGTGCGGGTAAAACCATATAAAAGTATAATACTTACAAAAGACATTTGAAAATAATGCCAACGTGTGAGGTTTGCATGATGATAAAACGGACGGTCACGGCAGTTATAATGCTGGTACTGGTATTGCTGATTTATCCAGGTTGTACGTTTCTCAAATTAAGGACGCCAGCTTCTTCAAATCCCGCCATAGCATCGGAACCGCTGACGGGGAACTGGGCCATGACCAGAGTCAGCATTGAACCGGCCCTTCCATCGCTGATACCGGGCCTGGTAGTAAACCAGATTTTCCCCAAAACGTCCACCTGGTCGATTGGCGCATCCGGCGGATATCTTTATATTAAATACGATGGTAAAGCCATATGGTTCAACTCGCTGGGCATCGACGTGGCCGCCAAACCTGTAACACCCGCAGAAGCAGTTGATAAAAAATCATGCACCTTTTCGGGCGGCGGCAGTATAAACGAAGAGACACTGCCAGGCGTGCTTTCCGTAATAGCGGCCGCAGCAGAAAATCCCCGCAATATATCCATCGGTTACACAGACCAGGTAAAAATAACGATGACTTCGAACAGCCAGATCAGTGCCAGTATAACGTACAACGTATCTGGCACGTATAATAGTGATAAAGGAGCGGGAAATATAAATAACTCTGCAACCCTGACCTATACGGGAACCCGCAAATAGACTTTATTCATTTTCAGACAGGTTTAGCTTATGGCAAACTCCAATATCAGTACAGGCATATCCAACCTTGATAACCTGCTGCAGGGACTGCTGCCAGGGGACAATATCGTCTGGCAGATCGACAACCTGACTGACTACGCTTTCTTCGCCGAGAGATTTGCAGGCAGTGCCATAGACCAGTCACTGGAATGCGTATATTTCCGTTTTGGCTCACACCCACCCATCCTGCCCGAAATGCCAGGATTGACCACTATCAACATAGACCCGGTTCCCGGCTTCGATTACTTTGCGGGTGAAGTGCATAACACCATTCAACGCAGCAGCAAGGATGCACGCCTGATTTTTGACAACATCTCCTCTCTTGTTTCAACATGGGCAACCGACGAACTCCTGGCAAATTTTTTCATGGTGACCTGTCCGTACATATTCCAATTAGGCCCGATAGCCTATTTCGCGCTCACACGTGGCAGGCATCTGCATACGGCTGTAGCCCGCGTCAGGGACACAACTCAAATACTGATCGACGTCTATCATGTTAAGAATTCAATGTACATACATCCTATCAAAGTATGGAACCGCTACTCGTCCCAAATGTTCTTGCCGCACCAGATTTTAGATAATGGATGGGAACCTGTTTCGATCTCGGGAGAAGCAGCAGCAGTATCATCGACAGCGCTTAAACAACCCTTAAGCGCCTCGATACTTTCCGGTGCGCCCTGGGAAGTAGTCTACGATAAATTGCTGCAGCACAGGGACATTGACCAGAAGCCAGGTACTTATACACCTGAGATAGCGACGCTCAAACACGAACTGATCCGCATGATGATCGGAGACCATCCGTCCTTTAATAAGCTGGCAGACAATTACTTCACGGTCGAGGATCTCATTTGCATCAGGGACAGGCTGATCGGCAGCGGCCGCATAGGTGGAAAAGCGGCAGGGATGCTGCTTGCCAGGAGGATACTGCTAACAGATGAAAATGAGTTTGATTTTTTGCAGGTACTGGAAGCGCACGATTCGTTTTACATCGGGTCCGACGTGTTTTTTACTTTCCTGGTAAGAAACGGGCTTTTCCAGTTGCGCATGCAGTTGACGCGTGACTCTCAGATTACATATGAAGAATTTGATGAAGTAGAAAAGCGCTTTCTCGAGGGAGAGTTCCCGCCTGAGATAATGGAACAGTTCCGGGACATGCTGGACTATTTTGGGCAGGCCCCTATTATCGTCAGGTCCAGCAGCCTGCTCGAAGACAGGTTCGGCAATGCTTTCGCAGGCAAGTACCGCAGCGAATTCTGCGCCAACCAGGGCAGCCCCGAACAAAGGATGCAGGCATTCCTGCATGCCGTCAAACTGGTCTACGCCAGCGCCATCAACCCTGACGCCCTTTCTTACCGACACAAGCAAGGGTTGGGGGAAAACGATGAACAAATGGCAATACTGGTACAGCGTGTCTCCGGTATGCCGTACAAGGAGTATTTTTTCCCTCCTCTGGCAGGAGTAGCTTTTTCCAGGAACCTGTATGCATGGACAAACAGGATAGATGCCAGTAAGGGCATGATACGCCTGGTATTCGGTCTGGGCACACATGCGGTCAACAGAGTGGGAGGAGATTATACCCGTATTGTTGCAGTGAGCCATCCCCAGTTACGGCCGGAGATAGGTGCCAAGATAGCTAAATACTCGCAGCATAATGTAGATGTGCTCGACCTGGCAAATAACGAATTCAGCTCTGTCCCGGTCGCAGACCTGCTGGTTGACTGCGATTACCCAAACCTCAATATGGTGGCGTCACTGATCACAGATGGCTACCCCCACGAAATGATAGGCGCCTGTCCCCGCAGCAGGGCAGATGACCTGGTCCTTACTTTCAATCATTTCATCAACCGGTCGCCTTTTATAAAGACAATGGATGCCATGCTGACCAGGCTTGAAAGCGCCTATGCTCAGCCGGTCGATACCGAATTCACGGCCCGCATAGACCCGGACGGCCGCATCAAAATCAACCTGCTGCAATGCCGTTCGCTCAGGCTGCCGGGCACTGCCGGCCATATCGAATTCCCTGAAAAAATCCATGACGACAGGATTCTCTTCACTTCCAGCCGCTTCATCAGCGGTGGCGCAGTACATAACATTCGCTACATACTTTATATAGACCCGGTAAAATACGCGGGCATAGACTCCATTGGCGTCAAGAAATCAATCGGCCGTGCGGTGGGCAAAATCAACCGGCACCCCGATATTATCAGCGGAAAAATCATCATGATGGGTCCGGGGAGGTGGGGCAGCAGCAACATCAACCTTGGTGTCAATGTCGGATACTCAGATATCGATAATACCAGCGTGCTGGTGGAGATGGCACCGGAGGAACGCGGCCATATACCCGAAGTATCTTACGGTACGCATTTTTTCCAGGACCTGGTGGAATCGGATATTATATACCTGCCTGTCTATCCATCCGACACTTCATCCGTGTTCAACGAGGAGTTTTTCAGGTCTTCAGCCAATATGCTCACGCAGCTTCTACCAGAGCTGGCCGAGTTCGAGAACCTGATACACCTGATAGACATCAACCGCAGTTCGGACGGAATGTTTGCCCACATACTGGCCGATCCTTCTGTACATAAGGCTATCTGCTTTATAGACCTTATCTGCTCCTGAATTATTTTATTGAGCAATAAATTTATACCGCACAACACCTATTGACTGGAAAACCCTTTTTTGTTATCATACGGCAAACGGTTTCCGGTATCCAAGAAATTATGGCTTTTGAAAATCAGGACGTCGAAAGAAAGACCTACTCAATCCTCAGAGTATTGTCTAATACCTCTGAAGCTTTAGGTTCGATAGTTATTGCCCGAAAATTAAAGGACCTGGGAATTGACCTGGGCGAACGTGCCGTACGTTACCATATGAAGCTGATGGATGAGCAGGGATTAACCAGGCTGGCAGGAAGACGGGATGGAAGGGTAATCACTGAGAAAGGGCTGACAGAGCTGAAACACGGACTGGTAAAAGATAAAGTTGGCTTTGCCATCTCCAGAATTGAGTTATTGGCTTTCCGGACAACCCTGGACCTTGATAAAAAGACGGGGTCGGTCCCTGTAAACGTATCTGTCCTCAATGCAAAGGACCTGACAAAGGCGCTCCGGTTCATGAAACCGGTGATGACAGAGAAGCTATATGTAAGCAGGCTGATCTCACTGGCAAAACCCGGCGAAAAAATCGGTGATATGATTGTTCCTGACGGCAAGGTTGCGCTGGCTACAGTCTGCAGCATTGTAATCAACGGCACTCTTCTTAAAGCCGGTGTTCCCATGAATTCAAAATTCGGCGGACTGCTGCAGATTGCCAGCAGATCACCCCTGCGATTTGTGGAACTTATACATTATGAAGGATGTTCCCTTGATCCATCTGCCATTTTCATTAAAGCCAAGATGACTTCAGTGACCCAGGCGGCAACAACCGGCAATGGGAACATACTGGCAAATTTCAGAGAAATACCTTCAATCTGCCTTCCCATTTGCCAGGACGTCATCACCAAACTGGAAAAGGCTGGCTTAAACGGGATATTGCTTTTGGGCAATGTCAGTGAACCGGTGTGCGAGGTATCCGTAGATCTTAACCGTGTTGGAATGGTTCTTTTGGGCGGTTTAAATCCGATGGCTGCTGTAGAAGAAGCCGGCATTGAAATTGAGACACATGCTATGAGCACAGTAATCGATTATCAAAATCTTATAGATTTCGAGGAAATTAAATCATGAAAGAGATCAAAATCATTCCCTGCCTGGACATCCGTGAAGGACGTGTAGTTAAAGGCGTCAAGTTCGTAGAAATAAAGGACGCCCGCGACCCCGTGGAAGCAGCAGAGGCTTACTGCCGCGAGGGCGCTGATGAGCTGGTTTTCTTGGACATATTTGCCACCGTGGAAGCCCGCAAAACACGCCTGGACTGGGTCCGCCGCGTGGTCGAAAAGGTCACCATCCCCTTTGCTGTCGGCGGAGGGATCAATTCTCTGGAAGACATGAAAGTGCTGCTGGATGCAGGGGTGGATAAGGTGTCCATCAACACCTCGGCAGTCAAGAACCCCGACCTCATCAAGGAAGCCGCGCGCGAGTTCGGCAGGCAGCGACTGGTGGTCGCCATAGACGGATTGAAAAACCCGCCCGGTTCCAACAAACCCCGCATGGAGGTTGTCGTTAAAAGCGGCAATGAACCGACGGGCATACCGATTGTAGACTGGGCAAAAAAAGTGGAAATGCTTGGCGCCGGCGAGATACTTTTAACCAGTAAAGATGCCGACGGCACCAAGGAAGGCTACGACATTGAGATGACCAGGGCTGTAGCCGATGCAGTAAAAATACCTGTAACAGCTTCAGGCGGCGCGGGAAAGCTGGAACATCTCTATGAGGCGGTGGTGGACGCACACGCATCGGCTGTATTGGCAGCCTCAATTTTCCACTTTAAAGAGATATCCATCGGCGAAGCCAAAGAATATCTGAAAAGCAAAGGCATACCGGTCAAGAGTTAATTAATTTAATTTTGCGCTGAAAAAACATTAGGAGGATATATGGTATCAGCTATTAACCCGTTCGAAATCGTCAGAAGGCAGGTCGATAAATGCGCACGCATCATGAAACTCGATGCGGACGTCACTGAGGTATTGAGAAACCCCATGCGTGAATTGCATGTTTCATTGCCGGTCCGCATGGACAACGGCGCTGTCAAAGTTTTCCAGGGTTTTCGCGTCCAGTATAACGACGCCAAGGGACCAACCAAAGGCGGCATCCGTTTTCATCCGGATGAGACAGTAGACACCGTCCGCGCCCTGGCAGCCTGGATGACATGGAAATGCGCTCTGATGGACCTGCCCCTGGGAGGCGGCAAAGGCGGCATTATCTGCAACCCCAAGGAGATGTCCGAGGGAGAATTGGAACGCCTTAGCAGGGCTTATGCCCGCGCCGTCTATCAGTTCATCGGCCCGGAAAGGGACGTCCCCGCCCCCGACGTATACACCACCCCGCAGATTATGGCATGGATTATGGATGAGTATTCAGCCATGGCCGGCAAATCACAGTTCGGTGTTATTACCGGCAAACCGCTGGCACTGGGCGGATCCAAGGGCCGCGGCGATGCTACCGCAAAAGGCGGTATGTACTGTATCCGGGAGGCAGCCAAGGAGCTCAAAATTGACCTCTCTAAAGCGACAATGGCCGTCCAAGGCTACGGCAACGCAGGTTATTATGCGGCCAAGCTGGCTCAAGAGATGTTCGGCTCAAAAATCGTTGCAGTCTGTGACAGCCAGGGCGGCTGCTACTGCAAGAGCGGCATCGATGCCGAGGAAGCCCAAAAAGTAAAGACCAGGACCACTTCGGTCTGCAACCTTAAAACCGGTGACAAGATAAACAGTGAAGATATATTGGAGCTCGATGTGGATATCCTTATCCCCTCAGCCATGGAAAATGTCATCACTGAAAAGAATGCAGGCAACGTGAAGGCCAAGATCATCGCGGAACTTGCCAACGGCCCTTGCACGCCTGAAGCAGACGACATTCTCTATAAAAAGGGCGTTCATGTCATACCCGACTTCCTCTGCAATGCCGGCGGCGTTACAGTTTCGTACTTCGAGATGGTGCAGAATTTCAACATGTACTACTGGAATGAAGCGGAAGTCTATGAGAGGCTGGATAACAAGATGACCACTGCCTACAACGATGTTTACACAACCCACAAGGATTATAAGATCAATATGAGGCAGGCTGCCTATGTTTGTGCAGTCGAACGCGTTGTAGAAGCTATGAAGCTGCGCGGCTGGGTATAATTCTACAGGGATTAATAATTACAAAAGGGGCAGGCTGAGTCAGTCTGCCCCTTTCTTTTATTGATAATCAATTATGTATTATTTATCTATTCAAGATAGTCTTTTAGCTTACGAGAGCGGCTTGGATGCCTTAATTTGCGCAATGCCTTGGCCTCTATCTGCCGGATACGTTCCCTAGTGAGATTGAACTCCTGCCCTACCTCTTCCAGGGTCCTGGCCCTATCGTCTTCCAGGCCGAATCTCAATAAAATGACCCGCCTTTCCCTGTCGGTCAGTTCGGATAACACCTCATTTATCTGTTCTCTCAACAATCCCATGACAGCCGCTTCGTTAGGGGGTAAGGCCAGTTTATCTTCGATAAAATCTCCCAGATGACTGTCTTCTTCTTCCCCGACAGGCGTTTCCAGTGAAAGAGGCACCCTGGTCAATTTCATTATCTCATTAACTTTATCAGATGTGATCTCCATGGCATGCGCTAGTTCTTCCACATTAGGTTCGCAGCCGTTTTCCTGCGTCATCTGGCGCTTGGTCTTCATCAATTTATTGATGTTTTCAACCATATGCACAGGTATTCTGATAGTACGCGCCTGGTCGGCAATAGCCCTGGTAACTGCCTGCCTGATCCACCAGGTGGCATACGTACTGAATTTAAAACCACGTCTGTATTCGAACTTATCAACAGCACGCACAAGCCCAATATTGCCCTCTTGAATAAGGTCCAGGATGGGCATATTGCGCAGGCTGTATTTCTTGGCAACGCTAACCACCAACCTGAGATTTGCTTCAATCAGGTGGCGCGATGACCTGTCGGCTTCCCGCCGGACATTTTTACAATGCGCCCTGAACTGCTCTTTTAAAGGATTGAGTTTCTGTATCAGCCCCTGTTCAACCGGGTCAGATAAAAAGGATTCAAGCTCAGTCCATGAAATACTGTCGCTGATTATCTCGTAAACCTTGCCTGGTACCAGGCGGCTATTGATAGATATCTCCGTTATATCATGCCAGACTTCCGGCTGGGTCCTGCCGCAATCGAGGCAAATTTCATCAACAAACGATATATCTAACACGCCGTCGAGAGCTTTTCTCATCTCCGTACTAAGAAAGATATGACAAAAACCAGGCAACGGGCCGATGTCCAGCGTTTTATAGATGGATTTTATTATTGGTAAGGCAGAAACCAGGTTTCTCAGCAAAGCTATGATTACGCTTACTTCAAAATCGTACGCATCCGGTTCGGACCGGCAAATATCTTCGATCTTGGCCAGCACCCTGCCGTCTTCGACTTTAGCAGCCAACAACCGCTCTTCGCTTGCAGAGAGTAGAGACACCTTTCCGATTTCTTTAAGATAAAGGCGGATAGGGTCGTCAAATAGATCTATCTCGACAGCAGCCGCAGCAGCACCGGACACGACCTTATGAAAAGCATCCACTGGAACAGCGCTTTCCACACCTGTTTCTATGGATACCAGGTCATCCCACAGCGCGTCTGCGTTAACGAATTCCTCTACTACTTTGCCATCCAAAACGCATAGCTCAGCTTCTTTGCCGGCTGATGATTGACCGCCCGGTATTGATTTATTACGCGCTTCAATAGCGGGCGCCTGTTGGTTTTTCAATTTTTAATATCTTCTCGGTCCGCCCCTTCCGCCACCGTAGCCGCCACCTCTCTGACCATATGACTGACGTCCACCTCCACCTTCACCTCCACCTCTGCGATTTCCGCCTTCACCCTTAGGTCTGGCGCCATTAACGGTTAAAGGACG
>JAFGLP010000080.1 GCA_016927965.1 Dehalococcoidia bacterium
CCCCGACCCAGGGACCTGCCGCGGGAGAGCGAGATGCTCTGCGGACTGGTTGATATGGTATCGGCCGGGGTCAACTGGCAGTCCAAACCGGAGCCTGTAGATTTCTATTTTGTAAAGGGCATAGTTCAGACACTGCTGGAGCGCTTTGGAGTTACGGTGGACTTTGTGCCGGGCAGCGACGCTTCTTTCAACCCTGCCAAGTGCGCGGATGTTATGGCCGGGACGAAGAAGATAGGCGTGATTGGCGAGGTCCATCCGGGGGTGCTCAAGAATTTCGATATCGCCGAACCGGCTTTTATCTTCGAGCTTGATGTAGATAAGCTGGTTGTATTGGCTTCCAAACCGCTGGTATATAAAGCGGTGTCCAAATATCCTGCCATCACTCGTGACATTGCCATGCTGGTGGACTCGCAGGTAACCTATCAGCAGATAGCCAGAATCGTCAGAAGCTTCAGCCTGGTGTCGGACATGCAGCTCTTCGATCTCTACGAAGGCAAGCAGGTGCCGACCGGCAAGAAGTCCATGGCCTTTCGTCTCACCTATCAGACTGCCGACCATACACTCAAGGATGAGGAAGTCGATAAAGTCCAGCAGAAGATACTGGAACGGCTCTCCAAAGAGCTTGGCACTGTCCTGCGGTCATAATGATTGTTCTTATTTCATTGCGAGTTCGGATATAATTGGGACATGGCAATCTCCTGAAAGTAGCCAACATTTCCTGTTTGTTAATCCTGTTGACTTTGCTTTTACCCAACCAGTGGGGATGGGAGAAGGGCCGTTGGCCCTTCTCGGAAAAAATAACCCTCTCTCTTGAGAGAGAGGGAAGAGTGAGGGTGATAAATGCCAGACCACTTTCTTGAAAAATTTCTCTATCCCGACAGCGTAGCTGTTATCGGCGCCACCCAGAATGTTGTTGCGGTCAACTACCACCTGGTGGAAAATCTGGTCAACCTTGGTTACAAGGGGAAAATCTACCCGGTGAATCCCAACCAGGACGAAGTGCTTGGCATCAAGACGTTTAAAAATTTCAATGATATCGGCGAATACGTGGACCTGGTGGTGATCTCTGTAGCGGCACGTAATGTACTTGACATAATCAGGGATTTGCCCGGTGATAAGATAGGTGGCATGGTACTGGTAACAGGCGGGTTCTCGGAGATAGGGGTGGAAGGCAGGAAGATGCAGGAAGAGATAGGACGGATATTAACGGAAAAAGGTATTCGTGCCATCGGCCCCAATGCGCTCAGCCCGATCAACAGCGCCAACAAGCTGGCCATCAGCTTTTTCACCATGACGGCATTGCCGGCCGGCAACGTCTCCTTTATCTTCCAGTCGGGCATGTACGAGCCGCGCTTCGGCTGGATGCTTAATGATTTCCATCTGGGGATTGCCAAGCTTATTGACCTGGGCAACAAGATGGATATCAACGAGGTCGATGCGCTGGAGTACCTGTCGCAGGACCCCGATACAAAAGTCATCTGCCTTCACCTGGAGGCCGTTAAGGGCGGCGGCCGCCGTTTCTTTGAGGTACTCAGGGAGACCACCCGACGCAAACCCGTAATCGTCTTAAAGGGAGGCACGACAGAAGCGGGCGCTAAAGCGGCTATGTCGCATACCGGCTCGCTGGTACGTGGCAGCATGGCCGTTTTCGATTCGGCGCTCAGGCAGGCCGGGGCCATTAAGGCCGATACGCTGGATGATTTCCTGTATCTGGCCAAGGCCTTCTCCTACCTTGAGCCGCCAAAGGGCAACCGCATTGCTATTGCTACCTTCCCCGGGGGCGAGGCCGTTCTGGTCACGGACGCGGTATACCGGAATGGGCTGACCATGGCCAGGCCTGGTCAGGCCAGCTATGATAAGCTTAAGGCGACCTTCCCCGCCTGGGAGATCTCCCTCAATCCCTACGACTTCGGAATTATTTATACTTTCAGCGCTTTCAAGAACAACCACGCTATTTTTATTGATGCCATGGCCGAAGATGATAATGTAGACTGTATTGCTGTTCAGATCCCTCCCCTGGGGTTCAACTATGATCCCAACATCCTCTGCGCCCCGTTTCTCACCGCCGCACAAAAGGGCAAGCCCATGGCTGTCTGGCCTCCGCACATGCTGCGCTTTGATACCGAAATAATCGCCTGGCTGGAAGCTCATTCTGTGCCCGTTTTTCCATCAGGGGCGATCGCCGTCAAATGCCTGGCAGCGCTGTGGAGGTATGCAGCGCTATTCGATTTTCTATAAATAGTCAATCCCCGGTTGTCTACCATAATGATTTCGCCGGTCCCGGTATTGATAGTCACGTCTACGCCGCAGCTGCGCGTCATAGCCAGGTCGATGGGTTCATTGCCGTTGGTTGGATCAATAACACGGATATGGCTGTCGGCCACCTCCACTATTTCCCCGGTTTTCTCGTTCACTTTTACGGCAGCGCCTTCACCACGCGAGTAAGCGGCGCCAATGGTGTTTTTGACATACCCGTCGTCTTCAGGCTGATAGATTTGCAGCGTCGGATCGGCAATTGCAATCACGCAACCCGTGGACGGATTTACATCTATGTCGGCGCCTCCTTTGGTTCCCACCGGCCAGTCGGCTATCATTTTTATGTATTTATTGCCGGATGCTGGCCTGTAGCGGGCCAGGCAATCGCCCTTTGGCCATTTATCGGAAGCAGGCAGAGTGTCCTGTACAGGATACGGACCCAGCCCGCCTCCCATATGCCCGGTGACAACAAAAATATCACCGTTGGCCTGGTTTACTCCCAGCCCGCAGTAGCTATGCCATGAACCGAAATTATCTATCGTTTCCTTACTATAGCCGTCCCGTTTTTTTCTGCATATAAAGAGGCCGTCGATATCACTCACGACGTAAATGTCGCCGCTTGACCTGAGAAAATCGCACCTGGCCCTGGCTGTCAGGTCGTGAAAAACATTGAGCACTATCTGCTTATAGCCGGAAGCTGAGGGCTGATAGATATTCAATCCGTACTGGTGGGCAACTGCTATTTCTCCGGTATTTTCATTTACGCTGACACAGGCTGCGCCCAGGCGTGTCTTCAATGGCGCGATCATGGGGCTTCTGGTATAAGTATTGTTTTTAAGGCGGTACTGAAACAGGCCCCCGTTATGAATTACGAATATATCGCCTGTTTTCCTATTGATGTCCACCCCGGCCCCCGTATGCCAGGTGCTGAACGAATCAATCTGCCTGCGTTCGTATTGAGCCACTTTTCTTACCTCCTTGCTGTTGTGTTACCGGGGTAAATATCCGGATTCCTGTCCTGTATTCAGACTTAAAATGGTACGCAATTGAATATCGCTAGTATTATACGCCATTTTTTCAGACGGTGCAGATACCTTTGCGGCTTGCCCAAAGGCAAAGGCCGGCTGTGCATGCAGCCTTAATGCCTGTTTATAACCGTCGCCCTGCGTGCGGACGCAGCATCCTTCTAAGTGAGTAACTGATTATTTTACGTAGAACTAATGATTGACATAAGTTAAGTGAAAAGATATTATCATAGCTGGAAGTGCATGTCAGGATGATAGTCGCATAGTTTCAAAATTAACAGGAAATGTATGACCGGGCAATAGAGGTTAAATTGAATAATAAAGTATTTATAAAAGTGGATGAGCTGGGACCTGTAAAATTTTACCTGGTTGATGGAAGCTCCAGCGCAGCTGAGGCGATTTATCGGGCAAGGTTTAAACTGTATACGAGAGAAGGCCAGTATATCGCTGATAACGGGATCACCATACATCTGGAAAAGAAGATGGAGTACGATGTTTTCGACCCGATTTCCCTGCAGCTCGCTGCGGTGAATGAGAAAGGTGAAATATTTTGCGGTATGCGCATTGTGCCCTATCACAAAAAGACCGGGTTGCCGATGGAGAACAGGTATTCCGACAAAATGGTTTACAGCGACCCCGGTTTTTATTTAACTCACTATGTAGATAAGTCAGGCATTGCTGATGAGAACATAGCTGAATTCAGCAGGTTTTTCAGGGTCAGCGATAAAAAAGAGGCTGATATGAAGTATGACCCTATCAGCATGCTTATGTGGAAGTATGCCGCACAGCTTACCAAAAGGGAGATAGGCGGCATGAAAGTGATTAACCTGGCCTTCGGCCATGCTATCCCCAGCCTTTCAAGGCTGTACAGCAAATTCGGCATGGGCATGGTGCCTGCCCCGTCGGGTAATTTTGGGAACTACAAATTTCCCGTTCCCACAAAGTTGGATACCGGTACCGGGCAGACAGAAACTGAATACCTGGAGTTTGTGCCTATGGCGCTATCAAGGGAAAAAACAGTGGCAAGAATCCAGAAGGGCGAATGGGAAGCTCTCGATTTGGCCCGGCCAAAGCTGGATAAACGTCTGCTGGAATATATGGTTCCCGAGGAATTTGGTTTGGGTGATGACGATGTTAACAAACAGAAAAAGGACCTCCTGGATTTTTATAAAATGCTTTATAGCGGGGATGGGCAGGGGCCTGTGGATGAAAGCATTGTTATATGGGAAAATAAACCCTGAGTACTAATATCTAACCCCCCAGGCTTTGTGTCTCGGATTTGTTGCGGTGATATTCTCTGGAAGGCGCCTTTAAAATAACTGTCCTTTTGTTATGATATATAATATTCCAAGGGGAGGTAGTAAATAATGGGGTATATCTATTCATTTCATGATGGCTGTGAGGACAAGTCGCTGTTGGGCAACAAGGGTGCCAACCTGGTGACCATGATCAAACTTGGATTGCCTGTTCCGCCGGGGTTTGTAGTATCCGTTCAGGGATACAACGAGTATAAAAAGACGGGCCGTTTAGTGGAGAAGGAGATCACAAAGGCAGTGGCTGCCCTGGAAAAAGAGACCCATTCGAAGCTGGGTAAAGGATTCCAGGTATCCGTCCGCTCTTCAGCGACTGTGTCCATGCCAGGCATGATGGATACTGTGCTCAATATAAACGGGCTGTCTGAAATGCGTGCGGCCATCCGGCGCATTTTTGAGTCATGGGACAATATCCGCGCCATTGAATACCGCCGCCTGAATAATATCTCTTCTGAAATGGGCACGGCAGCAGTGGTCCAGGCCATGGTCTTCGGTAATAAGGATGCTAAATCGGGGACGGGCGTGGTCTTCAGCCGCAATCCGAGCACGGGTGAGCATGGCCTGTTCGGCGAGTATATACAGCGGGCGCAGGGTGAAGCCATCGTATCAGGATCCACGACCCCCGTTCCGGTGGCGGAGCTTGAATCCATTATGCCGAAAATGTACAAGGAACTGGCGCAGAAAGTCTCCTTGCTGGAAGCGCATTTCCGTGATATACAGGACATCGAGTTCACCATAGAGTCCGAGAAGCTGTATATTTTACAGACACGCTCGGCCAAAAGGAGCGGTCAGGCCGCCGTGAAGGTGGCGGTGGATATGGTTCATGAGGACCTGATCACCGTGGAAGAGGCTATATTGAGGATCAGGGCCGATGACCTGCGCGCCCTGCTGCACAAGCATATCAAACCGGGCCTGACACATGAACCGCTGACCAGGGGGCTGGCGGCGGCGCCCGGCGCTGTTAGCGGACGCGTGGTGTTTACCGTCGAAGAGGCTATGGTGCTGTCGAAGAAGAGCGTCTCGTCCATACTGGTGAGGCCGGAGACCAGTCCGGATGATATCCAGGGTATAGCAGCGGCCGACGGTGTGCTGACTTCCCGGGGCGGGCTGACCTCCCACGCTGCTATCGTGACTAGGGCCATGGGCAAGCCCTGCGTCTGTGGGGCAGAGGATATTGAGATCAATGTGAAGGGGAAGTCCTTCATCTGTAAAGGGAGGACTGTCCGTCATGGCGACACCATCACCATCGACGGCGCCGCGGGCGCGGTCTATATCGGCAGTCTACCTCTCGAAGAAGGCGCCATGATAGAAGAGTTCAGGGAATTGCTTACCTGGCTGGATGGGGCCAAGCGGCTGGGGGTGAGAGCCAACGCGGATATGCCGGAGATGGTGGCGCAGGCCATCAAGCTGGGAGCGGAGGGGATCGGACTATGCCGCACGGAGAGACAGTTTAATGGCCCGGAACGCTTATCTGCCATCAGAGAATATATCATGGCGGAGACCGCAGCGCGGAAAACCAAAGCGCTGGAACATCTCAGCAAGCTGCAGACAGAGGATTTCATCGTCCTGTTCAGGGAGTTGAACGGGCTGCCCATTATCATTAGGCTGCTCGACCTGCCGTTGCACGAGTTCCTGCCCTCCGAGACGGATACCACTGATGTCAGGACAAAGCAGCGTATAGCTGAGCTCAAGGAGATCAACCCGATGCTTGGTCACCGGGGAGTGCGTGTGGCGGTCACCAATCCTGAAATATACAAAATGCAGGTCGAAGCTGTGGAAGCTGCCAGGAAAGAGGTCCCGGCCGATGTATCGATAATGATCCCGCAGGTGATCACGTTGCAGGAGCTGATCATGATCAAGCGAAGCTGTACCGAGGGATCGTCACTGAAGGTCGGTACTATGATGGAGACGGTGCGTGCCTGCATGAGGGCGGGAAGGCTGGCTGAGGCGGCTGACTTCCTCTCCTTCGGCACCAACGATCTTACGCAGGCTGTGTATTCATTCAGCCGGGAAGACGCCGAAAAGAAGTTTCTCTCTACTTACCTGGAGATCGGCATACTGGAAGATAATCCTTTTGAGATCATAGATATCAAGGGTGTCGGCCGGCTGATGGAGACTGCCATCTTCTGGGCACGCCGTGCCAAGAAGGATATACCTATCGGTGTGTGCGGGGAGCAGGCCGGGGAGCCGACCTCCATTAAATTCTTCCATTCAATCAATATTGATTACGTAAGCTGCAGCCCGTTCAGGGTGCCTATCGCCAAGCTGATCGCCGCCCAGGCCGCCATATCGCAAAAGGATTCGGCTGAAGCTGTATTGTAAAGGGTGAGGGTATACTCCTCATCCGGTTTCTTAACGCAGCCCGCCTAAAATTGAAGTGGATGTGGATGGGTATTATTGCATTTTGTTGATGAACAGGTTCATTGCGCTGGCTGTATAGAGATCAGGATAGTTCGGACGTCTAGCCGCCTTTCTTTAACGCATCCGCTATTCTATTGGCCCAGGCCGTGACAGCTTCCCAGTCACGGAAATCGCCTGTGGGTGCCTTGACGTTCTTGATTACCCACTTCTCCAGGATACCCATTTTCTTGATATCGATAGCGCCGTGAAAAAGCGCTGTATTGCGCGGCTTGATCCGGTCGATAAGCGGTCTCAATGATTCGGGTAAACTCCAGCCCTGCGAAAGCTCCAGCGGGTCGCCTTTGCCCAGCGGTCCACTGGAAAAAAGCCATACCGGCATGGCTGACAACTGCTGTTCCTTACTATTAAGGAATTTTACCATGTCCTTGCGCCACATCGTTATGTATATGGCGCTGCCCAGCACTGCCGCTCCGTATTTCTTCAGGTCTTTAACGCGCTTGACCGGCAATATATCAACCTGCAATCCTGCCTGCCGCAGTGTCTCTCCTATCCTGGCGGCAATCTCCGCCGTCATCCCGTGTTTTGAGGCGTAAGCCACCACCACGCTGTTTTCCATTTGACCGGGTCCCTCCTTCAGATAATGTAGCTTAATTAGCTTATCATGATTCAATGTTTCAGGCGAAACTCCTTTAGTTTACATATTTGTTACATATAGTTAATCAGCAATTAATATTGCTGTGTTAAACTTCTTTTAAAGTAAATCAGTTATATAAAAAAAGACAGGATGGAATCATAGTGAGCACTGAATTAGAGGTGAAGCCGATATTTAGTAATGATCTTAAATCATTTTTGATAAATAATGGGTACAGCAGGATGCAGTTTGATATTCTGCGTTTTATGGGACGCCATCCCAGAGCCAGTCTCAGCTACTTTGTCATAGCCAGGGCCATGGGTACAGGGGGTTCTGCACTGGCGGAAGCTCTTAATATCCTGATCAATAATAATATTATTGTCACCGAGATTGATAAAAACGGGCTTGCCACTTACTCGCTCTATGGAGACGCCAGCAACTCTGAGGATATCTATGCCCTGGCAATGCTGGACTGGAGCGAAGCCATGTCACTCAGGAACCATCTGGACGAAGATATAGCTTCAGATGATCAATGCGGCAACTGTCTGATTAATAGCATATGAATAGGCACATTGTCTGATAAATGCACTGTTTCCTGAAGAACCAGCATTTGCCTTGCCCATTTATCTGGATTTATAGCAACGGCCTGATTAATCAGTTATGCACAATGCAGACTGCCTGATACCCTTTAGATATAATGATGTATTGATAGTGCATTGCTTCTATATGAAAGGCCGGTACGGCATCCAGATAGAATACTGTATTTGAAATGTTAATCTGATAGTTTACCTGGATCATTGTCAGGGATTTTTTAATAAACTGTGATTATCTTAATAAGAACTAAAGAATTTCTGGATATTATGTAATTAATGAATACGGGAGGGTTCAGAAAAGTTGGATAATAAGAAATATTTTATTATCGTTATCATCGGGTTGGCTCTCAATTTTGTTATTGGAGCGACAGCACTGGTACTTACTGCCATCCCGCTGGTTTCGCAATCTACAATTGCCGGGCTCCGAATATCGGCGATACAGAGGGCGACTGACAATAAAATGAACCAGGAACAGGAAGGCAGGTATCAGGATCGCACGAAACAAGGCACATATGGAGCCGGTCAGCAATCTATCGCACCGCAGGATGACAATCAACGGAATGATGGGCAGCAGAATGACTGGCAAGAAGCTACCGGGCCGCAATCAAACAGACCGCAGGCTGGTAGTCAGCAGGGCGGGCAGCAATTTGCCACGCCGCAACGGGGTGGTGCACCGGCTTTTGGTCAGCAGCGTACTCTTCCTCAAGCTGATAGACAACAAGCTGTCCAGAAACAGTTTGCCATGGCGCAGCTGGGTGGCCCCCGGGCTGGCGTACAGCAGCGTGCTTTCCCGAAAGCTTGTGGACAGCAGTCTGGTAACGCC
>JAFGLP010000081.1 GCA_016927965.1 Dehalococcoidia bacterium
CTTAACAAAGTGAAGTATATCGTGGTACTCTCCTACCCGGTTTTCATTCCAGACAACCTTGTATCGGTCGCCAACTTTGTGTTTAGTGGGGTCAGGAGGCATCATATAATGTTCAAATATGGCCCCATGATCCATAATAAAGGTAGCCTTGACCCACGGCGCCTTTTGTATCTGCCCGGTGTTGGACTGAATGAAGTCATAAAAGCAAATCTCAAAGCTTTCCAGGGTACCTTCATCTCCCAATTGGACCCATTCACCCATTTCAGTTCCCAGGCAGCGGCCGCACAAAGCCCTGGGCGGAACACTGATGCGCCCACATTTCGGGCACTTATTGGCCCAGATCTCCTTATTTATCAATCCCTTAAGAAACCTCCCCATATACAGGCCGGCATCGTATCGGACAGGTAGATCAAGGAAATAGTCCATCGCCAGCAATTCTTTTTTAGGAGCTTCATTTTCTGTCGTCATCAGCTTTACCTCTCATATAAGATTATGGCTTGCTCTTGCTCAGCAGATGCAGCACCGTCCACATGGTGCCGCCGAAGGCAGAGGCAAGAGCAGTTTTAATTTCCTTGGAGACCTGTCTTTCCCCGGCATCGCCGCGTATCTGTAGCGCTGCTTCTGCTATACGCACAGTGGCGGTCGCTCCGATCGGATTGGAAGCGATAACTCCTCCCGAAGGATTGACCGGGAAAATGCCATTACGGGCAGTCTCGCCTTTTTCAACCATCTTCAGGGACGTACCTGCCGGCTTCTGAAGGAAGAAATCCAGCCATTCCAGGTGCCAGTAAACATGGGGGTCATACATCTCAAGCATATCGATCTGTTTGAGCGGGTCGGTTATACCGTTGCGCTTGTAAAGACGGCGTGCACAAACACTCTGGGATTTCTCGTTATCCTCCTCAAGGATAAATGTATCCGGACCGATATAATTTTCCACGTGTGCGCTGTCATGGTCGATAATCCAGACCGGTTTTTTTGCTATTTTCTCTGCTTTATTTTCCGCCGCAAAAATAATGCAGCAGGCACCATTGGACTGCGGACACATATGCAGAAACCTTAACGGATACATCAAGTAAGGAGATTTCATCACATCTTCCACGGTCAACTTCTGCCGCAGATGCGCATACGGATTAAGCGCTGCATTCTCAGCCACCTGAACCCTGAGCTTGGCAGCAATTTCTTCTACCCCACTGCCAAAATTTTTAATCATCTGACCTGCCGACCGGGCATTAATAGCCCCGGCGTTCACCCACCGGCACCACAGCGGATCGAAGAAATTCGTTATACCCGTTGTTGCATTAGCTTCCTCAAGCTTCTCAAATCCGATGGCCATTACGACATCATAGCAGCCGGATGCCACCAGGTTGATAGCAGCGGCACAGATGCTGCCTCCGGTAGTTCCGCCGGTTGTAATCCTTATACCTGGCTTCATGAAGCCGCCATACCCGTCGACATGCCACATGTCGCCCTGGTAGATACCCTCAAACAGTTCCATATTGCCGTGGACATTCATATCAATATCTTTAGGGCTCAACTGGGCATCTTCCAGTGCCTCCCGTACAGCTTCATAGATCATTTCAAGCTGATTAATATCGTGGCTGTGGCTGCGGGCCTGCGTCTGTCCCACGCCCACAATAGCAACTCTGCGATTCCAATGTGACATTTTCTTCTCCTTATCTGCCGAGAATAATTACACAGTGCATCTGGCCGCAAGGACCAACCGTACCGTGAGCGAGCGCTTTTTTCGCTTTATCGACCTGTCTTTTACCTGCTTCACCGCGTAGCTGAAAAAATGCCTCGGCTACACATGACATTCCTGCTAATAAAGCAGGCACGCCCGAAAGCACGCCACCTGATGGATTTACAGGCAATTCACCATTCAATTGTGTCTTGCCCGAATCTATAAGCTTGCCTCCCCCTCCCCTTCCACATAAACCCAACCCCTCGGTCCACAGTAATTCCTGGTAAGAGCAATGCTCACTGATCTCAAAGAGGTCAATGTCTTTAACAGGATTTTTTATGTCTGCCATCCGGTATGCCTGCCTGGCAGAGTCGACCAGCGCGTCGCAATCAGCCAGCTCCCTCTCACCAGGATTATGGGCATCGCGGCAACTTCCGAATCCCTCAATCCACACAGGCTTATTGGTAAGTTTCTTAGCCTTTTCTTCTGAAGCAATGATCATGGCAATTGCACCATCTGAAACCGGATAAGCCTCAAGCTCAGTAATAGGAAAAGCCAGCATCCTGGATTTCAAAACATCCTGGACGGTGAGTTCCATCGGTGCCAGAGCAAAAGGATTATTCAGCGCGTTTTTACGATTTTTGACCGCTACCTTAGCGCATTGCTCGCGGGTAATGCCGAATTTATGCATGTAACGGTTGGCCTGCAATGCTGCTGCACTGACATAATCCAGTCCCAGTTTTCTGATGTAAATGGGATCGAAACCACAATTGGTAAGCAGATTGCGGGAAAGTATCTGAGATTCCTTCACCCCACCAGCCAGCAGTACGATATCGTCGTGCCCCGAGAGAACAGTGGCGGCGCTGTACAGGACCCCCATGGAACCATCCTGTGCAACTTTCAGAGTATCCCTGCCATGACCTCCCAGAGCATCACCCAAAGGCACATCTGAAATAGTACGGGCCTCCCAGAAATCATCGCTTACAGCCACCGAGCTGTCGATACCCCTGCCGTCTTCACTGAATTCCAGTCCAGTCTGATCCATAACCTGTTTAACGACTTCATGCGCCAGCTCTTCCTGGCGGAC
>JAFGLP010000082.1 GCA_016927965.1 Dehalococcoidia bacterium
CAGCGACGGCTCGCTGGAGATGCCCAACGAGTACGACCTGAAATTCGGCACCACCGGGCAGGTGGAGGAGATACTGGTGGCGGAAGGGGACGAGGTCAAACAGGGGGCCCTGCTGGCCATGCTGGACAACTCCTCGCAGATCAACAGCATTGAAACGGCCCTGTACAGCATACAGACCGCTAAAAACAACATTTCCTACGGGTGCGATAAGGACCACCTGCCGTCCTATTATCCCGACCTGAGCATACCCCGCATGATGCAGGAAGCGCAGAAGGACATTGACGAGGCAGCCGCCTATTACCAGGCGGGCAACTACAAGGACGCCGGGTACAAGCTGATCATGGCCTATTTCGACATCCAGGTGTGCGAGGACCTCATAACCAGCCGCCCCAACGCGGCCGTCCTGGCGGGGGCCAAGACCAACTCGCTGTGGTCGCCGGACCTTTTCGCCGGCAGCTCGCAGCCGCTGCAGGCCGACTACGCCGGGATAGTGAAATACCTGGAGAACTACCGCCAGGGTCTGCTGGAGATCAGCGGTTTTATGAAAACCGGGGACTACGATAGCGCAGGCCCGGCGCTGACAACGGCGCAGAGCGAGATGATGACAGCGGCGCAGAAAGCCAACGGCGCCGTTTATCTGAAAAGCCGCCAGACTTTCAAGTACCCCGACACGCAGACCAGCAGCGATTTCCTGCAGGCTTCGCTGCGCTACCTGGAGGAGCTCCAGGAGTATATCGCCAGCGGGGAAGCCATCCCGGTGGAAGCAGCCAAGCAGCTCTATACGGCCAAGCTTAACCTGGCCGTGGGCAGCGACGTGCTGGAGAACCAGACCCTCATCTTCGAGAGCGGCGGCAATATCAACTGGCAGACCCTGCAGCAGTACAACCTGAGCCTGCAGTCGGCGGAGATATCGCTGTACAAAGCCAAGCAGCAGATCATGCAGACGGCCATTATCACCCCGTCGGACGGCACGGTGGTCGAAGTCGACCTGAAGAAATCATACGTGCTGTCAGCGCAGGACTACTCATCCAGGACGGCCGTCAAGCTGGTGGACACCAACACCATCAGGTTCAACGGCATGGTCGACGAGATAGACATCATGAAGGTTGAGTCCGGCCAGAAGGCTGACATATCGGTAGATGCACTCTTTGATAAGACGCTGACAGGCACGGTACAGTTCATCTCGCCCTACGGGGTTGCCAGCGGCAATGTGATTAAATTCAACGTTCAGATCAAACTGGACCCGTCCGACGCGCAGCTGAGGGGCGGGCTGACCTCCACCGCCGAGATCAGGGTAGCCAGCGTTAAAAACGCCCTGCTGGTGCCCGTATCCGTCATCATCAGCACCCCCGGCGGAGCGATGGTGACGGTGGTGAAGGATGACGGCACAGCCGAGATGCGCAGGGTAACCACCGGCCTGCAGAATTTTGAATACGCCGAGATAAAGTCCGGCCTGAGCGAAGGAGAAAAGGTGCGGGTGGTGACCAAGCAGACGCTGGGCACCAGCGCCACAGTCAATACCGGCAGAAGCTCCATGCGGGCGCTGCGCTAGCCTGTCTCCCCCCGGCCGAATATAATAAACAACGGGTAAAAAAATGATTGAACTAACCAACTTAACCAAGATCTACGACACGGGCGAAGTGAAGGTGGTGGGCCTGAATGATATCTCCTTCACGTGTGAAGAAGGCGAGATGGTATCCATCATGGGCCATTCCGGCTCGGGCAAGTCCACCATGATGAATATACTGGGCTGCCTGGACAGGCCGACCTCAGGCGTTTACCGCCTGGACGGCAAAGACGTGGCCAGCCTCAACGATGACCAGCTGGCCGCCATCAGGAACGAGAAGCTGGGCTTCGTCTTCCAGTCTTACAACCTCCTGCCCAAAATTACGGCCCTGCAGAACGTGGCGCTACCGCTGGTCTATGCCGGCAACAACCACCGTCAGCAGCGGGCCATGCAGGCGCTGGAGGCCGTGGGTGTGGCCCAGCGGCATATGCACAAACCCCAGGAAATGTCGGGCGGCGAGAAGCAGCGCGTGGCCATCGCTCGCGCCCTCATAAACCAGCCCAAGGTGATACTGGCGGACGAGCCGACGGGCAACCTTGACACCACCACCAGCCACAGCATCATGACCCTTTTCACCGACCTCAACAAGAAGGGGATTACCATAATTATCGTGACCCACGAAGAGGATATCGCTTCCTATACCCAGCGGACCATCTACGTAAGGGACGGCAGGATAATCGAGGACAAAAAGCGGTGAGCATCTGGGAAAGCCTGCGGACGGCCTGGCAATCGATATTCGCCAACAAGATGCGGTCGTCGCTGACTATGCTGGGCATGGTGATCGGCGTGTGCGCGGTGGTGCTGCTGGTCTCGCTGGGCCAGGGTTTCCAGACCAGCATAACCACAACCTTCAACAACATGGGGGCCAGCGCACTCTACATATCCAGCTCCACCGACAAGGCTGTGACTACCCTGCGGCCGCTGACTATGGAGGATGCCGAGGCGCTGGAAGATAAGACGCTGGTGCCCTCCGTAATCGTGGTGTCACCCCAGATTTCCAGCAGGCTGAACGTACAATACGGCAATAACAACTCGTCCATGCAGGCCTCGGGGATAACGCCCGCCATAGCGCAGATCAGGAACTACCAGGTGGACCAGGGCAGGTTCATCACCAGGGCCGACCTCACAGCCAGGAGCAACGTGGTGGTACTTGGTTCACAGGCAGTTACCGACCTTTTCGGCACCGCTTCCGCCATCGGTCAGAGCATACGCGTGGGCGGCGCCAAGTTCCAGGTGGTCGGCACGCTGCAAAAGATGGGAGGATTCATGGGCGACAGCTACGTGCTGATTCCTATCACCACCATGCAGTCCAGGCTGACAGGAGGCACCAGTATTCAGCAGATAGCCGTCAAGGCCGTGGACTCGGATTCGGTGGACTCAGCCATCGCCGAGGTAACCACCGTGCTGAGGGCACGCCATTTTATCCGGACAGGGCAGCCGGACGATTTCACCATCACCGACATGCGCGAGACGCTGGAGAGCATGCAGGCCACACTGGCCGGCTTCTCGCTGTTCATGGGAGCAGTGGGCGCCATCTCGCTGCTGGTGGGCGGCATCGGCATCATGAATATCATGCTGGTGTCGGTAACAGAGCGCACGCGCGAGATCGGCATCCGCAAGGCCATCGGCGCCAAGCGGCGGGACATCCTGCTGCAATTCCTCATAGAGTCGGCCGCCATCAGCCTGACCGGGGGACTGGTAGGCCTGGGTCTGGCCATGCTGGGAGCTATGGCCATGGGCAATGTCACCCTGGGGACAACCCAGATCACACCGGAGATATCCTGGAGTATCATCGTTATCGCCCTAGCCGTATCAATCGGCACCGGGCTTATATCGGGAACCTACCCCGCTTTCCGGGCGGCGCGCCTGGACCCCATCGAGTCGCTGAGACACGAATAGCTTAAATCCCAAATTACAAAAGCCGAATTTCAGACAGGTTGTCAATTCAACAATAACTCTCTACGATTGCCGCGTTCATTACAAGCTTCAGATATAGCTTTGAAAGATGTCTGTCACCTGCTTTTCAGATGTTCTTTGCCCACGTTTCTATAGTTTATATTGGATTGAAAAGCAAACACTGCGGCCATCGGGTTACGCGTCATAACCAGCGTACGGCAGGCTTTCCTGAGCAGCACCGGCCAGGAATATATCAGGCGGTTGCCCAGCAATATACTGTCGGCGTACTCGTCCACAGCCAGGTTAGCCGGCCGGTGTATCACCCCTGTCATATCATAGCGGCTCCAATCCCCGGGAAAATCAGTATAGAGAAGGCGGCCCTCCCGGGCCAGCCTGGTAAAAAGCCGCGTCCCCGGCAGCGGTGTCAGGTAGGTAACCTGCATGACATCGATATCGCTCCTGATAATGTACTTTATGCGCGCGTCCAGCTTGCTCGATGTATCGTTGTCCATTCCGAATATAAAAGCGCCGAGTACGGCAATACCTGCTTTATGAATCCTGCTGAAGGCTTCCGCATATTTATCAACGTGTTTGTGTAGATTCATATGCTTGTTAACTTCGGCCAGGGAGGCTTCATCCTCCGATTCCAACCCCAGAAAAACCATCTTGCATCCAGCCAGCCCCGCCCAGTGTAGAACCTCTTCATCATCAGCAAAATTTATCGACGCCTGGCAGAACCACCACTTGTTCAATTTGCGCTCCACCATGCCTTTGAACAGCTCCAATGCCACTTTTTTGGCTTCTGCTCCATAGCCGATTATATTGTCATCGACAAAGAAAATCATTTTTTGCGGTATTTCCGCTAATTCGTCCAGCACTTCAGCGGCAGGACGGCGCCGGTACCGGCGCCCGTTAAAAGCAGTCACCGTGCAAAAGCTGCAGTCCATGGGACAGCCGCGCGAAGTCTGTACCGAGGCAAACATGTAGCCCTGATTGAATAAATCGCGTCTTGGAAAGGGTTGTCCGGCAAGCTGTGCCCATTCACCTGAATATTGTGGTTTAAGATTGCCTGCCTCAAAATCTTTAATAATCTGCAACCAGATTGCCTCCGCCTCGCCGATAACTACACAATCGACAAACCTGGCCGCTTCTTCTGAGCACATGGAGGCATGTATCCCGCCCATGATAACCGGTATACCGCGTGAACGGTATACGCCGGCTATTTCATAAGCCCTGGCAGCATTGGCCGTAAAGGCCGTTATGCCAACCAGGTCAGCCGGGTGATACTTGAAGGGCTCCCATGTTTCATCCAGCAAAGTGACCTCCCATGAATCAGTTGTAATCGCAGCTATGATACCAAGCCCCAAAGGGGGAAAACGGGAGCTCCTATTAACAGTTAAACCTGCGTTGGCTGGATTGACAGGATTAATCAGAACGAGTTTACGCTTCATTCGGCATCTCTCCGCATCTTAGTGACATTATATCGCTAAGCGCCTGCGGTGCGAAGGGCATCGCTATCGAAGAAGCCATTAATACGTTCATCCCCTCTCCCTGTAAGAAGATTCTATTTCAGGAAGCGGCTGCAGGGCCTGTATAATTCCCCCACAGTAGCTGCCCAATATGGTATTCGCAGGAGATCACCACGGCCCTTCGGCCCTATCTATGACAACCAGAACTATATTATTTCTGCAGGTCATGGATGGCCCAGCGGGCACGCTCGCTGAGCAGGTCGTCCTGTGAAAGCTGGAGGGTGGTCTCAAAGTCGGCCATCGCCGGACCAGACTGTCCGGCCGCCGTATAGACAAGGCCCCTGTTGTAATAGGAGAAAGCATCCTGCGGGGCGATGAGCACAGCCTTAATGGCGTCTTTCAGGGCCAGGTCAAATTTTTTCCCGGCGGCATAGACCAAGCTCCTGACACAGTAAGGGCGGGGAACGGCAAGGTCCAGTTCAATAGATTTATTAACGTCGGATAACGCCAGGTCATATTTCTGGTTTTTATAATGTGAGTAGGCGCGCTCGGCATAGGCCGGGGCATAGTCAGGATTGAGTGTGATGGCCTTGTTGAAATCGAGCAGGCCGATGCTGAACTGCCACTGGTTATTATGGAAAAGCCCTATCTCATAGTGGGAGCGGTAATAATTGGGAGCGGCCTCCACTGCCCTCGACAGGTCGGCCAGCGTATAGGTGGTCAGCCTTTTTAGTTTATAGAACCACGCACGTGCAATATAGGCATCGGCCAGTTTTTGATGGAGAGACTGGTCATTCGGGGCCGCTTCCAGAGCGGAGCGGGCTTCATCTATGGCCTTATCATAGTCGTCGGCCCGCAAAAGCAGGCTGATATTATCAGTGCCCTCCTGTGCGGCCTGCGGTTGAGCAGGCGGCAGCGTAAATTCTTTAATCTCCGCTGTTGCATTGGCGCTGACCGCATCCTGCCGGGTTTGCTCCGCGGGCGCATCACTGCCGCTGGAACAGGCCGCCAGCAGGCAGGGTACAAGCAACGCGGCCGGGAGGAGCAGTAAACCTGCCTTTACATATTTCATAATTTCCTGACGTTCCGGTTGAGATCCAAATCCGGGCTTTTTCTATGTAATACACCCCAACAGGAACGCCCTATATTATATGTGCAAACCGGCGCCGGAATGAAATATCCGGTCAGCCGTTAATAAGATACAAATAATGTAGCGGTAATATTTGTATTAATTAGATCATACCATGAGTAAAAACTATGATATGGAAAAAAATATTAAAAGAAATGCTGATATTCCTGACCATGATCGGGATTGTAGCCCAGCTTTATCCACTGGATAAAAATACTGACGGGCCGCTGCCCCTGCATAATACCAGCACCAGTAACCAGTTTTCCCGGCCGTATGAGGACGGGGCCGCCGATACGAGCAGCTATGATGAAGTACAAATAGTGCTGGCCGGGGCCGCAAACAGGCTGGGTATCCCGGCGGACGAGATGGACCAGGCCTATGATGAAGCGCTCTCCAGCATAATCCCCTACCCTACACAGCAGGACCTCTCGCACGACAGGGAGGCATTGGCTCCCGAAGCCCTCACAGATGACATGTATGGGAATCTGGCATCTTTATTCGAGATAATGGCGATCAACCTCGGCATATCCTCAGAAGACATCTGGGAAGCCTGGCAGGAAACGCTGGAGGAACTGGAGGATGACATCGACGGTGAAAACGCGGCAGACTACACTAACGTGCAGCCGTTGTAAGCACTGGTTTGACTTGGCATGTATTTATTGATACATTAAACAGCAATTGAATACTAACTAGGGGAGCTGGAAGGCTGAGAGTCCCGGGATGTCCGGGGCGACCCTTATGACCTGATCTCGGTAATGCGAGCGAAGGGAAGTACTGATAGACCAGGAGCTTTCCAGCTTCTGGTTATATTTTTGTAACGGAGGGTGCCTGTATGACCGAGATGCCTGAAATCGGAAAGGTCTCACCGGATGTGTTTGAGAAGATGATACTGCCTTTCCTGGGCGCACACGACAGCAGCGTTCTGGTGGGACCGCAGAACGGTGTGGACGTGGGGATTGCCGAGATCGGCGGCAAGGCAGTCGCCGTCACGACCGACCCGGTTTTTATCGTTCCCGAATACGGCTGGGAGCGAGCTGCATGGTTCGCCATCCATATCATCGCCTCGGACTGTGCTACCAGCGGCCTGAGGCCGCGCTACCTGTCCATAGACCTCAACCTGCCGATGGAAATGACCTCCTCACAGCTAAATACGGTCTGGCAAAAAATGCACAGCGAATGCGAGAAGCTGGGCATTACCGTGATCACCGGGCATACCGGCAGATACGAGAATTGCCACTATCCCATGGTGGGAGGCGCCACCATGATAGGCGTCGGCGATATCGATAAGTACGTTACGCCCAGGCTGGCAAAGGAAGGCGATAATATCATCATAACCAAGGGGCCGGCCATCGAAGCGTCGGGCATCTTCGCCACCATGTTCCCCGGACTGCTGGAAAAAGAGTACGGCACAGATTTCAGCCGCAGGGCGCAGGATATCTTCTTCAAGATGTCCACGGTGGAGGACGCCCTGGCAGCAGTCTCAGTGGGGGTAAGGGAGGACGGTGTGACCGCCATGCACGATGCCACCGAGTGCGGCATCTGGGGAGGGCTTTTCGAGATCGCACAGGCAGCAGGACTGGGAGTGACCGTCGAGATGGAAAGCATCGTGGTGGAGGACTGCGTCAGCGAGATATGCTCGTATTTCGGCATCGACCCCTACGCATCGATCAGCGAAGGCACACTGATCATCTCATGCCGGCCGCACAAGACGCAGAATGTCCTTAAAGCGCTTCAACAGAAAGGCATCAGCGCATCGGTGGCAGGAGAGCTCACCAGAGCACAAAACGGCATGACACTGGTGAGGAACGGCAAGGCTGAAAAGCTGGCCCACCCGGGGGTGGACCCCTTCTGGCGGGCCTTTTACGACGCACTGCCCCGAGTCGGCTAATAAAAAAACATCTTTTTATCCGCCTTCTTGAATCAACCTGCATATCGTATTCGATTATTTATCAAAAACCCCCAAAATCCACACCCCAAAATCCATCGTAGCTTCAATTGGAATATTTTTCAAATATTTTCATCAAAAATACTTGACATAGTGTTACTTTAATGCTATAAAAAACAAAAGAATAAAATTTACGATTGACTTAAATAGGAAAAAATTAATTTTTTAAGGAGGCACAGCCCAAGGTGGCGCAAGCTACAATCAAACAACAAGACCTATTCGAAATTCCGGCAGAAGAGGAACCTCCAGGTCACTTTGTAAACGAAGCAGAAGAACCCCCAAGCTTGCGTTTGCTGAGGAACAGGAAGCAGTTCTTTAGCAATGTGTCCGCTGAAAACTGGAACGATTGGAAATGGCAGTTCCGCAATCGTATCGCCAGTATAGAAGACCTTTCCAGGCTAACACCCCTTTCAGTACGCGACCAGATAAATATGCGGCTGGTCATCGATAAATATCCCATATCGATCACTCCATATTATTTTTGCCTGATCAACCACGACGACCCCAATGATCCTGTGCGAAAACAGGCAATGCCGGCCATCGAAGAAATCCTCCAGACAGGTATACTTTCCGAAGACCCTCTTGAAGAGGAGCGCGACTCGGTGGTGCCTGGCTTGGTCCACCGCTACCCCGACCGTGTTCTGCTGGTAGTAACGGACATTTGCCCGATGTTCTGCCGCCACTGCACCCGCAAGAGGGAATGGAGGCACGGGCGCTGGGTGCGTCCGCCATCTGAAATCGACCGCATGGTGGATTACATCAGCAGCAACCCTGGCATCAGGGACGTGATCATATCGGGAGGAGACCCCTTCACGCTGTCAATCAGGCAACTGGAAAGCATATTGCAGAAGATACGCGGGATAGGACACGTGGAGATAATCCGCATCGGCACCCGGGTACCGGTCGTGATGCCCCAGCGCATCGATGATGAGCTATGCGGAATGCTGGCAAAATATGGGCCTATCTGGCTCAATACACATTTCAACCACGCCAACGAGATCACGGACGAGGCCAGGGCCGCCTGCGATAAAATCCTGCGCCACGGCATACCCATCAATAACCAGTCTGTGCTGCTGGCAGGAGTGAATGATACGGTTGAAAAACAGCTCAGCCTATCTCACAACCTGCTTAAAGCCAAAATAAGGCCGTATTACCTCTTTCAGGCTGATGAAGTGGAAGGTACCGAGCACCTGCGGACAAGCGTGGAAAAAGGCCTGCGCATTGTCGAAGGCCTGCGCGGCCATACGTCCGGCCTGGGAGTACCAACCTACGTGATCGATCTGCCAGGCGGCGGCGGCAAGGTCCCTCTGCAGGCCAGCTATCTGGTATCACGTTCGGACGGAGAACTGGTATTTAAAAATTACCTGGGCAAGATATACCGTTATCACAACCCGCGGCCAATAGCGACCGCGGCCGTCAGGAACGGACGCCGCAAATCCAACGACACCCAGATAGCACTGGAGATGGCAGCAGCGTAACATGAGGATCGGCCTGGCCTACGACCTGAAAGACGACATACAAGCAGGCCAGGATATACCCGAAGATGCTCTGGAAGAGTATGACTCACTGGAAGTTGTCAATGCCATAGCTTCCGCGCTGCGCTCTCTGGGCCACTCAACAATAAAGCTGGGCGGCGGACGGCAATTCCTGGTAAAAACGCTGAGAACAAAGGCGGACTTCGTCTTTAATATCGCGGAAGGAAGGGGTAGTCTGCGCAGCCGTGAGGCACAGGTGCCGGCGGTGCTGGAGATGCTAAGCATCCCTTACTCCGGCTCCGACCCGCAGACACTGGCTGTAACGCTCGATAAGCCGCTGGCCAAGCAGTTTGTCCAGGCCGCCGGTGTGCCAACCCCTCCCTGGCTGATGGTCAGCTCACTGGCAGCCCTCAGGGGCCTTACCGACCGGGATATCCCTCTGCCGGCCTTCATCAAACCGGCCTGCGAAGGGTCCAGCAAGGGCATCCGGCTGACATCGAGGGTTGATACCACCGTTAAAGCGCGCGCGGTAGCCGGGACATTGCTTAAAACCTATAAACAGCCTGTACTGATAGAAAAATACATAGAGGGGCACGAGGTAACAGTGGGAATAGTGGGGAATTCGCCGCCTGCCATTATAGGGATCATGCGGGTCATACCGAAAAAGAAGTCCAGTGGCTTTGTATATTCGCTGGAAGTCAAAAGGGATTGGCGCAACCTGGTAGAATATGAATGCCCGGCAAAGCTGGATAAAAGGACCATAGCCCGCATCAGCGAGGCCGCCCTTTTAGCATATCGGACACTGGGCTGCCGGGACTTTTCCCGCGTAGACTTCAGGGTGGATGCAGACGGTACGCCCTATTTCCTGGAGGTCAACCCCCTGCCCGGCCTTAATCCTGAATCCGGCGACCTCCCGATCATGTCGTATAAAATGGGGTGGACATACAACAAGCTCATCAAGGCCATTTTTGAATCTGCCATGAAAAGGAACAAATTATGCCGTTAAAAGTAGCTATTATCTATAACGAGCCGGTCACCGATATTCCCCTGGTGGATTCCGGCAAAGATGAATCCATCATCGGAGTGCTTGAAGAAGTGGTGGAAGTTAAAAGGGCCCTGCTGGAGTTGGGCCACGAGGTAGAAAAGGTCCCGCTGCGCATGCCCGTTGAATCGGTGCCGGACGTCCTCAGGAAAATAGAGGCGGACGTAGTATTCAACCTTTTCGAAGGCTTTGAAGACCTGCCCCACACTGAACCTGTGGTTGCACACATGCTGGAAGAGACGGGCATCCCTTTTACCGGCAATCACTCCGCCGCGCTGGAGTTAACGCTGGATAAGTCTGAGTTTAAAAAAGTCCTGCATCAGGCGGGGGTGAGCACTCCCGCCTCGATGGTATTGACGCCTTCGACCTTGGATGAATTCAACCTGCGCTTTCCCTGCATAGTAAAGCCACGGGACGATGACGCCAGCCAGGGCCTTTCACCCGACAACGTGGTAAGCAACGCGGATGATCTGCATACCATGGTAGAAAAAGTGAGTGCACACTTTCGCGGCAATGCGCTGGTGGAGGAATTCATCGGCGGTCGCGAGTTTAATGCCTCAGTGCTGGGTAACAGCAGCCACTCATTGGTCGAGATATCCGAAATAGTATATACGCTTCCGCCGGGATCGCCGCGCATATTGACGTACGAGTCGAAATGGTTCGAGGAAAGCGAGTATTATAAGAAAACCAATGTATGCTGCCCGGCAGAAATCGACAGCGCCCTGCGTAAAAACATAACCGGCATCGTGCTCGCCTCGACCAGGGCGGCAGGCTGCCGCGGCTATGCCAGGGTGGATATGCGGCAGGACAAGGACGGCTCTATCAAGGTGCTGGAGGTCAATGCCAACCCCGATATCGAACCCGACCTCGGCATTGCGCTCCAGGCATCCGCCATAGGTATGAGCTACCCACAGCTAATTCAGAAAATAGTCGATCTGGCCCTGGAGTAAGCGTTGGCAATAAAGATCAGGGGCATAGAAGCACGTGATAAACAGCAAATATTGGAACTGGTCAGGGAAACGGGGGTTTTTGTTCCCGACGAAGTGGATGTTGCCGAAGAAGTAATCAATGATTATTTCAAAGACCGGGCAGGCTCCGGTTACTTTTTTTACATAGCTGAATATGAGGGAGAAGTTGCGGGGTACATTTGCTACGGGCCGACACCCATGACGCACGGAGCCTGGGACATATACTGGATTGCCGTGAGGCCGGCACTGCATGGACAGGGCGTCGGCAGCACGCTGGCAAAACTGGCGGAGAAATACATTAAAAGCCAGGGAGGCCGCATGGCACTGATTGAGACCTCCTCAAATCCCGGCTATCAGTCGGCCAGATCGCTCTACAAGACCCTTGGCTATGAGCATGTCAGCACGATCCCCGATTTTTATAATCCGGGCGATAATAAAGAGACATTTCGTAAAGTACTGTAAACAGCTTATAATAGTGAAAATGCCGACGAGTACGCCCTTGGAGCAGCAGCTATGTCGGTACGTTATATTACAACGCTGGACCCATATTACATTGTCCGGCAGAGTTTATCGTTAGAAGAGGTTAAAATGGCCCGTAAACATGTGATCCCTGTTATTTGCCTGGTGTTATTGCTGTTGCCGGGATTTTTTTCATGCGCATCCAGCGCGGAAACCCTCGAA
This sequence comes from Dehalococcoidia bacterium, assembly GCA_016927965.1. The sequence continues at coordinate 12,173 of JAFGLP010000082.1, forward strand.
GGCGTAAAAACCTCCCCTTTAGCTGTCACCATCCTGCACGTGGGCGACACACATTCATATGTCATACCGCACGATGTAATGCTTAAGATCAACGGGACGGATACGCTGGTTACCCTGGGAGGCTGGAGCCTGATGATGTCAGCAGTAGACGATATCCGCCGAACGGAGAAGAACGTGATGCTGCTGCATAGCGGCGACACGGTTGAAGGGACTATCTGGTCGGTCAAATTTAACGGGTTGGCCGATTTCGAAGCTATGAATGCGCTTAAATTCGATGCAGTTGTATTAGGCAGCCAGGAGTTCTCCGGGGGACCGCAGGGGGCCGCCAACCTGGTAAATATAGTCAAATTTCCGGTGCTGTGCGCCAACCTTGATGTGACTGCCGAACCTTCACTGGAAGGCCGAATAAAACCATATACCATCCTGGAGTATGACGGCGAGAAGATAGGAGTTATCGGGCTGATTACGCCGGAGACGTGCATTACCGGTTATCCCGGCAGGACGGTCAAATTTCTCCCCGTGGAGGAAACGGCCAGAAAATACATCAAAGAGCTTAACGGGATGGGCATTAATAAAATAGTCATCCTGTCGCACCTCGGATATCAGGACGACACGTCACTGGCCGAGATGGTCGAAGGAATCGATATAATCGTAGGAGGGCACAGCCATACCCTGATGGGAGGAACTGGATTTGAACAGATCGGTTTAAAGCCGGATACCCCTTACCCCGTCGAAGTGACAGGACCGTCCGGCGGCAGGGTGCTCATAGTGCACGCCTGGGAAAATAACCAGATGCTCGGACAGATCAAGCTGCAGTTCGATGAAATGGGCCGGATCAGCAGCTTCAGCGGCAGCCCGTTCATACCTTCGACCAATGGCTTCAAACTGGCAGACCAGAACGGCTGGAACCACCTTTGCTCATGCCAGCCGGAGTTTGGAAAAATCATGGAAGCGGTGGCGGCTAACCCCTCAATCAAGTTTTACTGGACAAGCACTGAAATGGATACGGTGCTCCAGCCTTTTATAAACGAGGTGGCCAACGATCTGAACGCTGTTATAGGGGTTGCCGGCAATGACTTCATCCGCGGCTCGAACTTCAGTCCCGGTCCCGTGGCAGCCGATGCATTTCTATGGACGGCGCGCCAGTTGAACCCCGACACGCAGATAGCGCTTGCCGACAGCAATTCTATACAGGCGGACATCTACAAGGGAACAGTGCTGCAGAATGACATGTACATGGTACTGCCGCTTCAACATAACCTGGTCACCATCAAACTGCAAGGCAGCACTATCAGGGAAATGCTGGAGGCCGGCATCGATTTTAATATCGAAGCCGGATACACACCGCCATTTTTCGAGGTGTCCGGGCTGAAGATGACTATAGATATGTCCTGCCGGAGCGGCCAGCGGATAACGGCCCTGCAGGCAGCCGGCGCAGACGGCCGGTACGAAGACCTTTATATGAATGCAGAGTATACGCTGGTAACAACCAGGTATCTGGCCGACAAATACCTTTCCGCAGCGGCGGACCAGGCCGGCTGGTTGAAGCCTTTCATAAGCCTTTTTAAGGCATGGGTAAAAAGCACGTCCCAATACCAGGACCTGGGCACCAGGGATGTCGACGCCATTATTGACTACTTCAGGATACAGCAAAACATAAAAGGGGCAGCTGAGCAGAGGATAACCATACTTGGCCTTTCAACAGAATAGCAGAGACTGGTTAAACTATTTGAATTATCGCCTCGTATCAAGAAAATGATCATACTACAGTTAACCTGACGGTGCCGGATAATATTTTGACCAATAGCTTACTTCCCTATTTTACGGCTGCTTTGCTTTCTGGCGTCGGCGAATGTATCATAAAAGATAGTAGTAAACGCGCCTGCAACAGGAGGAAGACATGCCAATCAGGAACAAGGACGATGCGCAAAGGGTCTTAAGGCATGTTTCAGACGAAAAACGCTTCTACTGTCACGATGGAAATATAGTAAACAACGTTTACGAGCTGAAAAATGCGCTTGAGAAGATGAACCACGCCTGTTTTACCCACCACGTGACCGATGAAAAAAACGATTTTGCCCGTTGGATACGTGAAGTGCTGGGTGACGATAAGATGGCCAACGATCTGAGCAAAGCCCCTTCTCAAAAAGAAGCGGCGGCCGTAGTCAAAGGCAGGATCGCCTGGCTGCAAGACAGGGCTTGACTCGCATCCACATCGTGATGTTAAATATCAGATAAGTCCATGACATACGTTTACACACCGAAAGATATAGCTTTAGATATTGTCGGCGTCACATTATTATTATTACCGGAACCGGTAACGACTCCTATCGCCATCGCCATACTCTGCCGCAAGCGCAGCAGCGCAGCTGCTGGTGAGAAACCGGAACGCGTTGCTTACATCCCGCCCGAGTATGTATACAAAATTGATAACATACGAGGCAGGCAGATTACCTGGCAGGCCAGGACCATTTTGCCGGGACAGCTTCCTTTGCCCCAACTGAACAAACCTGCCGTCAAGATCAAGGAACGGCAACAGTCTATTTATTCACATATGCAGCCTGAGGCAAGCGCCGCGGATAAGATCAAGCGGAATTTGCCTCCCGGCGTCAAGGTACACCATGAGCTCTACAAGCCGGTCAAATTCCCGTCCTCAAACCAGCCTGCTTTTATCCCCGGTGAAACCGTCCACCATATGGTAAGGCCATTGCCGCAATCTCAACCTGTTCCCAAGCAGAATTATATCCATCATACGATAGAGAACAGCCCCGCCTACATCAAAGCGCAGGCAGGCGGCATCAATAAAAATGCAGGACCGGGCATCATACACCACACCATTAAAGACTCACCAGCTATGCAGAGCGGGAATCCCGGCAACATCGTCAAACCGGTGCGAATTGTTGAGCACCACACACTTAACGCCACACCGCCCATGCGTATTAACGGCCGGCTTGTCAGGCCACCCCTGATCCCCCCCACCGGCAAAGACAATATTAACCGGAAAAAAGATTTCCCCGGCAATAAACGATAGCAGACAGGCCGCACTAAACGCTGTCCATCCGCCGCTGTCAGGCCTCGTTTATTGCCAATACCGCCGCCAAGTCATAAAATTATCTTCTGTAGAGTGAATAAATCGCTGGAGTAAGGCCGCATGCCGCATAAATCAAAAAGACATGACTACAAATCCCACATTATAGAGGAGTACTACATCACCGAGGAGCCTTTTTACCTGCCCCTGGGCGATGAGATGAGCCTTTTTGAGGCAGCTTATGCTGAACGTATACCGGTACTACTTAAAGGGCCGACAGGCTGCGGAAAGACCCGTTTCCTGGAGTACATGACTTACCGCATGAGCAATAAACTGCACGGGCATCAAGAGCCCGCCTCCGGACATGACGGCATCCCGCTGATCACCATTGCCTGTCACGAGGACCTGACGGCCAGCGACCTGGTGGGCAAATACTTGCTGGAAGGCGATACCACGCGATGGGTGGACGGCCCACTGACAAGAGCGGTTAAAAGCGGCGGTATCTGCTATCTCGATGAGGTGGTGGAAGCACGCAAGGACACTATTGTGCTGATACACCCGCTGGCCGATCACCGCAGGTCTTTATACATTGAGAAAAAAGGCGAGATGCTGGAGGCCAGCGACAGCTTTATGCTGGTTATATCTTATAACCCGGGCTACCAGAGCATCCTTAAAAACCTGAAACATAGCACCCGGCAGCGTTTCATAGCCATCGAATTCACACACCCTCCCCGGGACATAGAGAGCAAGATCATCAGCCATGAAGCAGGAGTTATCGATGACGTGGCAAGCAGGCTGGCCCGGCTGGGCGAAAAGATACGCAATATCAAAGAGCAGGACCTGTCGGAAGTAATCAGCACGCGGCTGCTGATTTACGCCGCCAGGCTGATAAAGGAAGGTATACCCGCCAGGCGCGCCTGCGAGGTAGCCGCAGTATGGTCTATTACAGATGACCAGGAAGTACAGAAATCTCTTAAGGAAGTCGTCACTGCTATATTTGAATAAAGACAATGGCAATGATGTATGAACGAATCAGCAGGCAACCGGGAGCAGCCAAAACAGGAAACAGCCAACAACTATTTCGGCATTGAGTTTTCCTCGATTGAGCCGGTCATGCAATTCTATTGCACAGCCCTTACAGGCCGGGAAGTCGAGATATCAACCGGCAGCAACCCGCCGACTACCCTTCGCAATACATGGTGGAAACAACTGTGCTCCGGCCATACGCCCAACGGGCATGTCCGTGTTTTTGTACCTGTTTCCTTCATGAATTATCCGGACTACGCAGACAACTTCGGCTGGTATAAATCGGTAGTTACACAGCAGATCGGTCATGCCGAGTTTGGATCTTTTGATTTTGATTACGATAAAGATTCCCTCCTGTTCGATAACCTGAGGTCAGGCATGCAGCCTGATCAGGGCAGTAGTGAATCAAGCTATCAAAGGTTTATTTCATTGTTCGATGACCGACTGCTGGCCGCACATATTTTCGTGGCCGCTGAGAATATACGCACCAATTACCTGGTGAAATACTATTACCCAGGGCTGAAACACCATTACCGGCGCATGCAGGAAGATATTCTGGTGGCATTGTCCCAGTTGCCAGGCATGACGCTGCGGCGGGCTTTTTATGAACTGCTGGAGGGGCTGGAGTTTGACGCGGTCCTGACAGAAAGCCTGGATGTGCTGTACACACCTCTGAGTGACGCCTGGGAGGTGCTTGGCCGGCTGTGTTCTCCGTCAGCTACTGTAGAAGATTCCACCGAAGCCGCCATACGCTTGTACGACATCGCCAAGAAGCTGCCCAAGAACCTGTTTGTCTCTTCCGCCTTAAGTTATATTCCTGGGACCGGGGAACCTGACTTCTCAGACGAGGATGGGCAGGAATTCGAGGGAGACTTCGATGCGGACGAGATGAAGCTGGACATGGAGATGCGGCCGCGCTCCGGGCAAAAAGCCACCATGCCGATGATAGCGGAGGATCTGAAGAAACTGGACGGGCAGAAAATTAATATAACGGACATCCAGAATTCACAATCTCTCCCTTCCACCGGATTGTCGGCAGCTGATCTACCGCGCGGCGTCCACATCTATCAGTTTTCACAGGCGAAATACCAGCAGGTCGACCAGTACCGGCCGGATGATACCATCTCCCCTGTCAAGCCGGAAGATGACGAGAAGCTCTTCCGCTACGATGAATGGGACTTCCGGGCCAGGCGCTATATGGGCGAATGGTGCTGCATACGGGAAAAGGTCCTGAGCGAGGGCAGCAGCTATTTTTACGAGAAGACGCTGGAGAGCCGCAAGTCACTGGCTGCCGAACTAAAGCGCCAGTTCGAAAAACTGCCGGCGGAATTACTCTATAAGGCCAAGAACCTGGATGACGGCGATGAATATGATCTCGACCTGGTTATCGGTGAACTGATTGATAAAAAGGCGGGGCGCACACCTTCAGGCAAGGTCTACTGGAAAAAGAAAAAAATAAAGCGTGACGTTGCAGTAGCCTTCCTGCTTGATATGAGCGGTTCGACGTCCGATCTTATCAATAAAAGCCGCACACCGATGGAGTATGACGAATCAATTAAGTACGATTTCATGAAGTTCGTCATGCAGCCGCGGCGCCGCATCATCGACCTGGAAAAAGAAAGTATTGTGCTGCTGATGCACGCTATTGAGACACTGGGTGATAACTACGGTATCTATGGTTTCTCCGGCCATGGCCGCTCGAAGGTACAATTCCTGGTGATAAAAGATTTCAGTGAGTCCATAAGCGAGAAGATCAAACGCCGTGTGGACAATATCGCTCCCATCCACGGCACACGCATGGGTCCGGCCATCCGACATGCTACGTCCAAGCTGGACGCTTTCGGCAGTTCTCTCAAGCTGCTTTTCCTGGTAAGCGACGGCTACCCGCAAGACTCCATGTACGGCTATGACGATGACGATAAGGAATATGCCATACACGATACCAAGATGGCCCTGCTGGAAGCGACGCGGAAGAATATTACACCATTTTGCCTGACGGTGGATTCGGCGGGTAATGACTACCTGCGCACCATGTGCGATGATATCGGCTATGAAGTGCTGGATGATATAGAGATGCTGCCTCACCGCCTTCCCATGCTCTATCGCAAGCTGTCCGTCTGATATGCCACGTTGCAATACGCAAATATCCGGTTTATAATAAAAAAGCGCAGACGATTATACGCAGGAAATACCTGGAGGATAGGCCTATGAGAGGCAGTCAAAGAGGTTATACGCTAATAGAGCTAATGGTGGCAATTTCGATTGTCGGCGTATTGAGCAGCACTGTCATGGTAGCCGAGCAAAAATACGTCAATGCCGGAAAGCCGGAGGCGCTTAGAATTGAATACAAAACTATAGCCACCGCAGCCCGCGCTTATTTAAATGACATGGACAGGTTCCCTTCCTCTGACGATGAATTAGCCGCTGCAGAATATATCGACTCCGTACCCACTTTGGCTGATTACAACATTGATGCCAGTGGTAAAATAACACAGATACCCAGGTAACTGATAATATAATAATGCCGCAATAAAGCAGGCCCGCTAAGGCCTGCTTTATTATATATCAATCTTGATGGAAATTACCGGGATATCCAGGGTTTCCCAACCGGTAAATTCCAGCCAAACTGGGTGAAAACGCCGTGCGCCATCAGGTACCAGGCAGTAAGGGCGCAGATGATGAGATCGATAGCTGCGACAATGGTAAATACAGGCATCCCGCCCAGGAAGCTGAGATCCAGGAAAATGAATCCTAGCAGAAGTGTCAGGAAAAGGAAGGCGACCATGCCGTTCTGTTTAAGCGTCCCGATGAAGAAGATCACGGTTATGAGCGTGAACACGACCAGAAACCAGCCTATGTCAACGCTTGTTATTTTCAAAATGCCGTACTGAGTCCCCAGCAGGCAACCGCCCAGTGCCAGCCAGAATGCCCCGTACGTAGAAAAGGCGGCATAGCCGAAGTTATTCCCCGTTTTGAATTCCTGCAGGCCCGCAATCAACTGCATCAGGCCGCCGAAGAATACAGCAGCCCAAAAAACCGAGCCGGCCCCGCATAAACCTAGGTTGTGAAATTGTAGGAGCAGCGTTGTCCCCCCAAAACCTGCCAAACCGACCACTGCCGGATTACTCTGCGGCTTGTCACTCATTTAATACCTCCCTTTAATCTATTTGCCAACTGGAAAGGTAATCAATTTGATCGTAACACAGGACCTATGTGCGAATATACCAGCATAACAGCTTAATAGTTATCCGCCAGAACCTCGTAGTAGGATTGCGGATGCTTGCATGCCGGGCAAATAGCTGGGGCCTCCGTACCCTCATGGATATACCCGCAGTTGGCGCAGTGCCACACAGTCTTGCCCTTCTTTTTAAACACCTCGCCTTTATCTATATTGGCGGCCAGCTTCCTGTACCTTGACTCGTGGAATTTCTCTACTTTGGCTATCTGGTCAAACGAGTTGGCAACATCGTCGAAGCCTTCCTGCCGGGCAACTGCAGCGAAATCGGAGTATAGGGCCGTCCACTCCATTTTTTCGCCGTCCGCTGCAGCTTCCAGGTTGGCTTTAGTGTCTTTAATCATCCCCGCCGGGTAAGCCGCTGTTATCTCAACTTCCCCGCCTTCAAGGTATTGAAAGAACACTTTTGCGTGTTCCTTCTCGTTGCCAGCAGTCTCCTCGAAGATATCAGCTATCTGTATGAAACCGTCTTTCCTGGCCTGGCTGGCGAAGTATGTATATCTCATCCTCGCCTGCGATTCACCGGCAAAAGCCTTCAGCAAATTCTTTTCTGTTTTGGTGCCTTTAAGCGATTTACCCATGCTGCGTTTTCCCTCCAACAAATTTTTTCCTGCGTGATTGTCGTACCATGTAATTATAAAAGAGACAGGACATCCATGCCACTAGATATGGCTCTGGCCTGAAATCCGGGCATATTTATAAAGTGCGCTGACCGCCCTGGCAGTAGCCTCGTTCGATGGAAAGACAGGAAAACCCCGCTGCTGGAAGGCGTTCTTTAAAGACAGGTCAATATCCCTTTCATCTTCATCCTGTAAAAAAGGATCAAGCATGATACTGAGGAATACCGGCTTGCCCAGCACATCACGGCAGTAGCTGCACCCTTTCAGCATCAGCTCGGTCACGGTCTGCATGTGCCCGGCCGCCCGTTCCCTGAGAGCACGGCGCATATAGCGAAACTGGTCGAACATGAACACCAGCAAATCCGCATTTTTATCCGCAGCAATGATCTTGATGATCTCAGCCATATTGCCTGCGTCCTTGTGAATTCTGTAAAAAAGCGGCCAGGCATCCAGCGGATTGCCGATGCTGGTGCCTGCCACCGGCACAACCGCCCTGAGCTTTTGCAGTGTATCCTCGCTGAACCGCGGGACATTCATACCCTCGCTGATAAGCAAATCCGTCTGCATCACGCTCAAGCCGCCCGAATTGGCTATCATGGCCACGCCATTGCCCCTGGGCAATGGGGAATGCGTGAAAGCAACGGCTGCATTCATCATCTCATCATTGTTATTGACCTGGATGGCGCCGCACTGGCGGAATAACGAACTCCATAGCACAGGTGTACCAGTCAACTGGCCTGTATGCGATCTTGCCACACGGTTGCCGCTGTCGGACATACCCCCCTTGATGGCAAAAACCGGCTTCCTAGCCGCTGCATAGGCCAGCGCTTCCTTGAGCCTTCGACCGTCTTTAGAACCCTCAATATACAGGGCTATCATGTGAGTATCCGGGTCATCCGCCAGGTACTGAAGGAAATCCGGACAGTCCAGGTCAACAGCGTTGCCGTAGCTCACGACCTTGCTGAAACTGATATTTTTTGTACGGCCGAAATATGAGAAAAGCTCAGCCACACTGCCGCTCTGGGCAATTACACCGATATGGCCTTCCTCTTCGGTCGATTCGGGAATAATCGCCAGCCCCGAGCGGGGGCAGTATATGCCGAAGCAGTTCGGACCGATCAGCCTTATTTTTCCTGTAGCCGTTTCCCTGAGCTTCTGCTCCAGCGCAGCGCCTTCCGGCAGCCCCGTCTCGCTGAAACCTGCGCTGAAGATCTGTGCGCATTTTATGCCTTTTTGAATGCATTCTTCGATCACCCGGCAGACGAGGTTGGCGTTTACTGAAATAATGGCATAGTCCAGGGGTTCTTCGATATCGAGGACAGAGGGATAACACCTTCTTCCGAATATCTCGGTATATTTGGGATTGACCAGGAAAAGGCAGCCCCTGATCTTGGTTTTTAAATGCGCCAGCGTTGCAATGTCGACCGTGGGGGAGGCCCCTATTATCACCACCGAGCGGGGGTTGAAGGTGGCATCCATCTCTGCAAATTTATTACTATTCAAAACTGGGCCTCCTCAATACAGTGCAGTCATTAAACAACCACTGAAAGGATATTCCCGGCATACCTTGCCTCCCTGTGTATTTTCCGCTGCCGCTTTATCTCCGGATTCACGTACAATTTATTTTAAGCAGCTTAAAATTATATAATATTCAGACAATTGGAAATAAGCCAGACGGACAGCTATTCAGAATTAATCCACGCTTCCGTGTACAGATCAGGAACCGGACAGTAAAACATGAAAAAAATATTAGCAAGATTTTATCAGACCACGGCCATCATCATTATCCTCAGCACAGCCCTATCCTGTGCGGAGCCACCCCCGTCAGTAACTTCTGCCAATAATACTGCCCCTGCAACAGTATCACTGAAGGTCATCGATATCGTTGGCATACATGAATGGAAACCTTTGCAGGAGAGCACTCTGATTTGTGCGCTTGAGGAGGAGAGCGACAGCACGCTTAAATACTCTTGGTCTGCCGAGCAGGGGACTATCAACGGTCAAGGAAAACAGGCTACCTGGATTGCCCCTGAGATCCCGGGCTCTTTCAGGGTTACAGTGGAGGTCTCCGACGCCGGGGGTAAGGGTACAACCTTCAGCAAAGCTTTTAAAGTAACCACCAATCCTTACAACAATGATACCCCCGACAGCACAATTTACCTGAAGTTCAATTTACCCTCCAGCACGGTAGTTACGGGCGCGGCACATCCCAAGGTATTTACAACTTCTGAGATACAATGCGTCGTTGAAGGCAGCAGAGCCTCTGATCTAACCTACCAGTGGACATCCCCGACGGGAAAGCTGATCGGCAACGGATTGGAGGAGGGCAAAGCCAGCAGGGTCGGCTGGATTGCCCCCGGTATTGCCGGCGACTACAAGGTATCCGTGATAGTCAGCGATAAATCGGGCAATTCAGCCAGCGGCGAGGTCAATTTCGATGTTTACTGCTGCAGGCCATAAATTTGCACAGCCATAGAAGGTATGAAAATATGAAAACCACACTGAAACTTGTAATAGCAACCGCTCTGCTATCAGCGCTGCTGCTGATAAATGCATCATGCGCAGCACCGCAGGAAACCTCGGAAAACCAGCCTCCGCTAATCACCCGGATTAGCGGTGCTACCGACTGGGCACCGGCCTCTGAAGGTGAGTTTAATGTAACTGCTGAAGACCCGGACGGCGACAGCCTGACATATACCTGGCTGGCCGACAACGGCACGCTGACGCCGGATGGTGACACGGCCATCTGGTTCTCTCCGGAGCAGATGGGTAAATATAACATCACCGTTAAGGTAACCGACACCAGCGGTCATGAATCGACACTGACAAAAGAGGTCCGCGTCTTTATTAACGCCGATGGAAGCATAACACCCGATGCGCCCGTGTTGTTGAGAATGTCGATGTCTTCCAGCGACAATGTAACCGGCTCTAAAAGAGTCCGTATCTGGACATCCACTCCGGTGGAATGCGTGGTGGACGGCAAAGACCTGCAGGACTTAAAATACATATGGACGGCCTCTAACGGTAAAATACAGGGGAAAGGGTTGAAAGAAGATGTCGCCAGCAAAGTAATGTGGATTGCTCCGGGGGTGGCAGGAGATTACACACTCGATGTGGTGGTCGACGACAACCATGGCAACCAGTGTAAAGGTACTGTTAATTTCCAAGTGTTCTGTTGCGGCAACTGATTTACAATGGAATCTGGTAAGATCGTTTTTTACGAGTGGCCCGGATTACGCCAGCCGGACATGATAGTTGCCTGCACGGGCTGGCCGGATGCGGCGCAGGTAGCAACAGGAGCTGTTTCTTACCTGTTAACCAAGCTGCACGCCGTGAAATTTGCCGATATGAACTCGGATGAATTCTATGATTTCGCCTCTATCCGCCCCAACGTAAACATCCAGGGAGGAATAATCGGGCAGATGCACTTGCCGATGAACAGCTTCTATTATTACCGTAACCAGGAGAGCGAGCACGACCTGATTATACAAATGGGTATTGAACCGCAGCTCAAATGGCAGTCATACGTTGAATCGGTAGTAGACGTCGCCAAGGCTTACAGCGTTCGCCGGTTATATGCCTTCGGGGGACTTTACGACAGGATCCCTCATACGAGGAAAACTACCATCAGCGGCCTGACAAATGACCAGGCGCTGCTGACCGATATGGAAAGGGCCGATATCGAAGCCAGCAATTACCACGGCCCCGGCAGCATTCACGGCCTGCTACTCAACATTTGCAGCGAGAAACGGATACCTGCGCTAAGCATATGGGGACATGTTCCTTTCTACATTCGTGCCGAGAGCAACCCCATAGTATGCCTGGAGATAGCAAAAAAAATCTCGCTGCTTCTAAACATCGACATCGATTTCAGCGAACTTAATAAAGCATCCATTTACCTGTTCGAGATGCTGAATAAGCTTATCTCTGAAAACGAGCAGATGCGTAACTTCCTTAATTCGCTGGAGGATCAATACGATCTGGAGGGAGGACCTTCGGATATTGAGGTTGAAGGAACCGACCAGATCATCAAGGACATTGAAGATTTCCTGAAAAATCAGCGTTACAACGAATAAGCCCTGTAAACAATTTCGTCAGGCTATGTCATATTTACTAAGAAATGCCTGCACCATTTAAAGATCTGCTAAAGGGGGCATGCCCATAAGCAAGTTCTAGGTCAGGGGGAAAAATGTGCTGATCACCGGGGTAGCTTCAGGTATCGGCAGGGAGCTTTCTCTGCTGTTCGCCCGGGACGGGGCGAACCTGGTGCTGGATGATGTACCCGGTAAAAGGGATACTCTAGACCTCTGGGCCAAAGAGATCAGCAGGGATTACTCTGTTCAAACATGGGCTTTCCATATAGACCTGGCCGAAGAGAAGGGCACCGAAAAATTATATGAAGGTGCGAAGGAAGCGGCAGGGAATATAGACGTCCTGGTAAACGATGCCGGTCTCCTGCAATATGGCAATTTTACAGAAATCGACTATCCAAAGCAGTA